>DFYJ01000048.1 GCA_002383325.1 Candidatus Aminicenantes bacterium UBA4085
CCGACCGCCGACGGGAGCGGCCTCCCGCCGGCGGCGCGGTTCTGATACAATCGATGCCGATGAAACCTGCGGTGACGGCCGCCGTCCTTCTCGGCGCCTTGAGCGCACTCGTGATCTTGATCGCCTCGGGCCGGCCGCCCGCCGCCTCGGCAGTCCAGGCCCAGCCGGCGCCGAGCCTCGCCGCCTTGCTCCCCTCGCAGGCCGCCGGTTGGACGCCCAAGCCTCCCGATGCGGCTTATAATCCCGAGACGATCTTCGACTACATCGACGGAGCCGGCGAAGTCTACCGGGCCTACAACATGAAATCCCTGCTCTCCCGCCGCTACGGAAAAACCGGCGGGCCCGACATCATCGCCGACCTCTTCGATATGGGCTCCGCGGCCGACGCCTTCGGCGTCTTCACCCACGATCTCGACGGCGAGGACTGGGGGCTCGGCCAAGGCAGCCTGTATAAAGGCGGCCTGCTGACGCTCTGGAAGGGACGCTTCTATGCCGCTCTGTATGCCGAGGAGGAGACGGACGCCTCCAAGGCCGCTCTGCGCGAGCTGGGCCGGAAGCTGGCCGAGGCGGTCCGCGAGACCGGGGAGAAGCCGGACCTTCTGGCGGCGCTGCCGCCCGGCTATGACGATCCGCGGCGGGTCCGCTTCCTTCACAGCCCGGTCATCCTCAACTACCACTTCAGTATCTCCCGGGAGAATGTCCTGAGCCTCGACGAAAAGACCGACGCCGTCCTGGCTCGGGCCGCGGACAGGAGCGCCCTGATTCTGGTCCGCTACCCCGACGAGAAGCGGGCCGCGGCCGCGTTGGCCGGATTCAGGTCCGCGATGATGCCGGGAACGGGAGCGGGTGGGACCTTCCTAGCCGCGGACGGGACCTGGACGCGGGCGGAGCGGAGAGGCCGGGTCGTGGTCGTGGCGATGAAAGCGAATTCCTCCGAGGCGGCCGTCCGGACATCGGCGGCGGCCGTGGAACGGGTCAGATAGCCAGGCGGACAAGGAGAAAGCCATGAAGAAGACACGATTCAGCCGGCGGGATTTCCTGAAGGCGGCGGTGGCCGCAGCACCCATGGCCGGGGCGGCCGGTTGTTGCTGTATCGGTAAAGGCGGCGCGGTCAAGACGGAGGACACGCCGGCCGGGCAGGCCACCATCACCTCGATCAGCCGCGGCGGCAAGTCGCGGGTCGTCCTCGTCCGCGACGCCCAGGCTGTCGGCGAGGGCCGCCGGCACAACGGACCGGTCATCCAGGCCATGCTGGACGAGGCGGTCATGGCCCTCTTCGACGAGCCGAATCCCGTCGCGGCCTGGAAGCGCATCCTCAAGTCGGAGGACGTGGTCGGCATCAAGACCAATGTCTGGAACTACCTGCCGACGGGCTTCGAGCTGGAGCAGGCCGTCCGCCAGCGGGTCCTGGACGCCGGCGTCTCGGCCGGCCGGATCTCTGTCCTGGACCGGGGCGTACTGGACGATCCCGTCTTCAAGGAGGCCACCGCCCTGATCAATGTCCGCCCGGCCCGGGTCCACTACTGGGCCGGCCTGGGCAGCTGCATCAAGAACTACATCATGTTCGTGCCCAAGCCGTCCGAATACCACGGCGACGCCTGCGCCGACCTGGCCTCGATCTGGTCGCTGCCGGTCGTCAAGGGCAAGACCCGGCTGAACATCCTGTCGATGCTGACGCCCCAGTTCCATAACGTCGGGCCGCGGGGCTTCTCGCCGAGCTACCTCTGGAATTACGGCGGCCTGCTGGTCGGCGAGGATCCCGTGGCCGTGGACACGATCGGCTACCGCATCATCCAGGCCCGGCGCCGCCAGGAGTTCGGCGAGGACAAGCCGCTGGAGACCTCGGCCCATCACATCGAGCTGGCCGACACACACCACCACCTCGGCAACGCCGATCCGGCCAAGATCGAGCTCATCAAGCGCGGCTGGCAGGAGGGGATGCTCATCTGATGCCGATCTACGAGTACCGCTGCGCGGCCTGCGGCAGGAAGTCTACCTTCGTAACTCTGTCCGTGGGCGCCGCCCTGGATCCGGTCTGCCAGCACTGCGGCGGCAAGGACCTGCGCAAGCTCGTCTCCCGGGTGGCCATCCTGCGCTCGGAGGAAAGCCGGATGGACAGCCTGGACGATCCGTCGTCCCTGGCCGGCCTGGACGAGAGCGATCCCGCCTCCATGGCCCGCTGGATGAAGAAGATGGGCAAGGAGATGGGCGAGGACGCTGGTCCGGAATTCGAGCAGGAGATCGACCAGGCCGTTCACGAGGCCGAGCATGGCGGGGGCGGAATGGACGGCGGCCCCGGCGGGGATGATGACATGGGCGGCGTGGGCGAACCGGGAGGTGGTGGGGGCGCGGACGATCCGGGAGAGTCCGGGGACTGAACGTCGGCGCCTTGACAGCCCCCGGGCCGGCCGCTATAGTGACGGCCTGCGATCCGGCCGCCCCCGAGGCGGCCGCCTCCCCAAGGTGACCCCATGATCAACGCATCCGATCTGAAGAAGGGCGACGTGGCCAAGATCGACGGCGCCCCGCATATCGTCGAGAACGTCTCGGTCCAGAAGCCGAGCGCCCGCGGCTCGTCCTCCCTCTACAAACTGCGCTTCCGCAACCTCCTGACCAAGCGCAAGGTCGACCTGGTCTTCCGCGGCGACGACCCCCTTGACGAGGCCGACTTTGAGCGCCGCCCGGTCCAGTTCCTCTTCGGCGACGAGTCGGGCATGACCTTCATGGACCTGCAGGACTACAGCCAGTTCGCCTTGAGCCGCGAGGACCTGGAAGAGGAATGGCCCTATGTCACCGAGGGCTTGGAGGGCATCATTGCCATGATCTCCGACGGCCGGGCCGTGGGCATCCAACTCCCCATCTCGGTGGCCATGACCATCGTCGAGACGACCCCGGCCGTCAAAGGCGGCTCGGCCACCTCACGGACCAAGCCCGCCACCCTGACCACGGGGCTGGTCATCCAGGTGCCCGAGTACCTGACCGGTGGGGAAGTGGTCCGGGTCGACACCCGGACGGGCGAGTACGTCGGAAAAGCTTGAGCTCCGTTCCGGGGCGTTTGTCCCGCTTCAACGCTTTGTATCGGCCGGGACGATCCTGTCATCGAAAGGGAACCACCCCCAGTCCCGCGCCCGGCCGTCCGGGCTTTCGCCGGGACGCCGCGTCGTGCGGTTGAAGCGGGTATAGTCCCCTTCGCTCCGGAAGCGAACTTCGTTCCCTTTCCGCCAGCGGATATCCGTCCAAGCATAGGGGTAGGGATCCATCGACCGCCTAGGCTCCACGCTTTCACCTCCCGCCGGCGCCATCCAATCGGCGATCCTGTAGACATTGATCCAGGGATGGCCCTCCCCGATCGAGACGACCAGGGCCATCCCTTGATCGGGCGATATCAGGACATCCTGGATCCGGGCCAGCTCGCGGGGCAGGGCGGGAATGACGAGGCGGCCTTCGACATCGACGGCGGCTAAAACATCGCCGGCCATGGCTCCCGCCTGCTCGATGATCCGGATCTCGCGGCAGATCTCCGATCCGACTGCGATGTGCCGCAGGTTGGCGGGCTCGCGGCAGGCGGGGCCCGCGATGGCCAAGAACGCCAGGACGACGGCTGCGGTACGCTTTCTCAAAATTGTTCCGTGGAACGGGCGGCGTCCCCGGCGATTCCGGCCATGAGGTCTCTTCATAGACAGCCGTCCCGGGCTTGGAGAATCTTAGCCAGCTGCGTATCCGTCGTTCGAGGCCGCTTCAACATGCGCAGATAGGTATTGATGATTCCGGCGTCGAACAACTCGGGATCGAACCTGCGGCCGAGCCACGTTATCATGGCTTGATGTTCTCTGTGCTTGGGATTTTTTATGATTTTTAAGAGATCGGCATAGCCGCCGATGCCGCCGCAGTCTTCCGGCGGGCAGGCTCGTCCTCCATCCAGACAAAAAGCGACTCCCTCGAAAGATTCGTCGGGCCAGAGAATCTGCTCCACGGCGATGAGGTGTTCCCAGGAATCGCCAAAATCGTATTCGTAGATGAATCGCATGCCCGCTTTCGGCACGGCTTGGGCCAGGGTCGTCTTGGCGTCATCGCTATCGAGATACGGCCCGTCATTCGGTTCTTCGATCGACTCGGAGTCGGTGGTGCGCTCCCTTCCAATCAGGAATTGATGCAGGTGGCTGTTTGTCCACCCCATGGCTACTTGGAATACGCAGTGCACGAGGTTGAGACTCGCGTTTCCGTGGACTAATAATCTGCGCCAAATAGGCGGCTTCAATCCATTGAGAACGATTTCAAGTTGATAAATCCGGGGATCGGTTTTTCCGTTAAAAGATCCGAATGGGTGCCGCGGCATGATGGCTCCTTAGCCCGGTATTCCCGTCTGGCTTCATGCGTCGACAGGATTATCGGCCCTGTTCCCAATCGGGATTATACCCCGACGGCCTCGCTCGGCGTAATCGCTCATTCGAAATCCGTGCGCCGGCTGCTCTGTGCTAATTGAAGCTTCAACTTGCAATTAACACTCATTCAAATCGTCCTGCATGATTCTTGGGTTATCGCCGGTCGAGCGGGGATGGAAGCCGAGGTTGGAAAAAAACGGTGGCATTCGTCTTTTATTAGGCGTATTTTATGCGGCTGGCGCCCTAGCGTCCTCCTGATGCAAGGACCAAACAACGTGACCGACGATCCTCTCTCCGGCCTGACCGGCAGCCAGCGCACCGCCGTCGCCCATGTCGACGGTCCCATGCTCGTCCTGGCCGGGCCCGGCTCGGGCAAGACCCGGGTCATCACCCACCGCATCGCTCGGCTCATCGCTTCCGGCGTCAGGCCGGAGCGCATCCTGGCCCTGACCTTCACCAATAAGGCGGCCGAGGAGATGCGCAGCCGCCTGCGCGGCATGGACGTCCCGCCGGGCGCGCTGTTGTGCACCTTCCACAGCTTGTGCGTTCGCATCCTGCGCGAGTTCGCTGTTCGGGCCGGGCTGCCGTCCGGCTTCGTCATCTACGACCAGTCCGACCAGAAAGCCGTCCTGACCGACGTGCTGCGGGAAGAGAAGCTGGACGCCAAGGACTTCCCACCGGCCCGCGTCCTGCGCCAGATCAGCGTCCTGAAGAACCATATGCTGGCGGCGGCGGAAGGGGCCTCGCGCGGCCTCGTGGACCTCCCGCCGGTCCTCCTGTCCGATGTCTCCGCTGCCTACCAGAAGAAGCTCGCGGCCGCCGGAGCCCTGGACTTCGACGACCTCCTGGTCCGCACCGCCCGCCTCCTGGACGAGGATGCCGAGCTTCGGGAGCGGCTGTCGCGCCGCCGGCTGTACCTCCTGGTCGACGAGTACCAGGACACCAACGCCTGCCAGTACCGCATCGCCCGCAGCCTGGCCTCGGGGCACGACAACCTTTTCGTCACCGGCGATCCCGACCAATCCATCTACGGCTGGCGGGGGGCCGATATCGAGAACATTCTGGCCTTCGAACGCGACTTTCCAGCCGCCCCGGTGGTCCGTCTGGAGGAAAACTTTCGTTCTTCTCCCCAGGTGCTGCGATTGGCTGACGAATTGATCAAGGCCAACGCCCGCCGCAAGGAGAAGGTCCTCATCGCCCGCAAGCCGGAGGGCCGAGCGCCGCGCTTGTTCCGCTTTCTTGATGAGCGGGACGAAGCCCGCGGGACCGCCGACTGGATCCGCGGACTTCATGAAGGGGAGGGCCTGGACTACCGGCGGATGGCCGTCTTCTACCGGACCAATGCCATGAGCCGGGTGATCGAGGAGGCCCTGATCCAGGCTGCCGTGCCCTACCAGATCGTCAAGGGCGTGGAGTTCTTCCACCGGCGCGAAGTCAAGGACGCCCTGGCTTATCTGCGCCTGCTCCTGAACCCGGCCGACGAAGTCTCGCTGCTGCGGGTCATCAACCGTCCGGCCCGGGGCATCGGCGACACCACCGTGGAGCGGCTGCAGGCGCAGGCCCGATCGCTGTGCCTCGGCCTGGGAGATGTGCTCAAGGACCCGTCCGGCGTGCCGGGGCTGACTCCGGCGGCCGGATCAAGGATCGGCAAGTTCGTCGCTCTGATCGACGACCTGCGGACGCACTTGGACCGCCCAGTGGCCGCCATCGCCCGCGACGTCTATATTCGCAGCGGCCTCAAGGATGCTTTCATCCAGGAGAAGGACCCGGACGCGGCGGAGAATGTCGAAGAGCTCATCCGCTCGGCCGCCCAGTACGACGAGGAAGAGGCCGAGGCGGCTTCCGCCGCGGAGGGCGTCGAGCTGCGCGGCTTGGCGGGCTACCTCCAGCGGACAGCCTTGATCAGCGACATCGATTCCTACGACGAGCAGGCGGGGGCGGTGTCCCTGATGACCCTTCACAGCGCCAAGGGCCTGGAGTTTGAGGCGGTGATGATCGTCGGCGTCGAGGAGGGGATCATCCCGCATGCCCGCAGCGTGGAGGACGGACGGGATTTGGAGGAGGAACGGCGGCTTCTCTTCGTCGGCATCACCCGGGCCGAGCGCTTCCTGGCCCTCAGCCACGCTATCTCTCGCGCCATCCACGGCGGACCGCGTCCGGCGATGCCCTCCTCGTTCCTCCGCGGGCTGACCGGGCTGGATGTCGTCTCGACGGTGCCTTTCGCGCCCAGCCTGTCCGAGGCGCCTTCCCGGCCCTTCAGAACACCCAGGGGATTCGTTCCGGACTGGGCCGCCCCCAAGGCCGTCGCCCCGGCCGCCGAGCCGGAAACCATGTCCGGCTTCCGCATCGGCCAGCGAGTCCGCCACCCGGCCCTGGGCGAGGGCCGCATCGAGGCTTTCGTTTCAGGAGGGACGGCCGGTCGGGCCGTCATTCAGTTCGACAAAGGCGCCCGGCTGATCATGGGCCTTATGGCCGCCAAGCTCGAGCCGCTGGACTGAAACAGTCCTCGCCATGGGAAGAATGCTCGCGGTTGTTGGCCATCGGCAGGATTACGAAAACGGCGACAATAATTAATAGAATATTATAAAAGTGTTGACTTTTATAATATACCAGTTATGATAGTAGTATGTACAGGTATTCCGAGGAGGCCATCAAGCGCGATCTTGCCAAGNNCGGCCAGGAAATCGACTTCCCGGCCATCAAGCGCGATCTTGCCAAGAAGATCGTGCTCCTCTCCGGACCCAGGCAGGTCGGCAAGACGACCCTCTCCAAGCAGCTTTTCGAGTCCTTCGCCTATCTGAGCTATGACGCGGCTTCCGACCGCCCAGTCATCGACAGGGAGGAATGGCCCAAGGATGTCCGGCTCGTGGTCTTCGACGAGCTTCACAAGAAGAAGTCCTGGAAGTCATGGATCAAGGGTGTCTATGACACACGCGGGATTCCCCCCGCCATCCTAGTCACCGGGTCGGCCCGCCTTGACCTGATGCGGAAGGGGGGCGATTCGCTGGCCGGAAGGTTCTTCTCCCACCGTCTTCACCCCCTGACCGTCCGGGAGATCGTATCCGAGCTGGGCGAGACGCCGCAGGCGGCGCTGCAGGGGTTGCTCGCGCGGGGCGGCTTTCCGGAGCCTTATCTGGGCCGGAGCGAGGAAGAGGCCCGCCGCTGGAGGCGCACCCACATCGACACGATCATCAGAGGCGATCTCCTCGATCTGGAAGCCGTCCGTGACATCAGATCCATCGAGATCCTGGTCGATCTGCTGCGGATCAGGGTGGGCTCGCCCACGTCGTCTGCTTCGCTCGCCCGGGATCTGGGCGTCTCGATCCCCACCATCCAGCGCTGGCTGGCGATTCTGGAAAGCCTCTGCCTGATCTTCGCCGTGACTCCCCATCATCGCAACATCGCCCGCAGCCTTCTCAAGGAGCCGAAGTATTACTTCTACGACATCGGCGATGTCGAGGCCGGCTCCGGCGCCAGACTGGAGAACGCCGTGGCCGCGGCCCTGCTGCGGGAGCTGCAGCGGATCGAGGACCTCTCCGGCCGCCGGACGTCGCTGCGGTACCTGAGAGACAGGGAAGGCCGGGAAGTCGATTTCCTGGCCGTCATCGACGAGCGGCCGGTGCTCATGGTCGAGGTCAAGGCCGGCCATGACAGCTTCGCCCGTCCGCTGTTCAAGTTCCGGTCCGCCTTGGGAGGTCGAGTCCGAACGGTCCAGGTCGTCGCCAATTTGGACCAGAGCCGCGAATCAGAAGGAGTAGAAATGCTGCCCGCCTGGAAATTCCTGGCCGACCTGGATCTGGAAGACCGGACAGGAGAGGATCATCATGATTGAAGCCACCGGCTTGGCCGTGGGTATCGTTTTTGGGGCGCCGGCCGCCAAGGAGGGTTCCCGTGTCATTTCTTGATATCGCCGTCATCGGCGTTCTCATCCTTTTAGCCGCTTCCATCGTCCTTCTGGCCATCCTCCTCGGCCGCCGCCCTTCCGACGCCGCCTCCCCGCTCCTGCCCCGATTGGATGAGCTGACCCGCGGCCAAGACCGGATCGGCCGCGAGATGAGGGACGAGCTGGCCCAGAGCCGCAAGGAGTCGGCCGACCAGTCGCAAGCCCTGCGTGTGGAGACGGCTGACTCCGTGCGTGATGCGAATGATTCGGTTCTTAAACAGGTTGCCGGGCTCGTGAGCCTGTCTCAAAAGCAGATGGATGGCTTCACCGTCCAGCTCGGCCGGTTGACGGAGAGCAATGAGCAGAAATTTGACGGCCTGCGGACGGCCGTGGAATCTAAGCTGGCCCAAATCCAGGCCGACAATGCGGCCAAACTCGAGGAGATGCGGCGGACGGTCGACGAGAAGCTCGAGGGCACCCTGGAACGCCGGCTGGGCGAGTCGTTCAGCCTGGTCAGCGAGCGGCTGGAGCAGGTCCAGAAAGGGCTTGGCGAGATGCAGTCCTTGGCCTCGGGAGTCGGGGACCTCAAAAAGGTCTTGAGCAATGTCAAGTCCCGCGGAACTTGGGGGGAGATGCAGCTCGGGAACTTGCTGGCGGATGTTCTTATCTCCGACCAGTACGGCACCAACGTGGCGACCCGGCCGGGAAGCAAGGACCGGGTGGAGTTCGCCGTCAAGCTGCCCGGGAGAGACGACCAAGACGGCCAAATTGTCTGGCTGCCGATTGACGCCAAATTCCCCAAGGAGGACTACGAACGGCTGGTGGCCGCCTCCGAGCGCGCCGATGCCGCCGGCGTCGAAGAGGCGGGAAGGCAGATCGAAATCCGCCTCAAAGCCGAGGCCAAGGACATACGCGACAAATATATAGAACCTCCTCATACCACGGATTTTGGGATCCTGTACCTTTCGACGGAGGGACTTTATGCGGAAGCCCTCCGTCGGCCGGGATTGGCGGCCGCGTTGCAGCACGACTATCGGGTTAACCTGGCCGGTCCCACGACGTTGGCCGCGCTCCTTAACAGCCTGCAGATGGGTTTCCGGACCCTGGCCATCGAAAAGCGAACCAGCGAAGTCTGGAACGTGCTCGGGGCGATCAAGGGGGAGTTCAAGAAGTTCGGTGAGATGATTAAAAAGGCTCAGAAGAAAATCAAAGAAGCAGGCAACGTGATGGATTTCGCCCACAAGAAGACTCAGACCATTGAGAGAAAGCTGAGGGAAGTCCAAGTACTTCCGTCCTCCGAGGCGAGGGGCCTTCTTGATACGGCAGAGGTCCTCGATGGGGATGATGACCCGGACGAGACGGGCGATGATCCGGCGGCCGGCGAGAAGGATTGATCCGGGGCACTTGCGTCCCGAAGGAGACTTCGATGGATTCTGATCGCCGCAAGCAGCTCCTCCGGCAATACAAGGACAACCCGCCTCTGGCAGGCGTCTACCAGATCCGCAACCTGGTCAACGGAAAAGTCTACGTCTCCAGCGCGCCCAGCGTGAACGGCAAGCTGAACAGCCAGCGGTTCATGCTGCAGGCCGACGGGCACGTCAACCGGGCCCTCCAAGCCGACTGGGCGGCCCAGAAGCCCGAGGATTTTGTTCTGGGGGTTTTGGAATACCTGAAACCATCGAGTCCGGACATTTCGCCCATGACTGTGCGGCAGGAGCTGGCTGAGCTGGAGAAACGATGGCTGGACAAGATCCAGCCCTACGGCGACAGGGGATACAACAAGCCCCCGGCCTGAGATTTCCGATCGAGCCCGCCGGCCGGGTTGCGCGGCGTCAGACCCTGGGGCCGAAGATGGCCGTGCCGATGCGGACCCGGGTCGCGCCTTCCTGGACCGCCACCTTGTAAGAGTGGCTCATGCCCATCGAGAGGACGCTCATCTCGACTCCCGGCAGCGCCAGATCCCTGAAGCGCACGAACAGCTCCCGGGTCGTCTTAAAATAGGGCCGGGACACCTCCGGGTCGCCTTCGAACGGGCCCATGGTCATGAGGCCTCGGACTTTCAAGTTTGGCAGCGCGGCCACGGCCCATAGGAGCGCCCCGGCTTCAGCCGGTCGGACGCCCGCCTTCTGGCCTTCCTCGCCGCTGTTGATCTCGAGCAGGATGGGCAGCGTCCTTCCGGCGGCGGCGCAGCGCTTGTCGAGCTCCCTGGCCAGGTCGAGCGAGTCGACCGTCTCGACCATGTCGAAAATCTCGACCGCCTTCTTGGCCTTGTTGGACTGGAGATGGCCGATCAGGCTCCAAGCGCAGCGGGCGCCGACTGAGGCCTTGGCCGCCTGGGCCTCCTGGACGTAATTTTCCCCGATGATCCGGACTCCGGCCTCGACAGCTTCGATGATTTCCTCGGGCCTGCGCGTCTTAGCCGCGGCGGCCAGCTCGACGCTCGGCGGCAGCCCGGCCAGGATGCGGCGAACATTATCGGTGATGGCGGACATGCTCTTCGCTCTCCAGCCTTCATTCTACCAGAAACGCGGCTCCCTTCCCCGGCCCCTTCTGCTATAATGCTCCCATGACGATAAGGGAGCAGTTGGAAGAGGTTGAAGTTCAAACGCTTTCGCCCAAGGCCTGCTTGAGCCGGGCCAGCCGCGGCCGGGTCCGGGCCGAGGCCCCGCACGCCTTCCGGACCGCCTTCCAGCGCGACCGCGACCGCATCCTCCACTCCAAGACCTTCCGCCGCCTGAAGCACAAGACCCAGGTTTTCCTCTCGCCTTACGGCGATCATTACCGGACCCGCTTGACCCACACCCTGGAGGTCTCGGCCATCGCCCGGACCATCGCCCGGGCCCTACGCCTGAACGAGGATCTGACCGAAGCCATCGCCCTAGGCCACGATCTCGGCCACACCCCCTTCGGCCACGCCGGCGAGGAGACTTTGGCCAAGCTCGTCCCCGGCGGCTTCACCCACTACCGCCAGAGCTTGCGGGTCGTGGAACAGCTCGAATACGACGGCAAGGGCCTCAATTTGACCTTCGAGGTCCGCGACGGCATCATCCGCCACTCCAAGGGCCGGGGCAAGATTCTCGACCGCCGCAAGGAGGACCTGCCGGTCACCCTGGAGGGCCAGATCGTCCGCGTCTCCGACGTCATCGGCTACGTCAATCATGACATCGACGATGCTCTGCGGGCCGGGGTCATCCGCGAGACCGACATCCCGAAGGGGCTGGTCTCCATCCTCGGGCGCTGGCATGCCTCGCGCATCGACAAGATGGTCGGCGACGTCATCCAGGCCAGTCTGGCCTGCGGGCTGGAGCGGATCGCGATGAGCGAGGCGATCATGAAGGCCATGGTCGACCTGCGCGACTTCCTCTACGAGCGGGTCTACTACAACGACTTCGCCCGCGTGGAGCTGCGCAAGACCGAAAAGATCGTCCGCGAGCTGTTCGGGTACTTCCTGGCCCATCCGGAAGGCTGCGTCAAGGACTTTCCGGCGGCCGACCCGCTCGAAGTCCGGGTCGGAGATGCCATCGCGGGGATGACCGACCGCTACGCCCTGGACCTCTATACCCGGATCTTTCTGCCGCAGGCCTGGCCGCTGTCGGCTCAGGGGCCGCGGGAGCAGGGAGGCGATGGATGAAAACCAAGACTCTGGCCGCGGTCGTCCTGGTCCTTCTCCTGTCGGGGGGAGCATCCGTCTCGGGCGCGACCGGCTGGCCCGGCCCGGACCAGTCCGGCAAGAAGCTGGTGATCCTCTTCACCAACGACCTGCACTCGAACGTCCTGCCGCGGATGGTGGTCGAGCCCGACGGGACCAGAACGGAAAAGGGCGGCTTCGCCCGGCTGGCCACTCTCATCAAATGGGAGAAGGACGCGGCGGGGGAAGCCGCCATCGTCTTGGACGGCGGCGACTTCAGCATGGGCACGCTCTTCCATACCCTGTTCGAGACGGAGGCGGCCGAGCTGCGCCTGCTCGGGCTGATGGGCATCGAGGCCACAACCCTGGGCAACCATGAATTCGACTTCGGGCTGTCGGGGCTGGCCCGCAGCCTGACCGCGGCCAAGTCCAAGGGCGCGGCCTTGCCCGCCATCGTGGCCTCCAGCCTGGCTATCGAAGGCGAGGGGGAGGAAGCCGAGGCCGGCCGGGCCGCCTTTCGCGACTACCCGGTCCGCGACTACCTGGTCATGGAGAGGGGCGGCTTGCGGATCGGAGTCTTCAGCCTGTTTGGGAAAGACGCCGCCGATGACTCGCCCTTCGCCGGGCCGGTGGTCTTCCGGGATGCGGAAGCCGAGGCTCGGAGGGTGGTTGGAATCCTGCGAACCAAAGAAAATGCCGACCTGGTGATCGGACTGTCCCATGTCGGAACCAAGCCCGATCCGGCTGCCAGCGAGGACGAGATCATCGCCAAGGCCGTACCGGGGATCGACGTGCTGATCAGCGCCCATGCCCATACCCTTTTCAAGGCCCCTCGCTTTGCCGGCAAGACCATCCTTGTTTCCACGGGTTGGGGCGGAGATGTCCTGGGCCGCCTCGAGCTTTCGATCGGGGGAGCCGGGGGCCCTGTGGTCGTCTCCTATGCCCTTCTTCCCGTCTCCCCGGAAGTCCAGGCCGATCCGGCGGTGGCGACGGCGGCCGGAGAGTACAAGTCCCTGATCGAAGTGACGTTCCTGTCCGGCTTCCCGGACGGCTTCGGCCAGGTCCTGGCCGAGAGTTCTTTCGACCTGGATACGCCCGAGGCGATGGAAGCAAGCGGTCTCGAGGCGGGCATGGGCAACCTCCTGGCCGACGCCCTGCGTGAGGCCGTACGCCGGGCTGAAGGCGCCGCCTATAAGCATGTTGCGGCCGTGATCGTCCCGGTGGGCATCGTCCGGGGCGCCTTCCTGGCCGGCCCTATCACGGTGGAAGACGTCTTCCGCGTCTTCTCCCTGGGTCGTGGTCCCGACGGTCAGCCCGGCTACCCGCTTCTGTCGATGCGGCTGTACGGCCGTGAGCTGCGGCACCTGGCCGAGGTCCAGTCTTCGGTGGTGCCGATGAAGTCCGACGCGGCCCTGCAGTTTTCGGGGCTCCGCTTCCACTACAACCCGCACCGCCTGCCCTTCGATAGAGTGACCGACGTCTCGGTCCTGGAGGAGGACGGCTCCTACGCCCGGCTGGACCCCAGGAAGCTCTACCGCATCGTGGTCGACTCCTATACCGGCGGCATGGTCGACTATGTCTCCAAGGCCTCCTACGGACTTCTCAAGATGAAGGCCCGGAACGCCGAAGGTATCCCGCTGGCCAACCAGATCGAAGGAGCCGTCGACGCCGATCCCGCTTCGCCCGGATTGCAGGAGCTGAAGGGCTGGAAGGCTCTGGCCGGCGTCATCGGGGAGTACCCCGATACGGACGGCGACGCGATCGCCGACGTCCCGGCCCGCTACGGCAGGCCGGAGGGCCGGTTCGGTCCGGCTCCCTCCCGCAGCCCGTTGCGGGTCCTTATCGGCGGCAGCGGCCTGACCTATTTCGTCCTGGCCGCCGCGGTCCTGATCCTGGCCCTCCTCGTCCTGCTGATCCGGGCGATCGTCCGCGGCCGCCGCCGCCGGCGGGCCCGCCGGGCCGCTCGTTGATCAGCGGTATTCCGACTCCTTTGCGAGGTGGATGATGATCGCACCATTCCGCGCTATATTCCCAAGCCGCTCTCTCGCGGCCGCCGGGCTCTTCCTCGTCGCCGCTTCGCTTTCGGCCCAGTCCGCCTCGGGGGCCCGGGCTTGGGAGGAGAGCCTGATTCTCCCGACCTACGGCGTCGGGGAAGCCGAGAAGAATCCCATCTTCTACTCCGGCCGGGCCTACCAGGGCGCCATGGGGCCCGTCTACCCCTACGCCTTCCTCGACCGGCTGACCGGCGTCAAGCGGGACAAGGCTTATAGGGCTGTCTACCTGGAGAACGAGTTCCTCAAGGTCTGCGTCCTGCCCGAGCTGGGGGGCCGCATCTTCTACGCCGTCGACAAGACCAACGGCTATGACTTCATCTATCGCCAGCACGTGATCAAGCCGGCCCTGATCGGCATGCTGGGCGCCTGGATCTCCGGCGGCGTCGAGTGGAACGTGCCGCACCACCACCGGGCCACGACCTTCATGCCGGTGGACTATCTCCTGGTCAACGCCGCCGACGGCAGCGCCACGGTCTGGGTCGGCGAGATCGAGCGCCGTCACAGGACCAAGTGGCGGGTGGGCCTGACTCTGCGCCCGGGCTCCTCGGCCCTGGAGGTCGGCTTCCGGACCTTCAACCGGACGGCTCTGCCCCAGTCCATGCTCTTCTTCGCCAACGCCGCGGTCCACGCCACGCCGGACTACCAGGTTTTCTTCCCACCGGACACGGCCCTGGCCACTTTTCACAGCAAGAACCAGTTCTCCCACTGGCCGGTTTCGACCGAGGTGTTCAACGGCCAGGATTACCGAGCCGGCGTCGACGTCAGCCGGTTGAAGGCCCATGCGCGGCCGACGTCCTTTTTCGCCTTCGACGGGACCGGCGACTTCCTGGCGGGATACGACCACGCCAGGCAGGCCGGCGTCTGCTTCGTGGCCGACCACAACCAGGTGCCCGGCAAGAAGCTTTGGACCTGGGGCACCGGCAGCGAGGGAGCGCTCTGGGAGCGGCTCCTGACCGACGAGGACGGGCCTTACGCCGAGCTCATGTTCGGCGCCTGGTCGGACAACCAGCCGGACTACAGCTGGACCCGGCCTTACGAGACGCGCGGCGTGAGGCAATATTGGTACCCCCTGCGCGGCGTGGGCGGCGTCAAGGCGGCCACGGCGGAGGCGGCCTGCGACCTGACCGTGGAAAACGGCAAGGCCCGCTTCGCCTTCTACGCCACCCGCGAGATGCGCGGCGCCCGTGCCGTTCTCTCGGCCGGGGTGGTGACCCTGCACGAGGAGACGGTCTCGCTCGGCCCCGGGCGGCCGTTCAACAAGGAGATTCCCTGGTTCGCGGACGCGCCGGGCGCCGATCACCCGACGCTCTCTCTCTGGACTCCCGATGGGAGGCTTCTTGTCCGCTACACCGCGGCAGCGCCTGCCCGTCCGGCTCTTCCACCTGTTGTGACTCCGCCGCCGCCGCCCCGGGACGTCCCCACCGTCGAGGAGCTTTACCTGGCCGGCCTGCGGCTGGAGCAGTTTCACAGCCCGGCCCTCTCACCCCTGCCGTACTACGAGGAGGCCCTCCGCCGCGATCCCGGCGACTATCGCACCAATACGGCTCTCGGCGTCCTCGATCTCAAGCGCGGCCTTTACGCCGCCGCCGAAGCCAGGCTGGCCAAGGCCGTCGAGCGGGCGACCCGCAGCTACACCCGGCCGAAGGATGGGGAGGCGCTCTATTACCTTGGGCTGGCCTGCCGGGCCCTGGGCCGGACGACCGAGGCCGAGGATGCCCTGCAGAGGGCGGCCTGGGATGACGCCTGGACCGGGGCCGCCTTCACCGAATTGGCCTCCATGGCCGCCCGGGAAGGAGATTTCGCGGCGGCTCTGGAACGGCTGGACCGGGCCCTGGCTAAGAATGCCCGAAGTCCGGAAGCCGCCGCCCTGATGGCCGCGATGCTCCGCAAGATCGGGGCCCTGGACAAGGCTCGGCGCGCAGCCCAGGAGACCCTGGCTCTCGATCCGCTCGATTTCTGGGGCTGGAACGAGACGGCACTCCTGCGGTCTTCAGAGAGCGCGGAGGAGGGCCGGGCCGTGCTGTCCAGGCTGAAGACGCTGATGCGGGACGAGCCGGCCAATTACCTCGAGCTGGCCTCGGACTATGCCCGCTGCGGGCTGTGGGACGAGGCGGCCGATGTCCTGCGCAGGCTCGCCGAAGCCAAGCCCTCCGGAGGCGGCGATCTGGCCCTGGTCCATTATATGCTGGCCTGGATCCTCGACCACAAGGGCGACAGAGACGGCGCCGCGGCCCGGCTGAGGATCGCGGCGGCCTGCCCGGCGGACTACGGCTTTCCTTTCCAGCTCGAGTTCATCGACATCCTGGGCTGGGCCATGACCGTTGATCCGCGCGACGCCCGGGCCTCCTACTACCTGGGCAACCTGCTGTTCGACATCCAGCCGGAAGCGGCCCTGGCCGCATGGGAGAAGGCGGCTGCCCTGGATCCCAAGCTGGCCATAGCCCGGCGCAATCTGGGGCTGGCCGCGGCTCGGATCGGGAACGATCTGCCTCGGGCCGTGCGGGAGTACGAGGCGGCCGTGGCCCTGGCGCCCGGTGATCCCAGACTCTACGAGGAGCTTGACCGGCTGTACGAAACAGCCCGGACCCCGGCGGCCAAGCGGCTGGCTCTCCTGGAAAAGAACCATAAGACCGTGGCTCTGCGCGACGACGCTCTAACCCGCGAGATCAAGCTGCTCGTCCAGGCCGGGAAGTACGACCAGGCCTTGGGGTACCTGAGGGATCACCGCTTCCACGTCTGGGAGGGAGGGGGAGAGATCCATGGCGTCTTCGTCGAAGCCCATCTCCTGCGCGGCGAGGGGCGGCTTGCGTCAGGCAAGGCCGCCGCGGCCCTGGAGGACTTTGAGGCGGCTCTGACCTACCCGGAGAACCTGGAGGTCGCGGCGCCGTCGGGCGGCGGCGGATCGGCGAAAGCCTTCCATCTCATCGGCCTGGCCCATGAAGCGCTCGCCGATGCGGCCCGGGCCCGATCAGCTTTCGAAAAGGCGGCGGCGATGCGCCCCGGGTTCTCCGAGGCGGCTTACTATGCCGCCATGGCCCTGAACAAGCTGGGGCGGGAGGCCGAGTCCCGCCGGGCCCTCGAAGCGCTGGGGAAGGCGTCGGAGGAACGGCTGAAGTCAGCCCCGGCCATGGACTTCTTTGAGAAGTTCGGCGAGCGCCAATCGGCCGCCGTCCAGAGAGGTCAGGCCCTTTACCTGCTCGGCCTGGCCAAGCTGGGGCTGGGCGACAAGGCCGGCGCCGCGGCGGAATTCAAGGCCGCCCTGGCCGCCGACCCCAACCACGCCGCCGCGGCCCGGCGGCTGGAGAAGGATGGGGGCGTCTGAAACTGGAGGAGGGGCCCATGAGCGATCAGCACCATCTCGAGACCAAGGCCGTGCACGCCGGGGAGACGCCCAGGGTCCTGGGCGCGGTCAGCCTGCCGATCTTCCAGACGGCCATGTACGAGACCGCGGGAGGCGGCGCGCACCACGATCTCAAGTATATCCGGCTGAACAACACGCCCAACCATACCGCCCTGCACGCCAAGCTGGCGGCCCTGGAAAACGGCGAGGCGGCCCTGGTCGCGGCCAGCGGCATGGCCGCCATTACCACCGCCCTCCTGACCGTCCTGCGGCCGGGCGGCCACCTCCTGGCCCAGGAGAGCCTCTACGGCGGGACGTACGAGTTCCTGACCAAGGATCTGGCCGCTTTCGGAATGTCCTTCGATTTCATCGATCCCGCCCGGCCCGCGACTTGGACGGCCAAGTTGAAGCCGACGACTCGAGCCGTCTACGTCGAGACGATCAGCAATCCGCTGATGCAGGTCCCCGACCTGGAGGCCGTCGCCGCCTTCGCCCGCGGGCACGGGCTCGTCTCGCTCATCGACAACACTTTCGCCACGCCGGTGAACTTCCGCCCGCCCGAGCGGGGCTTCGACCTCTCGATCCACTCCGCCACCAAGTACCTCAACGGGCATTCGGATATCGTCGGCGGCGCGGTCATCGGCCGCTCCGACTGGATCCGCAGAATCCTCCTGGCCCTCGACAGCCTCGGCGGATCGATGGATCCGCACGCCTGCTTCCTGCTGCAGCGGGGGATGAAGACCCTGGCCCTGCGGGTGGCCCGCCAGAACGAGACCGCCCTCCGTCTGGCCCGCCTCCTGGAATCCCATCCCGCGATCGCCGGGGTGAACTATCCCGGACTGCCCGGCCATCCGGCCTACGAGCGGGCGGCGCGGCTCTTCGACGGCTTCGGCGGCATGATGAGCTTCGAGCTGAGGGGCGGAGAGGAGGCGGCCAAAGCCTTCATGAAGCGGGTGACGCTGCCGATCATCGCTCCGAGCCTGGGCGGGGTCGAGTCGCTGATGACCAGGCCGGCCGCGACTTCGCACTCCGACCTGTCGCCCGAAGACCGCCGCCGGATCGGCATCTCAGACGGCCTTGTCCGCTTCTCGGTCGGCATAGAGTCGGCCGACGACCTGGCCGATGATTTGAGCCGGGCTCTGGCGGGGCTGTCCTGATCCCGAAGGGCGCGGCTTGCCAGCCCGGCCCGGTTCCCTTATCATGGACGGGAAGAGAGATACCGACATGAAAAAAGCCGCCTTCTATCTCCTGTTGGTCGTCCTGATCGCCTCGGGGGCGGCCTGGGCTCAGCGCCTGCGGGCCGGCGAGCAGATCCTCTTCCTCAAGAGCGGCGACACGGCGGTCGGCGGCATCGTCGACTTCAGCGCCCCGCGCATGTCCCTGACGCTGGCCGACGGGACGGAGATCGCCTTGCGCGACCTATGGCTGGTCAACTTCGTCAACGAAGATTGGGACTTTCCCCATGAGCGCAACCTCATCGAGACCGGCGAGCATTATGTCTTCCTCAAGAGCGGCGACGTGGCTTCCGGCCGCATCGTGACCTTGGGCGGGGAGCCGCGGGCTTTCGAGTTCGAGACGGGCGAACGCTTCCCCCTCGGCCAGATCAGGCGGATCTACTTCTCCCGGACGGTGCCTAGGGGCTTGCGCTAATCCCGGGCCCCGGCGGTTGTCGGCCGCCGGCCAAATCACTATAATGAGGCCTCTCAAATCGATCTCCCAGGAGGCCGTCCCCATGACCTCGACCCTGTCCGACGACGCCCTGGCCGGCATCGCCAAGCGGCTGCGGGCCCACTCCCTGCGCATGACCACCGCGGCCGGCTCCGGCCACCCGAGCACCTGCCTGTCCATGGCCGAAATCGCTTCCGTCCTCTTCTTCCAGGCCATGCGCTGGAACCCGCGCGACCCCGAGGACTGGGGCAACGATGAGCTGGTCCTGTCCAAGGGCCATGCGGCTCCCATCTTGTGGGCGGCCTATGCCGAAGCCGGCGTCATCCCGGCCTCCTCCCTGCTCGACCTGCGCAAGATCGGCAGCGACTTGGAGGGGCATCCCACTCCCCGCATGAAATGGATCAAGGCGGCCACGGGCTCGCTGGGCCAGGGCCTGTCGGTGGGCGTCGGCATGGCGGCCGCCCAGCGCCTGGGCGGATCGCCGGCCCGGGTTTTTGTGGTCATGGGCGACGGCGAGTGCGCCGAGGGCTCGGTCTGGGAGGCGGCCAACGCGGCCGCCCAGATGAAGCTGGCCAACCTCTGCGCCATCGTCGACATCAACCGCCTCGGCCAGTCCGATCCGACCATGCACGAGCACGGGATGGCCGTCTACGCCCGCAAGTTCGAGGCTTTCGGCTGGACCGCGGTGGTCATCGACGGGCACGACGTCGATTCGGTCTCTAAAGCCCTGGCCACGGCCGGCCGCACGAGCGGGCCGCTGGCCGTCATCGCCAAGACGATCAAGGGCAAAGGCGTCTCCTTCCTGGAGGACCGCAACGGCTGGCACGGCAAACCGCTCAAGGCCGAGGAGCTGGACAAGGCCCTGATCGAGCTCGGACCCCTGCCCGAGGGCGACGCGGCCGCGCTCATCACCCCGCCTCCGGCCGTGACCCGGCCCGAGCCCGGCGTCCGCTTCGACTTCCCCCGCACGCCCTACGCCGAGAAGACGGCCACTCGCCTGGCCTACGGCAAGGCCCTGGCGGCCCTGGGCTCGGTCAACGATTCCGTGGTGGCCATCGACGGCGACGTTAAGAACTCCACCTATGCCGACAAGTTCTTCGAGGCCTTCCCGGCCCGCGCCTTCCAGTCCTACATTGCCGAACAGAACATGGTGGGGATGGGCATGGGCTTCGCGGCCAAGGGCTATATCCCGTTCATGGCCACCTTCGCCGCCTTCCTCAGCCGGGCCCACGACCAGATCCGGATGGCCGGCTATTCCTACTCCAACATCAAGGTCTGCGGCTCGCACGTCGGCGTCAGCATCGGCGAGGACGGCGCCTCGCAGATGGGCCTGGAGGACATCGCCCTGTTCCGCTCGGTGCCGGAGTGCGTCGTGTTTTACCCCGGCGACGCCGTCTCGACCGAAGCCTGCGTCGAGGCCGCCGCCCGCCACAAGGGGTTGGTCTACATCCGAACCACGCGTCCGGCCACAGCCATGCTCTATGGGCCGGGCGAGGCCTTCCCGATCGGCGGCTCCAAAGTTGTCCGCCAATCTCCCAAGGACGCCGTGACCGTCATCGCCGCCGGCATCACTCTGCATGAGGCCCTCAAGGCGGCCGCGGAGCTGGAGAAGGAGGGGACCGCGATCCGGGTCCTGGACGCTTATTCCGTGCAGCCGCTCGACTCCGAAGGTATCGCGGCCGCCGTCGCGGCGACCGGGAACAAGGCTGTGGTCGTTGAGGACCACTACGCGGCGGGCGGATTGGGCGAAGCCGTCGCCGCGGCCCTGGCCGGGCGCGCCCGGCTGAAGCATCTCTGCGTCCGCGATCTGCCCCGGTCCGGCAAGCCCGAGGAGCTGCTGGAGCGGCACGGCATCGGAGCCAAGGCCATCGTGGCCGCCGTCTCCGAGCTCTTGGCATAAAAAAAGCCCCGCCCCCCGATGGGGGACGGGGCTGTGGGAATCGCCGCGGGCGTCAGAACTTGTAGCCGACTCCGGCCCCCAGCCGGAATCCGCCCAGCTTGATCTTGACGTCATCGTCCGTGGTGTCGGAGGCCATCTGGTAGCCCAGCCCGGCCTGTATGCCGATCTTGTCCGTCAGGCTGTAGCAGATGCCGGCGTCCAACCGGAGGCCGATGGCCGATCCGGAGACTTCAATCTCCATGGCCTCCTCCTTATAGAGGCCCAGAAACAAGCCCAGGCCGGCCTTGTAGCTGAGCTTGCCGGTCAGCGGGCCGCCGATGCCGCCGCCCAGCGACAGGACGTGCTGGGTCGATGAGGCTTCGGCCTCGAGGACCGGTGTCGTTCCGGAGGCGGACAGGAAACCGTAGGCGGCGTAGAGGAAAAAGCCCTTCTGGATGGCGTAGGCCACCCGGATCTCGGGGTAGAAGCGGGCCGAGCCGTAGGTGTCGCGGTATCCGGCGTCGGAGGGAAAGAGGATGTTCCCGGTCAGCGTGGCCGAGAGCTTGGATCCGCCGTCCTGGGCGGCGGCTCCGCCGGCTAAAAGAAGGGCCAGGGCGATGAAGGCGATGGCTTTCCTCATGGCTTGTTCTCCTCTCACAGCGCCACTTCGTTGGAGACGGCCAGCTCGGCGCCTCCGATCACGGCGACCAGCTTATAGGTGTAACCGACGCCTTTGGCCAGATACTTGTCATAGTAGACCAGGCTTGTCCCCACTTCGGCCGCCGTCAGCTCTTTGATGGCGGCGAATCCGGCGGAGCCCGACTTGCGGTACAGGATATACTTCTGGACCGCGCCCGTCCCGGTTCCGGTGACCGTGATGGCGAGGCGGGCATACTCCCGGACAACGGCCCAGGCCTGCTCGCTCATCCGGGATCCGGCCAGCGCCAGCGTCACATTTGCCACATAGACCGTGATCTGGTGCGATCCGGTCAGGCCGCCCGCATCATAGGCCACGGCCTTGAGGAGGTGGGCGCCCGCGGCGAGGCCCGTGATGTCCCAATCGAAGGCATAGGGTGCCGCGGCGTCCGCAGCCTTGAGGGCGCCGTCGACGTAGAACTCGACCTTGGCCACTCCTGTGTCGTCGGCGGCCGTGGCCGTGACGGGCACCGTTCCGCTGAGGCCTTGGCCCTCCAGCGGGCTGGTGATCTGGACGGTGGGAGGTGCGTTGACGAAATTGGCGAACAGCTTGTAGTCGCGATCGACGGTGAAGGTGACCGGGTTGGAGGCGCCGGTAGCGATCCCGGTCCAGGACTGGAAGCGCCAGCCCGTGTCGGGATAAGCCTTGACGCTCAGGTTGGTCCCGGCCGGGACCTGGAAGGCGCCCTGGGGATCCGTGGACCCGCTCCCGTTCGACTTGATGCTGATCCAGTAGAGGGTCTGCTCGTTGCCGAGGAGGAAGTTCTTGACCTGGGACTTCTCGGCATCGCTCATGAACTTGACGGCGCCCTCGGGTAGACCGACCAGCTCGACGGCCTTGGCCGCGGCCGCCGCCTTGCTAGGCTGGGCCACGGCAAAGTTCATGATGCAGTAGGTCTCGCCGGCCGGGATGGTCATGGTGTAGGCCCAATAGGGATTATTCTCGTCGTCTTCGAATAAGACGTCGGCCAGGGGGACCGGGAGGTTGCCCGTCCCCTGCATGACATGGGCCAGCCGAGGATCGGGCGACCAGCCGGAATCAGTGGGCCGCAGCCATCGGGCCATCGGTCCGGACCAAGGCGCGAGGCCCCCGCCGGAGTTGTAGTCTTGCATCGTGCCGACCCAGGTGTCGGTCAGGGAGGCTGTCTTGTCTCCGTCGGAGGAGCCGAAGATGATGGTATAGGTGTCCGATCCCAGGTTGTTGCTGGTGACCATCGTCACGGTGATCGGCTCGGCCGTGTCGTTGCGGAAGAAGTTCAGCCAGCGGGCGAAAGAGTCATCCGAAGGCACATAGACTTTCCGCCACATGGCCAGGCCGCCGCCGGGTGCGGGGCCCGGTGTGGTGGTGTTGGCGAAGGCGTTCTGGGTGTTGAAGAGATACTCTCGGCCGCCGGAATCGGGGTCAATCGTCGGCGGGCCGTTCTGATTGAAGATGATGAAGGGATCCCCGGTCGTGGCCGGTCCCGTGTGGCCGACGAAGTTGACGGCCAGGGCGTTATAGCCGTCGAAGGCATCGGAGAGGGTCGTCCAGGTGCTGGATCCGCTCGACGTGGTGGCTTGGACGCTGGTGGTGTAGGTGGCGTCGCTCATCGCTCCGGAGGCCGATGACGATGTCGTGTACGTGATGTCGGTGTTGAGGAACCACTCCAGACCGCTGGCGTCGATAAGGTAGGCGTTGCCGGATGTGCCCAAGGGGACCACTCGACCGGGGGCCGTCGATAGCCCGACACGAGTTGAACCCGGACGGGACCGATGGCCCGTCTTCTTCTCCAGCTTCGATTGCTGGCGCTGGATCTGCTGCTTGTCCGTCAGAACGACGTCGGCCCTCAAGGCCTGGGCCCCGAAGGCGAACAGGGCGGCGGCTGCCGCCAGCGTGCCCAGGCAACGGGATACACGGAGCTCGCGCATGATGAAATCCCTCCCATCAGTTTCGGGTAGATAAGGTTAATCTAGGGAAAAACAACGGCCTCGTCAAGTCGGGAGGCCCCCCGCGAAGAGGAGGCCGCTTTAGCCGGGCATCCAACGGCGGCATTCGGTCCCAGAATCAGGTATAATTCCGCCCTAGCGCGAAAGGCTGGATCATGGAACTCCCGGAAACTCCCCGCCGGATGAAATCGCAGCGCCGGACCCCGATTTCCGCTCTTGTCGTCTTCGTCATCCTGCTGGCCGCGGGAGCGTTGGGGCTCTTTCTCGGCCGCCGCCACGCCGGACCCAATGTCCTCCTGGTCACCATCGACACGGAGCGGGCCGACCGCCTCGGCTGCTACGGCTACGGACCGGCTCGGACTCCGGTCGCGGATGGCCTGGCGGCCGAAGGGACCCTGTTCCGCGACTGCGTCGCCTCGGCCCCCATCACCCTCCCGTCGCACGCCACCATCCTGACCGGGCTCCAGCCTCCGGCCCACGGCGTGCGGGACAACGGCATCTTCACGCTGGACGACCAGGCCGTCACCCTGGCTGAGCGGCTCAAGGAGGCGGGCTACGAGACCCAAGCCTTTGTCTCCGGCATCGTGCTCAACCGCCGCTACGGGCTGGCCCAGGGCTTCGACGGCTATGACGACGACCTGTGGGCCGAAAGCGACCCCAAGATGTTCATGATCCGGGAGCGCAAGGCGGCCCGGACGATCGATCTGGCTCTGGAATGGCTGGAGGGCAGGGCCGGCAAGGCCGCCCACCGCCCCTTCTTCGCCTGGGTCCATCTCTTTGATCCGCATCAGCCGACCAATCCGCCCGCCTGGACCCGAACCGTCACCGCGACCCCTTACGACGGCGAGATTGCCTACGCCGACCGCGAACTGGGCCGGCTGATCGCCGCCTTGCGGGAGAAACACCTCCTCGACGATACCGTCGTCGTCTACACGGCCGACCACGGCGAGAGCTTGGGCGAGCACCAGGAGAAGACCCACGCCGTCTTTATCTATGAGGCCACGGTCCGGGTGCCGTTGATCATCCGCTATCCGCGGCTGTTTGAAGCGGGAGCGGTCCACGGCGGGCCTGTCCGCCACGTCGATATCGTCCCGACCCTCCTCTCGATCCTGGACCGGCCCGGGGGCGAGCAGACCCAGGGCCTCGATCTGACGCCGGCCGGGCGCGGCGGGGCTCTACCTCCCGATCTCGTCCAATACTCCGAGTCGCGGCTGTCCGAGCTGGGCTTCGGCATGGCCCCGCTCTACGGCCTCCGATCCGGGAATTGGAAGTGGATTCGGGCCCCCCGGCCCGAGCTCTACGACCTGCAGGTCGATCCGGGGGAGCTGAGCAACGTTTACGACGCCAACCGGACGCTGGCCGAGCGCCTCGACGGCGAGCTGGACCGGATCTTCGCGGACAGCCGGGCCCGGGCCATCCGGGAGCGGACCAACCCCCTGAGCTCCGAGACCGAGGAGATGCTCCGCAGCCTCGGCTACCTGGCGGCCAAAGGAGCCCGGGAGAGCATGGGCGGCATGGATCCCAAGGACGGCATCTCCATCCACAATGATCTGGAGGAGGCCCGCCATGCCGCCCAGAAGGGCGATTGGGCGGCGGCCGAGAAGGGACTGCGCGGGATCCTGGCCAAGGTTCCCGGCCACCTGACGGCCCGCAACGTCCTTGGCCTGAGCTTCCTGCGGCAGGGCCGCCTGGAAGAGGCCAAGGCCGAATACACCGCCTCGCTGGAAGCCGACCCGGGCCAGGCCCGCGTCTTCGTCCAGATGGCCGCCATCGCCCTTCTGGAAAACAAGCTCGTCGAAGCCGAGGGTCTGCTCAACCAGGCCCTGGACATCACCCCGGGGTTTGTCGAAGCCTACTCCAACCTCGGCCTCATCGCCTCCCTGCGCGGCGATGCGGCAGGCGCTCGGTCGTGGTACGACAAGGCGGTCGCCATCGACCCCGAGTTTCCGGCCGTCTACCGGAGAGTCGGGGACATGCACTTCGAGAAGGGCGAGTGGGAGAAGGCCCTGGCCGCCTACCGCACGGCGGCCGAGAAGTTTCCCCGCGACTACCGGGCCCTGGTTCAGGCCGGCAACTGCAGCCGCCGCCTTGGCCGGCTCGGGGAAGCCGAAGAGCTCTTCCGGCGGTCCATCAAGGCGGGGCGAGGGACCTGGGTGCCCCACTATAACCTGGCCTGCCTGTTGGCGGTCCAAGGCCGGATCCCCGGAGCGGCCGAGGAGCTGCGGCAGGCCCTCAAGCGCGGCTTCAACTCCCTCAAGCTGTTGACGGGAGATCCCGATCTGGCCGGGCTGAGGGCTTCGGAGCACTACCCGAAAATCCTGGACGCGGTACGGGAACACCAGCACGACGTCGATCTCGAAGAAGAAGAAGAATGAGGCAACCCATGTCTTTAGCCACCCCCGCCATCATCCAAGCGCTGGGACAGATTGTCGGCCCCGGCCAGGTCATTTCCGATCCGGACTGCCTGCCGGCTTACGACCACGACGAATTTTCGCTGAAGGAGATCCGCCGCACCCCTGACGTCGTTGTCCGGCCGCGGACGGCGGCCGAAGTCGCGGCCGTGCTGAAGCTGGCCGACGAGCACCGCATCCCGGTCACGCCGCGCGGCGGGGCCACCGGCCTGTGCGGCGGCTGCGTGCCGGTTGCAGGCGGCATCGTTCTGTCGCTGGAGCGGATGAAAGGCATCGTCATCGACGCCGGCAACCAGATGGCCGAGGTCGAGGCGGGCGTGACCCTGATCGAGCTGGAAAAGGCCGTGGACGAGGCCGGCTTCAACTTCCCGCCCCACCCGGGCGAGGAGAGCGCCATGGTCGGCGGGATGATCGCCACCAACGCCGGCGGCAGCCGGGCCGTGAAGTACGGCGTCATCCGCAACTATGTCCGCGGCCTGGAGGTCGTCACCGCCGCGGGCGAGATCCTGACCCTGGGCGGCAAGCTGATCAAGAGCAGCACAGGGTATAACCTTTTGCACCTGTTCATCGGCTCGGAGGGGACGCTGGGCGTCATCACCAAGGCCGTCATCTCGTTTCGAGCCAAGCCGGCCGTGACCCGATCGCTGGTTATTCCCTTTGAGACGCTCGAGGCGGCCATCGAGACGGTGCCGGAGCTGTTTCGGCGGGACATCGTGCCGCTGGCCCTGGAGTTCGTGCCGCTCGACGTCATCCGCATCACCGAGGCTCACCTGCAGCGGACCTGGCCCAGCCACGACGGGGAGACCCACCTCTTCATCATCCTTGACGCTTCATCCGAAGAGGAGATGGACCGGCTGTCCGGGTCCGTGGCCGAAGCCGTGCTCGAGCGGGGGGCGCTGGACGTCTTCATCGCCGACACCCCGGCCAAGCAGGAAAACGTCCTGGCCATCCGCTCCCGGATGTACGAGGCCCTCAAGGCCGAGACGGTCGAGATCCTGGACATTTGCGTGCCGCGGGCCGAGATTCCCGGCCACGTCAAGCGGGTCAGCGAGATCGCGGCCAAGTACGGCGTCTGGCTGCCGACCTTCGGCCACGCCGGGGACGGCAATGTCCACACCCACCTGATGAAGGCCCGCTGCGAGAACGGGGCCGTTGTTCCCCTGCCCGAGGCGGAGTGGCGGGCGACCATGGAGCCGGTCCGGGCCGAGATCTACGCCGACGGCATGGCCCGCGGCGGGGTCATCTCCGGGGAGCACGGCGTGGGACTGGTCAAGAAACCGTATCTGGCGGCCAGCCTCGCCCCGGTCCAGGTCGATCTGATGAGGGGGATCAAGCGCGTCTTCGACCCCCGCGGCATCCTCAACCCGGGCAAGATCTTCGACTGAGCCCGGTTGCTTTTTTTCGGACCGGGCCTTATATTGAAATCACCGAAATGGAATCAACGCCGGCCTCTTGCGAGACCCGCCATCTCCAATCAAAGGGGTATCCATGGAACGCATCACCGAGATCTTCGTCATCCTGGAGAACAAGCCTTCGACCCTGGGCGACCTGTGCGGCTACCTGGCCGAGAACGAAATCAACATCGAGAGCATCGGGGTCTTTCACGACACGGCCAAGATCTATGTCAAGAGTCTGAATAAAGCGGTCAAGCTCCTGGAGAAGCTCAACTATACGATCGAGCTCCGCGACGTGCTGCTGATCGACATGGAGAACCGGCCGGGCGCCCTGGCCGAGCTGACCGCCAAACTGGGCGACGAGGGCATCAACATCGAGTACGCCTACGGCACCCTGAGCCGGAAGAACAATATGATCTCCGTCATCATCGACCCGTCCGACATCGAGAAGGCCGAGAAGGCCCTCAAGGCCTGATGCGCGCGGAGGAGATCCTCGACCGAGTCGACGGCTTCTTCACGATCACGGCCCTGCAGACTTTCCGCAAGACGGCGGGCGTCCTGTTCGATGCCGTTCCCGTGGGCGCCCTGCCTTCGATCCAGGCCATCGACCGCGTCCTGCATGCCCGGGGGGCCTTCTCGCCCGGCTCCGTGGAAGGGGTCGAGCGGCCTTGGTACATGCACCACGGGCAGGAGGACAACCTGGTGGTCCTGGCCGGGTTTCGGGATGTCGAGCTCTATCGGGACGGGCGCCCGGCCCGCTTCCGGATCACCCCCGAGCAGATCGACAAGGACGGCGCCCTCTTTGCCGACCGGGCGGTCATGCTGTCCTGGCCGACCGGCGTCTTCCACCGGATCATCAGCTCGCCGGAGAGCGGCTCGGCTTCGATCAACCTGGCCGTCCGGCATCCCTGGTTCGACTTGAAGACCGAGTTCAACATCTACGATCTGGACGCGGCCACGGGCCGCTTCCGGATCGTCCGCGAAGGGCATCTCGACCAGTCGGGCGAATAGGCAGCATTGCCCCGCCCGCCTTTCCTTGACATCGCATACGGGCCGAAATATCCTTATCGATGATGTCAGGATGGGGATTCAAGCCGATTCCGAACGCGCCCCGAGTCCCGCGCGGAAGTGGTTCTTCTTCTCCATGGCACGAGTTCGTCGGGCCGTAGGACTAAAATCGGTTTGTGCAAGTTCAAATGGTCGCCCCGGCTGAAATCTGAGGCGGTCAATTCTCATTGCATCACGCATCCGAGTGAGGTCGAAGGATTTTCATGATCGCTGAACTCATTGAGCAGTTTTCGCCGGAGCTATTCGGAGAGTGGTGCCGCGGGCAGTTTGACCGCTTCATCAACGACCTTCATCCCGTTGCCGATTCCGGTGGATTCGATCGGGCAGATATCGTAGGTTACGTCCAATCGCTTCCCGACGCCGACACCAACCGCCCCCTCCTGGTCATGGCCGTCCATGCCGGCGCCAACATCAACGAGCGTTCCAGCCGCCGCCGCCAGTTTGATTTCGCTCGCAAGCAGCTCCAGACCGCACTCGACCGCCCCCCCGCCAAGGTCAAGGGCCTCTTTTCCCAAGGTCTCTTCGCCTTCTACGACGACACCGGCAATTTCCGCCTTAGCTTAATCACCGGCCGCGCCGAAGGGTGCCGCCTGATTTATAACGATTTCAAGCGGCAGTCTTTCTTTGTAGCACCGGATCGCGAAAACAAGACCTTCCGCGCCCGTATGGCATCGCCGTTTAATGCATGGAAGGGCCTTCTCGATGCCTTCTCTGTCGAAACACTGACCAAAGAGTTCTACAACAGCCTATTCGCCTGGTACGAACGCGCCATGGACCCGGCGTCCAAGGTATCGTTCCCCAACGGAGATATTGTCAAATGTTGTGTA
>DFYJ01000057.1 GCA_002383325.1 Candidatus Aminicenantes bacterium UBA4085
AGAGGGGTCAGGTCTTAAGATTCAAGTTATCGGGTCACGGGTAGCCTGGAGCCGTCAACGTTAGTTGTCAGAAATCTTGAATCTTAAGACCTGACCCCTAATATTCCACGAGGACGGTTTCAGGGCCGAGCAGCGCTTCCAAGGCCTTGACGGCCGCCGGCACGGGATTCAAGCCCTTGAACTCGGGCGATTGGGTGGTGACCCGCCCCGACGCGGCCGTCTCCAGATCGAAGACCAGCGGGCAGTCCCCCGCGTTCTTGGCCAGGATCCCCTGCATCTCCTCTAGGACCGCCGGCTCGAGCCCGGGCAGGTAGATGCGCAGGACGACCCGCCGGGCCATCCTCTGCAGGGCGTCATCGAGCGGCAGGATCGCCGTCAGCTGGATCTTGCGGGAGTCGCCCTCGCCGATGAACTTGCCCCGCAGCCAGACCTTGAGGTCTTCGCCGATGCCGTCGTAATACTTCTTGTAGGTCTCGGGGAAGGCCATGACCTCGATGCGCCCGGTCAGGTCCTCCAGGCTGAAGGAGGCCATCCGCTCGTCCTTCTTGTTCTTGAGGCTCTTGAAGTCCTGGATGATCCCGGCCAGGGTCACCTCGCTCCCGAAATCGCGCTCCTCGTCCAGGTCGGCCACGAAGTGGCTGACCAGCCGGCGCAGGGTGGACTCGAATTCGGCCAGGGGGTGGCCGGTGATGTAGAAGCCCAGGGCCTCCTTCTCGTAGGACAGCAGCAGCGACTCCTCCCATTCCGGCAGGCCCTTGACCTCGCTCGGGACCGCGGGCGGCTCGGCCTCGCCGCCGAAGAGCGAGGCCTGCAGCGAGGCCTTGTTCCGCTGGGCCTCGTGGTTGAAGCGGATCATGTCCTCCACCAATTGGAAGCACTGGGAGCGGCGCAGCCCGAACGAGTCGAAGGCCCCGGCCTTGATCAGGCTCTCCAGGACTCGCCGGGTGACGATCCGCGAGTCGGCCTCGCGGACCGCGTCGAACGGCCCGCTGAATCGGCCCTGCCCCTGGCGCAGCTCGACCAGGGCCCGGGCGGCCGTCTCGCCGACGTTCTTGACCGCCGACAGGCCGAAGCGGATCTGGTCGCCCTTGACGGTGAAGGAGAAGTCCGAGGCGTTGATGTCGGGCGGCAGGACCTCGATGCCCATGGCCTTGCACTCGTTGATGTACTTGACCACCTGGGATGTGGCCCCCCGCTCGGCCTCGGAAGAGATCAGGGCGGCCATGAAGTGGCGCGGGAAGTGGGCCTTGAGCCAGGCGGTCTGGTAGGCCAGGGCGGCATAGGCGGCGCTGTGGGACTTGTTGAAGCAGTACTCGGCGAACTCCTGGATCTGGTCGAAGAGCTTGCCCGCCTTGGGCGCGGCGACTGTTTTAGCCGCCTTGACCCCGGCCAGGAACTGCTCCTTCTGCCGCTTCATCAGCTCCTTGTCCTTCTTGCCCATGGCCTTGCGCAGGACGTCGGCCTGGGCCAGGGAGAAGCCGGCCAGGACGACGGCGATGCGCATGACCTGCTCCTGGTAGACGATCAGGCCGCGGGTCTCCTTGAGGATGGGCTCCAGCTGGGCGATATCGACGACGGTCTGCTCGGGGTGGTGCTTGCGGGCGATGAACTTCTCGGTCATGCCGCTCTTGAGCGGGCCGGGCCGGAAGAGGGCGTTCAGGGCGATCAGGTCGCGGAACTCCTCCGGCCGGTAGCGGCGCAGGAGGTCCTTCATGCCCCGGCTCTCGAACTGGAAGACGCCGTCCGTGGAGCCGGCCTGGAACAGGGCGAAGACGGCCGGGTCGTCCAGCGGCAGGTTCTCCACGTCGGGCCGCGCCCCCGTCTCCTTTTCGATGATGTCCAGAGCGTCGCGGATGATGGTCAGGTTGCGCAGGCCCAGCAGGTCCATCTTGAGCAGGCCGATGCTCTCGACGTCCTTCATGGCGAACTGGGTCGTGACCTCGCCCTTGACCGACCGGTAGAGGGGCACGAACTCGGTCAGCGGCTTGGGGGTGATGACCACCCCGGCCGCGTGGATGGACGGGTTGCGGACCTGGCCCTCGACCTTCTGGGCCAGGGCCAGCAGGTGGGCGACCTTGCGGTCGCGGTCGCGCAGCTCCCGCAGGGCCGGCACGTCCTTGAGGGCGCTCTCGATGGTCACCTCCTGCCCCGGGGCGAAGGGGATCATCTTGGCGATCTTGTCGACCTCGGTCAGCGGCACCTCCAGGACCCGGCCGACGTCGCGGATGGCGGCCCGGGCGGCCATCGTCCCGAAGGTGATGATCTGGCTGACGTTGTCCTCCCCGTACTTCTCCCGCACGTAGCGGATCATCTCCTCGCGGCGCCGGGCGCAGAAGTCCATGTCGATGTCCGGCAGGGAGACCCGCTCCGGGTTGAGGAAGCGCTCGAAGAGCAGGTCATACTCGATGGGGTCGATGTCGGTGATGCCCAGGCTGTAGGCCAGGAGGCTGCCGGCGGCCGAGCCCCGCCCCGGCCCGACCGGGATGTCCATGGACCGGGCCGTCCGCAGCAGGTCCCAGACGATCATGAAATAGCCCTCGAACTCCATCTTCTCGATGAGCCGCAGCTCGCGCTCGAAGCGCGCCTGGTACTCGGCCTCGGTGTGGGCCGCCCCGTCCCGGAGAAGACGCGGCCGGATGGCGGCCATGCGGCCTTCGAAGCCCTCCCGGGAGACCGCCTCGAAGTAGTCCTGCAGGCTCTGCCCGTTGGGCGGGGCGAAGCGCGGCAGAAAGTGGACGTCCTTGGGGAAGGTGAAGTCGCAGCCGGCCGCGATCTCGAAGGTGTTGTCGATGGCTTCGGGAACCTCGGCGAAGAGGCGGGCCATCGCCTCGCCGCTCTTGAAGTAGAACTCCTGGGAGCCGAACTTGATCCGGTCCGTGTCGGAGACCTTCTTGTTGGTCTGGATGCAGAGCAGGGCGTCGTGGCTCTCGGCGTCCTCCTGACGGCGGTAATGGCAGTCGTTGGTCGCGGCCAGCGGCAGGCCGAGCGAGCGGGCCAGCCGGACCAGCTTGGGGTTGACCTTCTTCTGCGGCTCCAGACCGTGGTCCATGAGCTCGATGTAGAAATTGCCGGGGCCGAAGATCTCGGCGTACTGGCCGGCCGCCTTCTCGGCCGCATCGTCCATGTCCCGGGCCAGCATGTAGGCCACCTCGCCCTTGAGGCAGGCGGACAGCGCCACCAGGCCCTTGGCGTGGCCGGCCAGCAGCTCCTTGTCCACGCGGGGCCGGTAGTAGAACCCCTCCAGGTAGGCCTTGGACAGCAGGATGCAGAGATTGCGGTAGCCGACCTCGTCGCGGACGAGGAGGAGCAGGTGGTGGTGGGCCGACTCCTGGTCGCGCACCTCGCGGTCGTGGCGGCTGCGCGGGGCCACATAGACCTCGGAGCCGAAGATCGGCTTGACGCCGGCCTTCTTGGCCGCTTTGGCGAAGGCCACCGCGCCGAAGAGGTTGCCGTGGTCGGTCAGGGCCACCGCCCCCATGCCGTGCTCGCGGGCCGCCTCGGGCAGCTTGGCGACGCGGATGGCCCCGTCCAGGATGGAGTACTCGGAATGGTTATGGAGATGGATGAAGCGCGGGGCCATGGGTTCCTGCTGAGAGCCGGAGGAGGTGGGATTGTATCATCGGCGCCGCGGCGGCTCAAGGCCGCGGCCGACGCGGTGGGTGCCGGATGCGGGCCCCTTGGGATCAACGGCCGGGCCGGCGGCATAGGCCTTCTCGTCATACCAGTCGGCGCACCACTCCCAGACGTTGCCCAGCATGTCGTAGAGGCCCCAGGCGTTCGGCGTCTTCATCCGCACGGGATGGGTGGAGCCTTCCGAGTTGTCCTTGTACCAGGCGATCTCGCCGACCGCCCCGTAGCGCTGGGCATCCCCCCCGGCCTGGCAGGCGCGCTCCCATTCCGCCTCGGTCGGGAGGCGGAAGCGCGGCCCGTGGCGGGCTCTTTCCACACCGTCCCGGGCCGCGGGTCGGCCGCCTTGGACTGCCCGTCGGCCGCCGCCGGGATGCCCAAGCAGGCCAGACTGATCAGAAGCATCGGAGCGATGATTCTTGGAGTTCTCATGTTCGATCCTCGCCTTAAGAGGGTAAAGGGTCGCCGCCCGCATGTCAAACGCATCGGCATAACGACTCGGCAAGCCGTCGACGGGGGGCCGGCAGCCCCTCCGCTTGACAAGACGATGGCTTGGTATTACTATATTACTTTATTGCTATTATAGGATAACGACATGGCTGACTGTGCCCTGACCAAGATGACACGCAACGGGCAGATCACCCTGCCCGCTTCCATCCGCCGCGCCTTCAGGGTGGCCGAGGGAGACTACCTTGAAGTCCGGGCCGAGGAAGACGGCATCCGGCTTGTGCCCAAGAAGCTGATCGACTCGAGCCAAGCCTATTTCTGGACCGATGCCTGGCAGGCCGGCGAGCGGGAAGCCTCGGAGGACCTGGCCGCCGGCCGCGTCTCGGAGGCCGGAAGCTCCTCGGCGGCCATCGCAGCTCTTGATCGAGGCCGCCGAAAGAAGCGATGATGCGGCTTCGATTCACGCGGCGCTTCCAGCGCGCGTTCATCCGTCTGACGGATGAGGAGGCCGAGCGGGTCCGCAAGTCCCTGCGCCTCCTGGAAGCCGATCTCCGACACCCCGGCCTGAGAGTCAAGAAGATTCAAGGCACGGAGGGAATCTGGGAAGCTCGGGCCGGCCTGGCGATCCGTTTGACGTTCCAGACGCAGGAAGACATCATCATCCTGCGAAACGTCGGCCGGCACGACGCCGTCCTGAAAAGATGATACTCATTCCTGGAAATCGGGCCTGATTCCGCCGAGGCTCGTCTTGTCCTGAGGCGCCGCCTGCGCTATCATGATCCGGCGCGAAGACCGTCCATCCCCCCGCAAAGGACACCGCCATGGAATGGGAAGACCTGGCCCGCGAGCTGGCTCAGCCGACCGAAACCAAGATCGTCCTGCTCGTCATCGACGGGCTGGGCGGCCTGCCCCGCCACGACAAGACCGAGCTGGAGACGGCCCAGACGACCCACCTGGACCGGCTGGCCCTGCACGGCTGCTGCGGTGTGACCGACCCCGTCTTCATGGGCATCACCCCCGGCAGCGGCCCGGCCCACCTGGGCCTCTTCGGCTATGACCCGATCAAGTACCAGCTCGGGCGCGGCATCCTGGAGGCCCTCGGCTCCGATGTCGAGGTCCGCCAGGGCGACCTGGTGGCCCGCGGCAACTTTGCCACCCTCAAGGACGGCCTGATCGCCGACCGCCGGGCCGGGCGGATCCCGACGGCCGAGTGCGAGCGCCTCTGCGCCCGGATCAACGCCGCCGTCGTCGGCCGGCCGGGGACCGAAGTGACGCTCTTCCCGGGCAAGGAGCATCGCTTCGTAGCCCGCTTCCGGGCCGAGGGCCTGGGCGACGCATTGACCGACGCCGATCCCCAGAAGGACGGCAAGCCCCGGATGCCGGCCAAGGCTGAGGCGCCGGGATCGGAGAAGGCGGCCGGAGCCGTCAACGCCTTCCTGGACGAAGTCGTCCGCATCCTGGCCGATGAGCCGACGGCCAACGCCGCCCTCCTGCGCGGCTTCTCGCTGCAGCCCAGCATCCCCCAGATGCCCGACCTCTACGCCCTCAAGCCGGCGGCCATCGCCGGCTACCCGATGTACAAGGGCCTGGCCAAGCTGATCGGCATGACCACGTATAAAGTCGGGGGGGCCACGTCCGACCTCTTCGACGCCCTGGAAGCCCACTGGACCGAGCACGACTTCTTCTATGTCCACTTCAAGAAGACGGACGCGGCGGGCGAGGATGGAGACTTCGAGGCCAAGGTCGCGGCCATCGAGGAGATCGACTCCTTCATCCCCCGCCTCGAGGCCCTCAAGCCCGACGTCCTGGTCGTCACCGCGGACCACTCCACGCCGGCCCTCATGCACGGCCATTCCTTCCACCCCAACCCGTTCCTGCTGGTGGCGCCCACGGCCCTGCCGGACAATACCGGCGTCTTCACCGAGCGCGAGTGCGCCGGCGGACTGCTGGGACGGTTCCGCTCGATCTTCGCCATGCCGCTGATGCTCGGCCACGCCGGCAAGCTGAAAAAGTTCGGGGCCTGATCGGCTTGATCAAGGCCGCGGTCCCGGCTACAATCGTGGCGGATTGAGTCACCGAATCCGCCGTCAGCTTCTCTCCGCAGCCCTCCTGCTTTCTCTTATCGCGGCCGCGTCGGCGTCCGGACAGCGTCCCGCGTCCGGCGGCGGCCCCGGCCAGGCGGGCGGCGGCGCGTCGGCGCCGGTGAGAGGCCAGACGGCCGACCCGCGGGCCGAGGGCTACAACCTGCGCTCCTACACCCACGCCAACTTCACCCGCCTGGTCGTGGACATCGGCGTCCTGCGCGAGTACGTGACGGCCGAGTCGCGCGATGCCGGCGTCATCACCGTGGACATCCTCCAAGCCCGGCTCAACCCCATCGTCCCGGCCGGTGTGGTCCCGACCGGCGGCGACTACATCGGGGCCGTGCGGATCGCCCAGAAGACGCCGTCCACGGTCCGTCTCACCGCGGCCGTCAACTTCAGCCGCATCAGGCGTACCCAGGTCTTCCACGTTCTCGACCCCTTCCGCATCGTCATCGACATCTATCCCCTGGAGCCCGGGCAGGCGGAGCCTGCCGCCCCGACCCCCAAGGCGCCCCGGCCGGCCGCTTCGGGTTACACCCTGGCCCGCCAGCTGGGGCTGGGGGTCAAGACCATCGTCATCGACCCGGGCCACGGCGGGGTCGACCCCGGATGCCTGGACGCCCGCGGCCATCTGGAGAAGGAAGTCACCCTGGACCTGGCCCTGCGGCTCAAGGCGCTTCTGGAAGCCGGCCGGGACATCGAGGTCATCCTGACCCGGGAGACCGACATCCACGTCCCGCTGGAGACGCGGACGGTGCTGGCCAACCAGAAGAAGGCCGATCTGTTCATCTCCCTCCACGTCAATGCCTACAAGGACGCCCGCCGCAAGGGCATCGAGACCTTCTACCTCAACTTCAGCCCCGATCCCCAGGTCAACGAGCTGGCCGCCCGCGAGAACGCCACCACCAGCAAGACCCTCGGCCAGATGGAAGCCATCATCAAGAAGCTGGTCGAGGCCAGCCGAGTCCTGGAGTCGCGCGAGCTGGCTCAGCAAATCCAGACCAATCTGGTACAACACCTGTCCCGCTCTTACGCCGAGGTCAAGAACCTGGGGACGCGGGGGGGGCCCTTCTGGGTCCTCATCGGCAGCGCCATGCCGGCTGTTCTGGTCGAAGTGTCGCACTTCTCCAACTCCGGGGAGGCCGCCCGCCTCCTCGATCCGGCCTACCGGCAGAAGGCGGCGGAAGGCATCGCCCGGGGCGTGCTGGCCTACCGCCAATCGCTGGGCAAAGGATGAGGTCATGGACAGACGAGCTTTTCTCAGGGACATAGCGGCCGGGGGGCTGGCCGCGAGCGCGGCGGCCCGCC
>DFYJ01000117.1 GCA_002383325.1 Candidatus Aminicenantes bacterium UBA4085
CATCGAGCGGTCGGGCTTCGCCCCCTACTTCCTGATCGTCCACGACGTCGTGGCCTTCGCCCGCCGCGAGGGCATTCTGCACAATCTCAAGGGCTCGGGCGCCTCGTCCTATCTGGCTTGGCTGCTCGGGCTTTCACACGTCGATCCCGTGGCCCACGACCTCTACTTCGAGCGCTTCCTCAACGCCGGCCGGGACGACCCGCCGGACATCGATCTGGACTTCGACTCGCGCTACCGCGAGCGGGTCCTGGACTACGTCCTGCGGACCTACCGCGGGGGACGGACCGGGGCGGCCTTCGTCTGCAGCCTCAAGAGCTACGGGGCCCGTTCGGCGCTCTACGAGACGGCCCGGGCCTTCGGCCTGCCGCCTGACGAGTCGCGGGCCCTGAGCCAGAAGGCGCCCTATTTCGCCGAGCCGGCCCATCTGCGGAAGGGCTCCCCGCCGTCCGGGTACAAGGAGGTCTGGGATCTGGCTTCCGACCTGACCGGCGTCCACAGCGAAGTCTCGCTCCACGTCGGCGGCGTCATCCTGACCCCGGCCCCGTCCGACCGGGCCCTGCCGCTGGCCGTCTCGGCCAGGGGCCTGCCTATGTCCCACTTCGACCGCGACGCGGTCGAGGACCTCAAGCTGATCAAGCTCGACCTGCTCTCCGTGCGGGGCCTGGCGGCCATTTCCGAGGCCAAGGCCGGGCTGGACCTTCCGACGATCCCCGGCCGCGACCCGGCCGCCTTCGCCCTGCTCAAGGAAGCCCGGACGATCGGCTGCTTCCAGGTCGAGAGCCCGGCCATGATGAACCTGCTGCGGCGGATGAAGCCCGCCAGCCTGGAGGACCTGGTCCAGGCTTTGGCCCTCATCCGGCCGGGTCCGACCGAATGCGGGATGAAAGAGGCGCTGCTGCGCGGCCGGGAGGGGCGAGGCGGGGCGGGCGACCCCTTCCTGGCGCGGATCCTGCCGGAGACGGGCGGTCTCCTGCTCTACGAGGAGCAGGTCATGCAGGCGGCCGAGCGGGTGGCCGGGTTCCCGCCCGGGGAGGGCGACATCCTGCGGCGGGCCCTGAAGCGCAAAGGGACGCCGGCCCTGCGGGATTGGCGGGNNCGCTTCCGCGGCGCGGCTCTGGCCCGCGGCCATGTCCCGGCCGACGTGGACAGGCTGTGGGCCGACCTGGAGAAGTTCTCCTCCTACGCCTTCAACAAGGCCCACAGCGCCTCCTACGCGGCCATGGCCTACCAGGCGGTCTATCTCAAGGCCCGCCATCCCGGGCCCTACATGGCGGCCGTGCTCAACGCCGGCGGCGGCTACTACGGCCTGGCCGAGTACATCGAGGAGGCCAAGCGGCTGGGCCTGCGCATTCTGGGCCCCGAGGCCAACCGCAGCGGCCTCGGCTTCGAGGTCGAGGCCGGGGCCATCCGGGTGGGCCTGCTGTCGATCAAGGGATTGGGCCGGAAGACGGCCGAGCGCATCGTCGCGGAGCGGGCCGAGTCGGGCCCCTACCTCTCGCTGGAGGACGCCCTGGCCCGCCTGGACCCGTCCAAGTCGGAGCTTTTCATCCTGGTCAAGGCCGGCCTCTTCGACTCGCTGGAACCCCGCCGTACGCGGCAGATCCTGCGCTTCGTCCAGGGCGTGAAGGGCGTCGAGCCCGAGTCCGACCTGGCCCCCCGGGAGAAGGCCAAGATGACCCTGGAGGCGCTGGGCTTCAGCCCGGACTTCGATCCCTTGGCTCTTTACGAGGGTCGGCGGCCCGGCCTGCGGATCAGGGACCTGCGCCGGCATCTCGGCCGGACGGTCGATCTCGTCGTCCGCGTCGTCGATGCCCGGGGCAAGGACGTGCGGGGCGGCCGCCGGTACTTCTACTTCTTCGAGGACGAGACCGGAACGCTCGAGGGCGTCGGCGCCGGGCCGTGCCGGGCCGCGGGCGAGCCGCCCATCTGCTGCCTGCGCGGGGAGGTGAGGGAGGACGGGACGGGGCTGGTCAAGATCCATGACTGCGCCTTCGTTAAGGGATTCTAGGGATTCCCGCCGCTTCGGCGGGACGACGCCTTGAACGCCGCCTTCGTCAAGACGCTCCTGACCTGATAGAATGAGTCCGGAAACGCGGCCGCCTGGGGAGGAAGCATGAACGTTCATGAAGCCATCGAGGCCCGTCGGGCTTTCCGCTCGCTGGCCCCGGCCGAGATCGGCGACGATCTCATCCTGGACCTGGCGCGGCATGCCGGGCTGGCGCCGTCCTGCAGCAACAACCAGCCCTGGCGCTTCGTCTTCGTCCGCGAGCCGGCCGCGCTGGCCGGCTTGCAGGAAGCGCTGAGCGCCGGCAACGCCTGGATGAAGGCGGCCCCGATGCTCATCGCCGTCTGCGGCCGGGTCGAGGACGACTGCGTCATCAAGGACCGCGAGTACCTGCTGTTCGGGCTCGGCCTGGCTTCGGCTTTCCTCATCCTGCGGGCGACCGAACTCGGTCTGGTGGCCCATCCGGTGGCCGGCTTCAGCCCCTCCAAAACCCGCGCCGCCTTGGGCATCCCGGAAGATCAGCGGGTCATCACGGTGATCGCGGTCGGTCGAAAGTCCGGGACGCTCAACCCGGTTCTCTCGCCCAAGCAGATCGAGCAGGAGGCGGCCCGCCCGGAGCGCCTGTCCTTCGACCGCTTCGCCTTCCTGGATCGCTTCGGCGTCCCCGTGCCCGGACAGGGCCGGCCGTGAGCCTCTTCTGGATCGCTTTCGCCGCCGGCTCGGCCGCGATCGCCGCCTTCACCTGGCTGTTCTCCCTTCGGGCCGGCCGCTACCACGGCTTGGCCCGCTTCTTCGCCTTCGAGAGCCTCCTGGCCCTTTTTCTCCTCAACGGGCGGGTCTGGTTCAGGCGGCCGTTTTCGCCGCCTCAGCTGCTGTCCTGGCTCTTTCTCATCATCTCCCTCGGGCTTGCGGGCGCCGGGGCGCGGCAGCTCGTGCGGCACGGCCGGCCGAAAGGCCAGCTCGAGAACACCACGAGGCTCGTGGCCACGGGCCTTTACCGTTTCATTCGCCACCCCCTTACGCCTCGCTTCTCTACCTCGGCCTGGGCATCTGGCTCAAGCGAATCGACGTCCCGACGAGCGTCCTCACGGCGATCGACGCCGCGGCCGTGCTCATCACGGCCCTGATCGAAGAGCGGGAGATGAAGGCCCGATTCGGGGCCGATTACGCGTTGTACATGCGGACAACCAAGCGGTTCGTGCCGTTCCTTTTTTAAGCCCGGACGCGGAGGGCCTCGTCGACCATGGCCAGGTAATTGCGGACGGGCACATAGCTGGGAATGGAGTTGCCCGAGCCGACGGCGAAGCGGCCGCGCGGTCCGCAAGTTTCGATCAGTTCCCGGGTCCGGCGCCGCACGGCCTCCTCCGTGCCTTGGGCCAAGATGTTCAGGTCGACGCCGCCGAGGGTGGCGAGGCGATCTCCCCAGCGCTCTTGGAACGCCTCGGCCGGTTGGATGACGTCCTCGAACGAGTGCTTGCCGTCGATGCCGACCGTCTCGACGAGATCGGGCAGAATGGCGGCCAGGTTGCCGCAGGAGTGGAGAAGGTAAGGCCGTCCCGCGGCATGGGCCAGGGACGAAAAACGAGCCTGCCAGGGCAGGACGAGCTCCCTGAGGTCGGGGGGAGAGACGAGAGTGCCGGTCTTGAAGCCCATGTCGTCGCCGGGGAAAACCGCGGCCAGCCCCGGCAACCCGATCANNCCCGCCGATCCGGTCGGCCACGGCCCGGACCAGTCCGCGGTCCTCGATCAGGGCGAAAGCCAGGCCTTCCAGCGACATGATCCAGGAGAGGTGTTCGAAGACGCCGCCGGCGTGGCAGGCGACTAGGCCCAGGCCCTCCGGAAGCCGCGAGGCCAGATGCTCGTAGGGGAAGAAGTCAAAGTCCTCGATACGCGGCCAGGGGTAACGCTCGAAGTCGTCCCGGCTGCGGATCAGGCCGCCGTGCTCGTCGGCCCAGCCGCGCCGACCGCCGGCGGCGGTGGCGTCGTCGGCCGCAAGCTGCGGCTCCGGGAAGCCCAGCCCCGTCTCGAAGCGGACGAAGTCATAGCCCAGCCCCCGCCACAGCGCGATCTGATTGTCGAGATAAGCGGCTTGGGCGGCCCGGTCCGCTCCCCAGTCGGTCCAGTCCCGACCGAGGATCTCGGACAGGATCGGCTTCTGGACCGCCGGATCGACGAGGTACTCGACAAGAGGCGGATGGTCCGGCCGGGTCAAACCCATCAGGGCGGCCGTGAAGGCGGAGACATCGGGCCCCGGGCCGGAAGCCGGCAGTCGGGGGAAATTCCTCATCCCATGGCCTCGGGCGCGATCGGCCGCAGGTTGAACTCGGAGGCCATGCTGCGGCCGTAGGCGCCGGCTCCCAGAACGGCCAGCAGATCGCCGGCCCGCGGGACAGCCAAGGGGAGGTCCTTGCCGAAGACATCCCCGGTCTCACAGAGATGGCCGGCTACGGTGACGGGGACCTTCCGGCCCCCGGTCCGAGAAGCGTTGACGATCTGGTGGTAGGCCTGCCCGTAGATGGCCGTCCTAGGCAGCGTGTTGAACGTTCCGCCGTCGACACAGGCGAACAGGTTGCCGTAGCTNNGACCCGCAGGAGGAGGACGCCGGCGTCGGCGACCAGGAACTTGCCCGGTTCCACGGCGATGGACCGAAGCCCGGGCAGAGCCTTGCGGACGGAGCGCCCGACCATCCCGGCGTAGCGCTCCAGCGGAAACATCCGCTGGCCCTCGGCATAGCGGGGGCCGAAGCCGCCGCCGAAGTCGAGGAACTCCAACCCGAACCCGGCCCGCTCGACGGTCCGGGCCATGTCCAGCATCCGCCCGACCGCTTGCCTGACCAAGCCGTAGTCGTCGGCCGTCCAACCCGAGCCGAGGTGCTGGTGCAGCCCGACCGGTCGGAAGCCGGCCGCCGCGGCGGTCGCGAAGGCTTCCAGGACTCGGCTTTCCTCGATCCCGAACTTGATGGGCGTCCCGTCGGAGGAACGCTCTCCGGCTGTAATGACCTTGGCGTTGAAGCCGCTGCCGAGGCCGGGGTTCCAGCGGATCGAGACGGGGATCCGGCGATCCTTGAAGCCGCGGCGGCGCACGGCCGCCATCAGCGGGATCTCCTCGACGGCGTCGATGGCCACCGTCAGTCCGGGCCGGGCGAAAGCCTGGCGGAAGTCCGAAGGGCCGAGGCTTGTCCCGGTGAAGAGGATGCGGGAGGCCGGAAAGCCGGCCCGGGCGGCGGCTGCGACCTCCCGGGGGGAGACTGCGTCGATCCAGGCGCCCTCGGCCCGCAGAAGGCCGAGGATGCCCGGATGGGGGTTGGCTTTCATGGCATAGCCGATGCGTAGCTCCCCGCTCCAGGCCGGGGCGAAAGCGGCCCGCAGCCGGGCCAGGTTGGCCAGGATGCGGGCCCGGCTGTAGACAAAAAGCGGAGTGCCCGACTCCCGGGCCCAGGCCTCGGCCGCCCGCCCGGCGACGCGCAAGCGCCCGCCGGCGATCTTCAAGCCTTCATTCTCCCACCAGGCCATCCGGCCCATCCTTTCCCGGTCCGGCATCGCCGTTTCCAAGCCCCGCGAAGAGGTCCCTGGAACCTGCTTCGATGCGGCGCACGATCTCCTCCAGCACGGGATACTGGCGGAGCAGGCCGGCGGGGACGTCGAGCTTTTGTCCGGTCGTCATGTTCTTGATCTGCAGGGCATTGGCCAGGGCCTGCCCGCGATAGTGGTTGTTGGTGATGACATAGACGCTCTCGCTGGCAGCGGCCAGGTCCCTGATCCGGCGGACCCAGTCGGCCAGCTCGTCCTTGGCGTAAAGGTAGTCGTAGCGGGCGTCGCGTCCGGCCTGGGGTCGGAACCAGTCCTTGGTGTTGCGGCCGTGCAGGCGGACGTAGGAGAAGTCCGGCCGGGTGACGACCGCGGTCGGACCCAGGGAACGGCCGATGAGAGGCTGATCGATGTTGACGAAGGCCGCCCGCCGGGACCGCAGGAGGTCGAAGGCGCGGGGATCATTCCAAGAAGCCTGCCGGACTTCCACGGCCAGCGGGTAGTCCGCGAAGGCTTGCAGCAGAGCGTCCAGGTAGGCCAGGCCGGCCTCCTCGAAGGCGAAGGACCAGGGGAACTGGATCAACAGGGCGGCCAGCCGCCCGGCCGAGGCGATGGGATCGAGCCCGCGGCGGAAAGCCTCGACGGCGGCCGCATCGATCCGCAGCCTCTCATGGGTGAAAGCTTGGTGAAGCTTGACCGCGAAGAGGAAGTCGGGGAAGGCGGCCACCCGGCGGACCCAACCGGCAGCCATCGCGGCCGGTGCCGGCCGGTAAAAGGTGCTGTTGATCTCGACGCAGTCGATGAAGCCGGCCAGGTAGGAGAGGGGATGGAAGCCGCGTCCGGCCGGCCGCGGGTAGACGATCCCTTCCCAATCATCGTAGCTCCAGCCGGCTGTGCCGATCAGGATGCGGGCCATGGCGTGTATTGTAGGTGATTCCCCGGCCGGGGCCAACCCCCGTGTCCCGACCCGGCCTTGTCAGCGGCCGAGAAACCGGGAATAATGTTACGGCTATGACCTTCTTCGACATCGCCGCGGCCGTACGGGAAGCGGACGAACGCATCCGGGACGCCATCCTCCGCACTCCGCTCGAGGCGGTTCCGGACCTGGACCGGCGCAGCGGCGCCCGTGTTCTGGTCAAGTGGGAGTGCGACCAGAGAACGGGCTCCTTCAAGCTGAGGGGGGCGCTGTCCTTCCTCCGCTCCCTGTCCTCGGCCGAGCGGAGCCGAGGCGTGGTTGCCGCCTCGACCGGAAACCATGGCTTGGCCATGACCGAGGCCGCCCGTCTCGAAGGCGTTCGTTTGACTCTTTTCGTGCCGCTGTCGATCGCGCCCTTCAAGCGCGACAGATTGCGGGCCTCCGGGTCCGACATGATCATCGCCGGGGCGACCTGCGAACAGTCGGAGATTATGGCTCGGGATGCGGCCTCCGCCTCCGGCCGCGTCTACGCCTCGCCTTACAATGACCTGCGGATTGTGGCCGGGCAGGGTACGCTGGGCCTGGAGATCGCGGCCGCCGCGCCGGACGCGGACGACATCCTGGTTCCGGTGGGAGGCGGCGGGCTGGCCGCGGGCGTTGGCGGTGTGCTCCGATCGCGGCGGCCGAAGATCCGCGTCTGGGGCGTCGAGCCGGTTCGTTCAGCCTTCATGTCCGCCTCGCTGGGCGCTGGGCGTCTGATCGATGTGGCCGAGAAGCCGACCCTGGCCGATGCTGTGGCCGGAGGGATCGAGCCGGGCGCCATCACCTTCGGTCTCTGCCGGGATTTTTTGGAAGGCATCCTGACGGTGCCGGAGTCCGCCCTGCGCCCGGCCGTCTCCCGCCTGGAGCGGCTGCACGGGCGTCCGGTGGAAGGCGCCGGGGCGCTGCCCCTGGCCGCCCTCCTGGCTCATCAACGGGCCTTCCGGGGCCGGACGGTGGTCCTTCTCGTCAGCGGCGGGAATGCGGCGCCGGCCCGGCCCGTGATGTTGCCGAAGGACCCGGTTTCGAATAAGATGGGACCTCGGAATACCAGGTGCGATTGACAGGCGCGGTGACGAGGCGGGCAGCTCTCCTTTTGGCGGGGACGGCGCTGCTCCTTCCCGGCTGCCGTCGTCCGGGCCGGACCGTCTACACGATCGGCATCCTGCAGCTTCTCGAATCCCCGACCGCCCGCGAAATCCGCCGCGGCATCGTCAAGGCCCTGGAGGATTACGGACTTCAGAATGGCGTCAACATCCGGCTGGATGTCCGTGACGGCCTGGGCGACCTGGCCGAGGTCCAAGTTCTGGCCCGCGGCTTCGTCGAGGATCGCGTCGATATGATTGTCGCGGTCACCACCCAATGCCTGCAGGCGGCGATGATCGCCTCCTCGCGCATCCCGATCGTTTTCACTTCGGTAGCCAATCCCTACCTGACCCGGGCCGGGACTTCGGCCTCCAGCCACCTAGCCAACGTGACGGGCGTCGCCTCGACGGGGCCCATCCGTCAAACCCTGGCCTTCATCCGGGAAGTGCTGCCGGCCGTGCGGCGGGTGGGAACGCTCTGGACGCCCTCGGAACTGAACTCGGAATACTACCTCGAGCTCCTGCGGATGGCGGCCGATGATCTGGGGATGGAGATCGTGACCGTGCCGGTGGCCAATCCCAACGAGGTCCTGCTGGCCTCCCAGGTCCTGATCGGCAAGCGGGTCGAGGCCATCTACCAGATCTCCGACAACACGGTCAACGCCTCGTTTGAGGCCTTGGGCATGGCGGCCGCCGAAGCGGGTGTGCCCCTCTTCGGAGGCTTCCTGCTCTCCACGCGCCTGGGCGCCTGCGCCGCTCTAGGCTGGGACTTCTTCGACATGGGGTACAAGACCGGGTCCCTGGCCGTGCGGATCAAGAACGGCGAGGATCCGGCCCGCATCCCGTTCCAGTCCATGACCAACGTCCAGCTCTCGCTCAACCTGGATGCCGCCGAGAGGCAAGGCGTAAGCTTCCCGGACGAGGTTCGCCGGCGGGCGGTCGAGGCGGTGGAAGTCGGCCGCTAGGGCGCCAGCAGAAAGCGGCCCCGGCCCGACCTGACCGCATTCCGGATGGCCGCCGAGGTGCGGCGGATCCCTTCTTCGCAAGCCTCGGCCATGCCGCTGCCGAGAGCCAGGCGGGACAGAATTGCGGAGGACAGGAAACAGCCGGTTCCATGCGCCTCGCGGCCGACGCGGGGATGGGGAAATCGATGGAGGTTCTCCCCGTCGTAGAGGACGTCGACGGGGGCGCCGCGCAGATGCCCGCCTTTGATCAGACAGGCTCCTCCCAGATCGGCCTGGATGCGGCGAGCCGCCTCGGCCATGGCCTTCTCGCCGGATATACGGTGTCCGGACAGGAACGAGGCCTCCGCCAGGTTGGGCGTCAGGAGGGTGATGCGGCCTCGCAGGGTTGAGGTGATGCGGGCGGCCGAGGCTTGCCCGGAGAGCCGCGAACCGGAGCTGGCCCGCAGGACGGGATCGACGACCCGGGGGAGCCCGGTATGGCGAGCCAGGCCTCGTCCGATCTCCTCCCAGGCGTCGGACGAGCCGGCCATCCCGACTTTAACGCCGGCTAGGGGCATGTCGGATCGCAGGGCCTGCCACTGGCGGCGGATGAAAGACGGTAGGACCGGTTGGACGGCCCGGACGGAAACGGTGTTCTGGACAGTCAAGGCGGTGATAACGGCGGCGGCCCGGAAGCCGAAGCTCCGGAAGACGGCCGCGTCAAGAAGGGCTCCGGCTCCGCCGCAGGGATCGAAGCCGGCCACGGTCAGGAGAGTGCGGTCCATACCCTCATGCTAGCGGCCGGGGTGGGGAAAATCAAGGCTCTTGCCCCTCGTCCGGCCCGTGCTAAAATCAGGCCATGGACGAGATCGCGGTCCGCGTCATCATCTGCGGTCGGGTGCAGGGGGTCGGCTACCGCTATGACGCCCTCCGCCAAGCCTCCGCTTTGGGCTTGTCGGGATGGGTTCGCAACCGAGCTGACGGGAGCGTCGAAGTCCTGGCCGAAGGGCCCGCCCGGGCCGTGGAAAGATTCCTCGAGCGCATGCGACAAGGCCCGCCGGGTGCCCGTGTGACCAGCCTGGATGAGGCCAGGTTGGAGCCCGGTTCGGGAGGGCCGGGCTTCAGGATCTTGGCCGACGATTAGCGGGTCGCGCCCGGCGGCTTGGCTCCGGCCAGGGCTTTGGCCCGGCATTCCTTGGAACAGAAGAATTGCTCGCGTCCGTCCAAAGTCTCGCGCAGGGCATTTTCCTTCGGAAGGTAGATTCCACAGACATCGTCCTTGACCATGGTCCCGCTCAGGCGGGGCTTTGCGTCAGGGCGCCGGGCCTTCTTCCTCCCGGCCCCCGTGATGAGCCGGTAGACGGTCCAGGCCAGATAGGCCAGGACGCCGTAATAGAGAAGGCGAATCAACCCGCGGATGATCATCGGCCTCAGAATTGGTAGTTGTACTTGGCCCAGAGATCGCGCTCGAGCCTGCGGTAGGCGGCCACGGCGGCCTCGGCGGTCTTGACCGAGTGGTCGGTAAGGAAAGTCCTGGCCGCGGCCGGGTCCTTGGCGTAGAGGGCGGCCGCCTCGGCCTCGACCCCGGCCTGATCGCCGAAGGCCTTCTCCTCAATAGTCCGCCAGACCTTCTCGATGTCGACCTTCATCTCCTGCCAGCGGAAATTGGCCAGCTTGCTGACCGTGCGGAAAGCCCACCAGGCGCAGTCGTCGCGCCAGCCCCAGCGGCCGTCGACCATGTAGGAATCGGGGACCCGGGTGTTGCCGCAGTAGAAGGGAGTGTGCGGAGTCGTGGCCGGATTGTCGTAGCCCAGCCAGACCACTCCGCCGATCGGATCCGGCAGCCAGCCTCTCGACTGGGTGATCTGCAGGTAGGTCGCGGCCGGAGAGCAAATGGTCCGCTCACGGACGATCTTGAGAAGCTCCTTCCAGTCGTTGCCGAGGAAGGGTCCGGCCACCGGGCTCTTGACGGTCTCGCCCTTGCGGTTCACCGTCAGGACCGTGCGGGTCATGTCGAAGAACGTGCCGTCGTAGGCGTCGCGGAAGATGGCCAGCAGATCGGCGACGGTGACTTTTCTTTCCGGCTTGACCGAGAAGGGGTAGTTCTCGGCGTTGGGATCGAGCTTGAGGGAGGGAGCCAGGCGGCTGAGGACGCGCCATTCGCGGCGGCGGCATCCGAGGCTGGTTCGGCCGCCGGGGTTGTAGGCATAAGTGAAATCGAAAGGCTCGCCCGACTTGGGGTCCCACCAGCCCGCGGCCGCGGCCGGAGCGGTCAGGTTGTCCGAGGCCAGGAACCAGTCCTTGGCCTTGAAATCGACCTTGCGGATGCGGCCGGCGTTGGCCGAGACGCCGATCTGGTCGTCCGGGACGCGCTGGGCGGCCCAGACGGCGCCGATCTTGTCTTTGCCGGGTCCGTAGATCTCCAGGTGCCAGACCTCCTTCGTGTCGGCAAAGGTGAAGCACTCGCCGTAGTCGTTGTAGCCGTACTCCTTGGTCAAGGCGTCGATGAGGCGGATGGCTTCGCGCGCGGTTGAGGTCCGCTCCAGTGCCAGGCGGTAGAGCTCGGGCGCGTCAAGCAGGCCCTTCTGGGAGACCAGCTCGAAGCGGCCGCCGATGGTCGTCTCGCCGATGGCCAGCTGACGATCGTTCATGATCGGATAGGCCGTATCGAGGTAGCCGAAGGTCTCAGGCGCCTGGGGGATCTCGCCCGCCTCCAGGCGCTCGGGATCGTCCGGCCGCTTGCTTCGCTTGGGCTCGTAGTAGATCTTGGCCCGGCTGCCCGCGGCGTGGGTCGCGCGCGGGACCATCCTCATCCAGGTCCGGTCGGTGGTGCTGTCGCAGGAGTGCGAGGTCATGGTCGAGCCGTCGGCCGAGGCCAGGCGGCCGACCAGGATGCTGGTGCAGCCGTCGGGCTCGGACGGCGGAGNNGGAGTGGGAACGGCTCCGGTCAGGAGGGCGGCCGCTTCGGCGGCGAGGCCCAGGATCAGCAGGACGGGCAGCGACAGGCGCAGCTTCATGTCAGTATCCTCCGTGGGCGGCCAGCATCTCGATCCGGCGGGCGAAGGCCCGGGCCTCCTCGAGATCGGCGGCATCGGGATGGGTTGCGGCCGAAGCCGCCATCCCGGTCCATTCCTCGTGCTCGGACGACTTGCCCAGCTCCTCCAGGGCCCGGACCGACAGGCGGCCGCGGCAGTGGAACGTGCCCAGGAGCTTGAACCCGGACGAGAGCACAGCGGCATACTCGAGGGCTTCCTGAGAGAGGCGGTGGCCCTGCAGCGAGCCATGGGTCGAGAAGAGGGCGCCCAACGTTCCGGCCGGGAAGGCTCGCAGGACCTCCTCGACGGGGAAGGGGATGGAATGCATCTCGACGGGGAAGCCGAGGAAGACGAGATCGTAGCCTTCCGGGCTCCCGGCTTCCCGCAGCGGCCGGATTTCGGCCGTCCGCAGGGCTCCGTGAATGGCCTCGGCCACGGCCCTGGTGTTGCCGGTGCGGCTGAAGTAGGTGACCAGAATCGATTTCATGCGGCCTATTTTTTCATAGAAGCCGAAAAATATCTAGGCCGCGGCCGGAGGGTCGTCGGCCGCCGGGGCGGCGGGCAGACTGATGAGGACCCGGGTTCCCCGCCCGGGGGCGCTTTCGATGCGAATCGATCCGCCGTGGTCCTCGACGATCTTCTTGCTGATCGGCAGGCCCAGTCCGGTGCCGGCGTCCTTGGTCGAGAAATAGGGTTCGAAGATGCGGTCCCGGACATCGGCTTCCATGCCGGTCCCGGTGTCGTCCACGGCCATCAGGATCTCCGACCCGGCCGCCTCGACCCGGGTCCGGATCTCGCCGCGCCCGTGGATCGACTCGATGGCGTTGGTCAGAAGATTGCGCAGGGCGACCTTCAGCTTGGCCCGGTCGCCGAGGACGACGGCCGGCCGGCCGACGGAGTATTCCTCGTGGATGTCGATGCGGTCGGCCAAGAGCCTCCGGTAAGGCTCGACGGTCTCACGGAACAGATCATCGACCGGGATCCGCTCCCGCCGGGCCACCGGTTCGCGGGAGACGTCCAGGAACTCCAGGGCGATGCGGCGGAGATTATCGACTTCGCCGACGATGTAGGAGATCGACTCCTTGAGGGCTGGCCCGAGGTCCTGCCGGCCGTCTTCATAGACCCGCAGAATGTGCTCGGCCGACAGCTGGATCGGGGTCAGGGGATTCTTGATCTCGTGGGCCACCTTGCGGGCCATCTCGGCCCAGGCCGCCTTCTGGCCCAGCTCGGCCAGCTCCTGCTGGTGCTGTTTGAGGCTGCCGATCATGGCGTTGAACCCGTCGACGAGGGTCTTCATCTCGTCCCGGCCCTCATAGTCGATGGCGAACTCCAAGTTGCCGAGGCTGGCCTCCCTCGTCCCAGCCAGGAGACGGCGCACCGGCTCGACGATGCGGCCGCCGATGCCGCGGGCGGCCAGCGGAACCAGGCCGAGAATGAAGACGGCCATGAAGACCAGGAATTCGGTCAGCTCCTGCGAGGCGCTGGCGATGTCGCGGCGCTCGAAGGGGAAGGGAAGGCCGATGGCCAGGCTGCCGCCGGGGGACTCGTACGGCACCGTCAGGGTCCGCAGGGAGTACGTCCCGAGCCGGGTCTCGCTGGCTACGGTCGGATCGCTGCCGTAGCGGAGCTGGAAATAGACATCCCCATCCAGGATCTCGGGCAGGATTCCGGCGTCGAACAGCTCCCGGCGGCTGGAGGCGACCAGGCGCCCGTCCCGGTATAGGTTGACGTCGTTGCCGATCGTGTTGGAGATCCAAAGAACCAAGTCTTCCGGCGGCCAATCGATCCCGGCCGCGGCACCCTCTTCAAGGAAGAGGAAGTCGTCCATGACTCCGCGGGCCATGTCGGCATGGAGGGCGGCCTTCTCGACAAACTGCCTGGTGAAGAGGCGGTCGAAGAAGGAGCTGGAGAAAGCGGCGAACAGAAGGATGGGCACCAGGGCCACGGTCAGGAAGGAGAGGAAGACCCGGGAGGCGAAGGACCACAGGAAGCGCCGGCCTCTCCGCCGGGCCGAGGCCCAGGCCGTCGCGGCCAGGAGGGGGCCCAGGCCGGCCAGGGCCAGGGCGATCGTCCGGGCCAGGTTGACGACATGGAAGCGCCAAGTGCGGCGGGGGAGGAAGGCGGCGTACCTCCGGTCCCCTGCGAGAAATCCGTACAGATCGTAGGGTCGGCCGTTGTCCCGCCAGCGCGACCATTTTCCTTCCGGAGCGAAGGCCGAGGCGGCCACGCCGCTGGAGATCTTGAAGGGATTGAAGAGAATCCGGCCCTGGGCGTCGAAAACCGCGAAGCGGATGTCGAAACCGCTCAGCGAGGGGATGGTATCGACCCGCAGCAGCTCGAAGTAGGGATTGGACGAATAGAGGAAGGGGAGCATGTCCGGATCGAGCGATAGGGACAGGACGACCCGTCCCAGGACTTCGCCCTCTTCGATCAGGTCGCGGGCCGCGGTCAGGAAGCGCCTCTCCCGGCCCATCAACGGGACGGCGACGGCGGCGACCGTCCAGTCCGCGCCGGGGGATGCCGCGGCGGCCGGCCGAAGGATCTTGGGGATGTTGAGGGAGAAGCGGCTCCGCGGGACTCCGTCCCGGCCCAGGATCTCCAGGCTCGAGTACCAATTGAAGCGGGCCGGGAGGGTCCGGGACCAGATCTCCGCAGCCAGAGTCGAATCGGCCGCGGCGGAGCCTAGAAGCCCGATGATGGCCTTCTTGGATCGGTCCACCTCCGGGATCGACTCCGTCAGCAGGAAGCGGGCCCAGGGCTCAAGGGACTCGACGCTGTCCTTGACGAAACGCCCGGCCAGGGTCCGTCCCTTCTCGGAAGCGGCGCCGGCCAGGCAGACATAGAAGAAGACGGTCTGCAGAAGGACGGCGACGATCCCCCAGCGGCGCAGACGAGCCGGGACTCCTTGTCGCAGAGCCACGATCAGAGCGGTTAGGGCCGGACCGGCCGCCAGGCCGGTCACCCATGAAGCCGGAGAAATCGCCGCTCCCAGCAAGGGGGGGAGGAGCAGGGCGGGGCCGACGATCCAAAACGGCGGTCTCGGGGCGAGCCTTCGTAGGAGCGCGGCCTGGAGGGCGGTTCCCGCGCCCCAGACCAGGATCAGTCCTGCGAACAAGAAAAGAAAGTCCGGCCGGGCCCGGAATTCCAACGGGTTGAGCGAAGCGTTCCGCAGAATGTGCCGGACGGCGGCTCCCATGAGCGCGGAAATGCCTGCGCAGGACGCGATGAAGGCCCCGGCCGTCGGCCACCGGGAGGCGGCTCGGGCCCGGCCGCCCGCGGCGGAATCCGGGCGCGCGGCGGCGATCCGAG
>DFYJ01000032.1 GCA_002383325.1 Candidatus Aminicenantes bacterium UBA4085
CCGGCCGCGCCCAGGGCGGCGGCGGTAGCGGCTCCCAAGCCCTTGAGGAATCCGCGGCGGTCGGTTCTTCGGTCCATGATGATCGCTCCTTTCCATCCGGATGGCGCAGCGCCCCTATTTATACTCGGCCGGCCGATTTCGGTCAACGCAGAAAGCCGCCTTGCCAAGGCGGTCCGCCTCTGTCATGATCTTGGACCGGAGGCCGGCATGAAACATTCCCCCGCTGATCGCGATCTCCATCCCCGACAGGCGCGGCTTTGGCTTCCGATCCTGTTGCTGGCCCTGGCCGCGGCTGCCTGTACGACGACGCCTCCCGACGCCCCCGCGACGGCGGCCTCGGCGGCAACGGATCTCCAAGCTCAGGGCGCCCCGGTCAACACCCTCACGGCGGCCGAGAAGGCCGACGGGTGGACCCTGCTCTTCGACGGTCTGACATTCTCCGGCTGGCGGGGGCTTGGCTACGACGACGTGCCGTCCCGGCATTGGGTCATCGAGGACGGGGCCATCAAGAAGATCCCGACCGGGGACGTTCCCCTGCAGGCGGACGGCCAGCCGGCCGCTGGAGGCGATTTGATGACCATCGCGGACTTCGCGGACTTCGAGCTGGCTTTCGATTGGAAGATCTCGCCGGGCGGGAACAGCGGGGTCAAGTACAACGTGTCCGAGGAGATGTCGGTCGGGAAGACGGCCAACCACGCGGCCCTGGGCTTCGAATACCAGGTCCTCGACGACGCCCTCCACGCCGATGCCAAGAACGGGCCTCACCGAACGGCCGGGGCGCTCTATGACCTGGTGCCGCCGGGCCCGGGCAAGGTCCTCAAGCCGGCCGGCGAATGGAACGCCGCCCGGATCGTCTTCCGGGGCGGACACGGAGAGCATTGGCTCAACGGGGCCAGGGTCGTGGAGTTCGATTTGGATTCGCCGGACTTCAAGGCCCGCCTGGCCGAGAGCAAATATGCCCCGATCCCCGGCTTCGCCGACAGGCGGCGCGGGCACATCGTCCTGCAGGACCACACCGACGCGGCTTGGTTTAGAAACATCAGGATCAAGAAGCAGGGATGAAAATAGGGGTACAGTATACGTAATTCCCTATTTTCCTGATCCCCTCGAAAATGTACAGACCGGAAGCATGGGTGACGTCCGTTCGGAGGCATGGGTCGCTCTAGCTAGAAAGCATGACGGAACCCTGAAGGGAAATTCGTCATGCCCCGGTACAAGGAGACCATAGTATTTCAGAAGCCGGGAATCCTGAGATGCGCGGCTCTTAGACCTCGACGAACGGCAAGGTCCTAACGAATGGCAGGGCCATAATTCGGGATTTACGTATACTGTACCCCTATTTCCAGAGCACTCGGGGGTATTCGCCGGCCCGGACCAGGGCCTCGAGCTCGGCCATGACCCGGGGTTTGTCCTCGCGGTAAGTCACCCCGAACCACCGGGCCGCCGTCGGCAGGACGGCGACCGTGGCCCGGCCGTTCTTGACCATATCATTGACGACCAGCGGTATGTACATCTCGGCCTTGGGGTCTTCGCCGCGCACCCGCAGGAACTCGGCGAAGGCGGCCCGGGCCCGCTCGAAGTACAGCGGCGTGAAGCCCCAGAAGTTCATCGAGACGACGGTCGACTCCGGCAGGACGAGGGGAAGACCTTCGACCGAGCGGTCGACAACGGTCTCGCCGTCCCGCTCGATCCTGGTCCGCTCGATGATGCCGGTCAGGAGGCCGTCGGGGCCGACCTCGCAGACCCCCCGGGCCACGCTGCCGTGCGCCGAGAGGGTTGAGCGCAGACCATAGCCGACGACCGAGAAGCGCGCGTCGGAGACCGTCAGGCCGCCTAAAAAGCCGGCCATCCGGACAAAGGCATCCCGGCCGTAGAAATCGTCGGCGTTGATCACGGCGAACGGCTCGCGGACCTTGGGCGCGGCCATGAGGACCGCGTGGGACGTCCCCCAAGGCTTGGTCCGCCCGGCGGGGACGCGGAAGCCGGACGGCAGGTCGTCCAGCTCCTGGAAGACGGTCTCGATCGCGATCCGCCCGCCCAGTCGCCCGGCGAAGACCTCCCGGAACTCGGCTTCGATGTCGCGCCGGATGATGAAGACGGCCTTGCCGAAGCCGGCGCGCAGGGCATCGTAGACGGAGTAATCGATGATCGTCTCGCCCGAGGGGCCGACCCGGTCCATCTGTTTGAGGCTTCCGTAACGGCTGCCGAGGCCGGCGGCCAGGACGACCAGGGTGGGCTTCATGTTCCTCTCCGCAACCAAAATCGGGCTCTCAACTTATCATAATTCGGGATGGCCGAACAACGTTTGACGCCCCTGGAGGGCCGTGGTATCTTTAGGCTTCCTCAAGGCACCCTCATGCGATGCTCCACCTGCGGCGCGGAGAACAGCGGCGACAGCCGCTTCTGCAGCCAGTGCGCCGCGCCCCTGACCCCCTTCGCCGCGACCCCCCACCCCGAGGGCCAGACCCTGGTGGCGGCCTTCGAGAACCTCGAGCGCGGGACCCTCTTCGCCGGCCGCTACGAGATCATCGAGGAATTGGGCAAGGGCGGTATGGGCTCGGTCTATAAGGTCTTCGACCAGAAGCTGCGGGAGATCGTGGCTCTCAAGATCATCAAGCCCGAGATCGGCTTCAACGCCTCGGCCATTGAGCGGTTCAAGAACGAGCTCAAGAACGCCCGCAAAATCGCCCATCGCAACGTCTGCCGGCTTTACGATCTGGGCGAGGCCGGCTTGGTCCACTTCCTGACCCTGGAGTACGTCGAGGGCGAGGACCTCAAGAAGTTCATCCGCCGGGCCGGGCCGATCGGGGCCGGACGGGCGGCCTCCCTGGCCCGCCAGGTAGCCGAGGGGCTGGCCGAGGCCCACCGGGTCGGCGTCGTCCACCGCGATCTCAAGCCCCAGAACATCATGATCGACCACGACGGGCGGGCCCGGATCATGGACTTCGGGCTGTCGCGCTTCCTGGAAGCCGACGGCGTCACCAACCCCGGGGTCATGCTGGGCACGCCCGAGTACATGTCGCCCGAGCAGGTCGAGCTGAAGGACGTGGACGCCCGCTCCGACCTCTACGCGGTCGGCAACATCCTCTTCGAGATGGTCACGGGCAAGGTTCCCTTCGAGGGCCAGACCCCCCTGGCCGTGGCCATCAAGCACCGCAACGAAGCGCCCCCCGACGCCCGCGACACCACCCCGCTGGTGCCCGAGCCGCTGGTCCGGATCATCTACCGATGCCTGCAAAAGAGCCCGGCGGCCCGCTATCCCGACGCCCAAGCCCTGGCCGATGATCTGGCCTCCCTGGAAGGCGAAATGCCGAGCCTGGTGCGCGAGATCTCCGGCGCCCAGGCCAAGCCGGTCTCGGAGATCAGGTCGGCCCGGGTGGAGAGGACGGCCAAGAAGGCGGCCCACAAGAAATCGCGCCGGACGACCTGGCTGATCGTCCTGCTGGGTCTGCTCTTCATCCCGCCCCTCTACAGGGCGGTCAACCGCCTGGGAGAGCAGGGCTTGGCCCGTTCGATACGGCCTGCCGACCGGAAGATCGTGATGTCGGGCCATGAAGGCTCTTGGCCGTCCGGCTCCTCCGGTCCGGACGGCGGAACCTTCGGCATGACCGACATGGGCAAGGTTCGCGTGCTGGTCGATAAGTACGCCGAATCCGCCGACCCCAAAGACTTGGATGCGGCCAAGAAGATCATGGGCTCGATCAAGCTGTTCCTGCCTGAAAAGGGCCCTTACGTCGATGCCTGGAATAATCTATCCAAAGAGATCGACCACTTCAGCGTCCCCCCCCCTCCCGGCCAACCTCAAACCGCGACGCGCCGCGGCGAAGGCCGTCCCAAAGCCGGTTCGGCCTCCTCGGCGGCGATGCAGGGCGATATGGAGACGCTCATGTCCATGGTCTCCGAACGCGAGGCCGCCGTATCGTCGCGCAACGCCATGGGCGCGGCCAAGGCCGTGGCCAAGAAGGCCGGCGCCAGCGACGCCAACGCGCTCTTCCACCTGGCCCGCTACGAGGAGAGCAACGCCGAGGACGCCTTCCAAAAGAATGACTACTCGGGCGCCAAGGCGCTCTACAAGGTCCTGGAAAGGACCTACGCCCTGGCCGCTTTCCAGAACGAGGACGCGGCCGGGATCAACGCCCTGAGGCAGTACGTGGCCGGCCTCAAGAATGAAGCCGCCGCGGCCAAGGGCGGCGATTCCTGGCTCCTCAATATCGCCGGCGAGACTGAAAAACAGGCCGACGACTTCCTGGCTCTCAAGGATCTGACCAACGCCGGAGGCGCCTACCTGCGGGCCGCGTTCCTCTACCAGAAGGTCAAGGACGCGGCGACCGCCGCCGTCCCGCCGCGCTAGCTTTCCTACTCGAACCGCGGATTGACCACGTTCGAATACATCGACCCGAAAGTGAAGTTCAGCCCGACATTGACGCTGAACGAGTAGGTCGTGGCCTGATCCTTGCGCATGAGAAGGATCTGCTCCAGGGTAGCGTCCTCCATGGCCAGGGCGATCTGGTCGTGGATGGCCGCATAGCTGCCGCCGGCCCAGAAGGACAGGCCCTTGAAGAGGCGGACCGAGACGCCGGCCGAAATGTCGAGCCGGTTGAGGGCCAGGTCGTTCAGGTAATGCCCGAAACGGACGTTGGCGTTGGCATTGCCCCAGGGCTGGAGGAATTCCAGGTTGAGCGACAGGCTCTGCCGCAGCAGGGTCTGGCTGGTCTTCTCGTAGATCGTCATCTCCCGGTAGCGGTAGCTGTTGACGCCCAGCCGATACTGCAGATAGATCTGGCGGCGGGTGGACTCCACATAGGGGAAGAAGCTGTACTCGACCGCCAGCGAGGGGACGACCCCCAGCAGGATGTTGTTGTAAGAGGCCGAATTGACCGTCAGCCAGGCTCCGGCCGACCAGTGCGGGCCGAGGCTCTTGACGGCCAGGGCGTTGAAGGCTTCCTGCTCGGTCGAGCTCTCGTAGATGACATCGTCGATCGTGTACTTGGAGGCGTCAAATCGGCCGCTGAAGCTCAGTCGGAGCTTCCAGTCGGGCGTGACCCGGCTGGCCGAGAAGTTGCCGTCGAAGGCTCCGCCGAGGCGGGTCTTGACGCCGCTGGCCCGTCCCGAGCCGTAGAGGCTGAAGACCCAGAAGTCCCATTTGTCCCGGACCGTCTGGGGCAGGGGCAGGCCGCCGCGGTCGTAAGTCACATTGAGCTTGTCGGCCAGAGGGGTGCGCGAGACGAAGGGGGCCAGGCCCTGCTTGAGGGTCCGGACAAAGTCCTCGCGGATCTCGTTGGATACGTCCGTCTTGTTGGAAAAGAAGCGCAGGGTCAGATTGAGGTCGGCAAAAGCGCCCAGACCGATGAAGGCCAGGATGTACTCGGTGCCGCCGCTGCCGGTGGGCTGCCGGCTGACGAGGACGTGGATGTCGGCATCCGTCCGGTCGCGGACGTAGTTGACGAACGGCACCTCGGTCCGGATGTAGTCCCACTGCAGATCCCGGCCATCGAGAAAGACGCGCGGCGCCTTCAGCCGGATCTCCTCCTGAGGGTTCGGCTGGGGACCGGGCTGGCCGAAGGCGGAAAGGGAGAGGGCGGCCAGGGCGAAGAGAATCCGGGCCTGGATCGGGAATGTGATCGAGGCTCGGAGGCTTATCGTCCGCATATCCCCGCAGTCATACCAAAAAGCCGAGTGCATGTAAAGAAAGGCCCGTCGGCTTCGCCGCCCAGGGCGGCCCCCCCCGACCGACCGAAAAGTCCATCGCCACCGGCGTTTTTTTCTTTGAGGCGACGAAATTGGTATGTGTCTGGAAATTCAATTAGTATGTGTCTGCTATTTCCGGACCCGGACCGGGTAAGGCGGACGCGTCACCGTCTTGGGCGGGTTCTTGCCCAGCTCGTCCAGGGCGATCTGGACGGCCTTCTCCAATTGCGGATCGCGGCCGGCCAGAACGTCGGCCGGGGTCTGCTCGACCTCGACGTCGGGCGGCACACCCTCGTTCTCCACCACCCAGCCCTCCTCGGTCCAGATGGCCACGTTCGGCGCGGTCACCCCTCCCCCGTCCATCAGAACCGGGAAGCCGAGAGTGCCGACCAAGCCGCCCCAAGTCCGCTTGCCGACCAGCGGCCCCATCTTGAACTTGCGCCACATGTAGGGCAGCATGTCGCCGCCGGAGCCGGCCATCTCGTCGATGATCATGACCTTGGGTCCCTGGATGGAGGCGCTGGGGGTCTTGAGGTCGTCGCCATAGCGCATGTTCCAATAAGCCGAGACCTGCTTGCGGAGCTGGTCGATGTAGTAGTCGGCCACCGAACCGCCGCCGTTGAAGCGCTCGTCGACGACGATGGCCGGCTTGTCGGCCTGGGGGAAGAAGTAGCGCTTGAAGGAGGCCCAGCCCGAAATGGACGTGTCGGGGACGTAAACGTAGGCGACCNNCCCGCCCGCCGCTGGCCTTCTCCACCTTGCGCAGGTTGCCCTCCACCCAGTCGCGGTTGCGCAGGGACATCTCACTGGCGATGGGGACAACGGTCACCGTCCGCGCGCCCGTCCCGTCGGGATTCGGCCCGATGGTGATCTCAACCGCTTTGCCCGCCGTGTTCTCGAAGGCGGCATAGAGATTTCGGCCGGGCGCCTTCAGATCGGCGCCGCCGACGGCCAGGAGGTACTCGCCGGCCCGGACATCCACGCCCGGCTCGGTCAGGGGGGAGCGAAGCTGGGGATTCCAGTTCAAGCCGCCCAAAACCTTGGCGATCCGGTAGCGGCCGTTCTCGACGGCAAAGTCGGCGCCCAGCAGGCCGCCCGGGACATTGGTCGGGGCGGACGGCATGTCGCCCCCCGAGACCCGGTGATGGCCGACGCCCAGCTCCGAGCACATCCACTGGATGACCCGGTTGAGGTCGTTGCGGCAGGACAGGTCGTCCAGGAACGGCTCATAGCGCTTCTTCATGGCCGGCCAATCGGCGCCGTGCATGTTGGTGGCGTAGAAGTAGTCGCGGTTGATGCGCCAGGCCTCGTCGTAGATCTGCCGCCACTCGGCCGTCGGCACGACCCGGACCTCGACCGCGTCGGCATTGAGGCGGCCCTGGCCCGGCTGGGGCTTGGCGGCCAGCCCGGTCAGGAAGTAGGCGCCGCCAGGGCCGGCATAGAGGGCCTTCTTGCGGTCGGCCGTCAAGGTGAATCCGAAGACGCCGGGCAGAAGGACCTCGTCCTTGCGGGTCTTGAAATCGTACTTATGCAGGGTGGCGCCCGGAGCTGCGGCCGATCCGGAATCGGGCCCGCTCTCCAGACAGAAGAACTGGCCGGCGTCGCCCGCCTCCAGGTTTCGATAGGCTCCCGCCGGAACCGGAACGGCCAGGATTCTGTGATCCAGTCCTTCAAAATCGATCCTCACGGCAACACCTGCCGATGCCGCGGCCGGCTTGGCGGCCGGAGCCGCTGCGGGGGCCGCCGCCTTCTCCTCGTCGCTCTCCTTGGCCAGAGGGTTGGGCGCGTCTTTGGTTAAGGCCGCGACGTAGATCGAGCTGGTCATGCGCATGTCGGCGTTGGACTGGTCGAACCACTGCCGGACCGGGCCGGCGTCGGTGGAAGCGAAGAAGTAAAGGTATTGGCCCGCGGCGTCAAAGACCGGCTCGGCCGCATCGCTCAGCCCGTCCGTGACGGGGAAGGATTTGTCCTGATCCAGCGAATAGACGCGGATTTGCCGGAAGTAGGTCGCCGACGAGACGGTGTAGGCGATCCACTTCGAATCGGACGACCAGGAGCCCCCTATGGATTTGAGGTTGGCCGGACCGAAGAGCTTGTCGGAGGCGACCTTCTTCACGGCGCCCGACTTGAGATCGAGCCAGTAGAGGCTCCAGGAATTGTCGGCGAAAGCGATCTTGCCGCTGTCGGGCGACCAGGCCAGGGAGTCATAGAAGCCGGAGCCGCCCAGCTTGTAGGCCCGGGCCGCCCCCTTGCCGTCCTGGGGCCGGACGTGGATCTCGTATTCACCGGAGGCATCCGAAAGGTAGGCGATCGACTTGCCGTCGGGCGACCAGATCGGATTCCGCTCGTGCGCACCCGGCGACTGGGTCAGATTCCGCGGATCGCCCTTTTCGGCCGGGACGGTGACGATCTCGCCCCGGAACTCGAGGGCCACCCGCTGTCCCGAGGGGGACGGGCTGCCGCTGCGAACCCAGCGGGCCCCCTTGGCGAAGCGTTCGCGCAGCTCGGGCAGGTCGGTGGCGATGCCGACCTTCAGAGTCGTGGCGGCGTTCGCCTGGGGATCGAAGACATGGAGCCTCCCGGCCTGCTCATAGATGATCCGGCCGTCTCCGGCCGAAGCGCTCAGCACCGGAAAGTCCTGATGGTTGGTCAGGCGGCGCACGGCCTTGGTCTTGGGCTCGTAGACATAGAGGTTGAACTCACCGTCGCGGTCCGAGCGGAAGTAGACCTTGTCCCCGATCCACATCGGGCCGGGGTCGTTGGCCCGACCGGCCGGCTGGGGAATCTTTTCATACGAGGCATCGGCCAGATCAAGGATCCAGACGATGGAGTTGCGGCCGCCGCGGTAATTCTTCCATTGGGTGAATGCGTCGGGAAGCGGATTGTAGGCGACTTTCTTCCCGTCCGGGGAAAGGGCGGCCCGGACGGCGTTGGGTACGGGGAGACGGACCGGAAATCCCCCTGACAGGGGAACGGAGTAGATCTGGGCGTGGGCCCCGGTGAAGCTGGCCCGGGACGAGACGAACAGCACGGACTGGCCGTCCGGGGTGAAACCCTGGGCCGCGTCGGGCAGCGGATGCCAGGTCAGGCGCTTGGGCACCCCGCCCGCCACGGGCACGACATAGACGTCCGTGTTGCCGTCGTATTGGGCCGAGAAGGCCAGCCGGCTTCCGTCGGGCGAGAAGAAGGCGTTGGACTCCAGCCCCAAGTCGGAGGTCAGCCGGCGGACGTTCTTCCCGTCCCGGCCGGCAACCCAGAGATCGTTGGCGTAATGGAAGGCGATGTGGTCCCGGCTGATGGCCGGCTGGGTCAGCATTCGGGTATCGCGGATATCCACAGCGGACAAGGTCGATAGGGCTCCGGCCAAGATCATCCCCGCGGCCGGGAGAATGCGGATCAGGCGGTTGCGCATGCTGTCCTCCTTGCGTCCGCCTATTTTACTCCAAATCCGCCCTTCCGTTCGCCGTCCGGCGATGCCGCCCCCTGGCCGGAGTCGGATCTGCCGGCTGTTCATGACCAAGCTGGAAACCTGATCGGCTCTGGGATAGCATGGGACCGGACAAAATACCCCATGAGCCCTGAGAGCCGGCCGCGACCCCAGCGGGATTTTTACGAGATCCAGAAGACCCAGAAGTATAAAAGTCTGGCCGTCTTCGCCTTCCTCCTCCTCTTCTACGTCCTGGGCGTGGGGCTCCTGATGCTCATCGTCTGGGCCGCCGTATCCGCCGCATCGGGGCGCCTGCTCTTTTTTGCCGAGCCGGGCTTCTGGGCCAAATTTGCCTTGGCCGACGGGACGACGGCCGCGGTCCTGGCCGCGATCCAGTACTGGGACGCCCGCCGCTCCGGCGGCGCTTTCGTCCTCAAGCGGCTGCGGGCCGTATCGCCGGACGCATCCGACCGTTACCACCGGGAGATGGAGAACGTGGTCGAGGCCTTGCGTCTGGCCGCCGGCCTGCCCCGCATCAAGGCCGTGATCCTCCCCGACTGGGCGGTGAACTCGCTGGCCGTCATCGAGCCGGACGGGACTCCCGTGGTCGCCGTCAGCGAAGGCCTTTTGGCCGATTTCGCCCGCGATGAGGTCGAAGCGGTCGTAGCCCACGAGATCGCCCACATCGCGCGGGGCGACGCCTTCGTCCTGACCCTGGTCGCCTCAACCGCGAACCTGTTTGAGCGCTTGCGCGAGGCGTTCGAATCGGACTCCGGGGAACGGGCCTCAGCGCTCGGCGAGGGGGCCCGCGCGGGAGGATTCGCGCTGGGCGGCGTGGCCGGGCTGTCGGCCTTCGTCATCCGGCTTTTGGCCGCCCTGGTCAGCCGCCAGAGGGAGCTCCTGGCCGACGCGGCCGCCGTCGAGCTCGGCCGCAACCCGGGCGCCTTGGGACGGGCGCTCTTCAAGGCCGATGTCCGGAATTCCTTTGTCGGCGACTTCGACAATACCTACGCTCCCCTCTTCATCGTCGCCCCGCGCTCCCGGCGCGTGGAGCCCAGGCCGCTGGCCCGATGGCTCTCGACTCACCCTGCTGTGGGGGACAGAATCCGAGTCCTGGCCGAAATGGCCCACAAGACGCTCCCGGATCTCGTGGCCGAGATTCGTGACATGGGCACCGAGCGCGAGAGGTCCAAGCTCGTCTTTCCGGCCTTCCAAGAGATAAAAGGCCGGCCGCCGGGAGAATCCCTGCTGCCGGTCCGCCCGGCCCGCGAAGCCGCCTTAGGCCATTGCCCGCGCTGTGGGATTCCCTTGGCCGACACGATTTACGAAGGAGTCCCCATCAAGATATGCCGGACGTGCCTGGGCAAGCTTGTGCCCCAGGACCGTATGGACCGTATCCTGGCCCGGACCGAGATAGGATTCTCAGCCGCTTTGAACCGGCGGGCTGATGATTTCGCCGCATCCGCCGTCCGCAATCCCCTCAAGAAGATGATGTCAGCGGACTCCGTCGGGGCGGCAAAAAAACTCGCCGCGGACTCCGTCAGGGCGGCTGCCAAGCCCGCCGCGGACCGAGGCGCCCGGCGTCCCGCCTGCCCGGTATGCGGCTACCGGCTGGCCTCGCGGCCCTACAACTACCAGTACTTCCTGCCGGTCGAGCGCTGCCTCGACTGCGGCCGGATCTGGTTCGACGCCGACGAGCTCGAGATTCTCCAGATCCTCGTCGAAAGGGCCAAGAGAGCCTGACCGGCCTTAATTAAAAATGGCCTCCAGGGCCTGGTACTTTTCGTGGACGGTCTCCACGCCTTTCAGCATGCCGTCGTGGTCATGGCCGTCGGCGGCGGCGGCCAGGGCCTTGGCCGCCTCGACCAGAGCGGCGGCGGCAGTCTTGAAGGCCTCCGCCTTGCCGGCCTGGCGGGCGGGTAGAGTCACCTTGGCGACGGCTTCGGCTTTAGTCTGAAGATCGGCCGCGGCGCCGCGGATCTTGTCGTACTGCTTCTCGGCGGCGTAGGTATGGACAACGGGATAGAGAGCCTGATGGAAGGCGCCGATCTCGGCCAGCACCGGCCGGATGACTCGGCCCAAGCCCTCGTAGCGGGTGTGCAGAGTCTCGGCGGCCGTCAGCAGCGCGGCATCATCGGTGCCCGCAGCGGCCTTGGCGTAGTCGTCGACGGCCTTGCGGAAAGCCTCCAGGCCTTCCTTCCACTTGGCTTCCTTTTCGTGCAGGATGGCCGGCAGCTTGGCCGCGTAGACGGGGGCGGCCAGCTCCTGGATCTTGGCCACATAGCCGCGGAGCGCTGCGTAGTCTTTGGCCGGATAGGCCGTATGCCAGATCGGCTGGATGACTTCGTGGAAGGCCGAAAGCTCGGGCACGGAGGCTGTGGTTTCGGGGCTCTTTTCCTGGGCCGCGGCGAGGCCGGCCAGGCCAATCACGGCCAAGGCGGCCGAAACGATAAAGCGCATCTTTCTGTTCATCATGATCTCCTTAAAAGGGTGCAGAAAGGGCTATTATCGGAGACCGAGCCGCATTTTTCAAGTCTCGGCTCGGGGCTCCCCTTCTCGGTCCCCGCCGGGATTCCCGAGCCGGCGCTTCATTTGCGCATCAGTCGGACGGTCTTGATCTCGTAGGGCTTGAGCGGGATGGTCAGGGTTCGGCCCTGGCCGACGGCCCGGTCCAAGGGCCGTTCGACGAGATCAACCTCGGTTGCGACCACCTCCCAGGGCAGGTCCAGCCTGGCCTCGGTCGCTTTGCCTTCCGCCTCGTAGAAGCGGACGATCCAGCCCCGCTCGTAGTAGCCGGTTTCCTTCTTCAGCGCCGTGAGGACGACGTTTTCCGGGCCGGCCTGGACGAAGGATGTCTCGACCGGCAGCGCGCCGGAATGGGACATGGGCGCGTGGGCCAGGAGCGGGGCGTTGAATTCGTAGCCGCGGCGGAGCGTGCTTCCGGCTTTCCAATCCCCCTTGTGGGGATAGAGGGCCAGTCGGGCCTGCTGCGCTCCCCGGTCGGCCTCCGGATCGGGATAAGTGGCGCCGTGCCACAGCGATACGGCGGCCTCCGCGCCCTTGACGTCGAATCCGTACTTGCCCTCGTTGAGGATCCCGACGCCGTAGGCGCCGCTCTTGTCGGTCACGTCGATCCAGCGCAGGGCCGGCACTTCGGTCCCGTCGGTCGGGCGGGTGATCGAGCCGTAGGGGATCTCGAACTCGGCCGAAGCGGCCTCCAAGGCCAGGGGGAAGGCGGCCTTGATCATGACGTTGCGCTCCTGCCAATCGCCGCTGACGCGGATGTCGACCCGCGGGACGCCCCGGATAAGGCCGATCTCCTGGACGAAGGACGAGCCGCGGAAAGAGGACCGGATGCGCAGGACGCCGCGCACGGGGCCGGCTTCGAGGATCTCGACCCGGCTTCCGGTCTCGCCGATCGAAGCCAGGACCCCTTTGAGCCCCAGCTCCCAGGCCGACATATTCTCGGGCTCGTCCGCGACGGCCCGCAGGTAGGCGGGCGCCTTGAGGACCTCGCGGCCCGCGGTCTTGTCGTAAAGGCTCGTCATCCGGCCCGTCCGGGCATCAACGGCCAACCGGAAGAACTCGTTTTCCAAGCCGGCGGCTTTGACGGCCACGGGGCGGGCAGGCTTGGCGGGCGCGCGGCGCTCGACGCGGTAGAGCTTGTAGCCGAGCGACGGGACATCCTCGGCCACAAAGAGCAGCCGCGGGACGGCCCGGCCCTGGGCGTTCGTCTCCCTGACGATCTGGGCCGGGACTTCGGCGCCCTTGGCGTCGACGACCCGCAGGGGGCCCTCGACCGGGAACGGCAGCCCGGCCGCAACGACGTCGCTGCGGCGCCAGGTCAGCGGATTGTAGACTACCAGCGGCTGGCCGGCGCCCCGGGTATCGATGGCCGCGGAGATCGTCTCCAGCGAGAAGTCCAGCGCCCGTCGGCCCCGCTCCCGGGCCTCGGCATAGAAGCTCAAAGCCTCGTCATAGACGGGACCGATGCTCGATCCGTCCAGGATGTCATGGAACTGGTTGCGCAGGACGATCTTCCAAGCTTCCTCGATATCCCTCTCCGGGTAATAGTCGCGGTAGCCGGAGCCCGCGGCCAGCGCGGAGAACTTCTCGGCCGCGGCCAGCAGGCCCTCCATCTCCCGGTTGGCCTTCTTGGTCTCGGCCTGGGTCGTGTAGCAGGCCGGGAAAGTGAAGTTCAGCTCGCGGGCCACGACGGGCAGTTGCGGTCCGAAGCCCTCGACGGTCTTGAAGAAGGCCTCAGGGGTCGAGAACTCGAGCCGGGGGTGCTCGGGATCCTGGCGCAGGGCCCGAATAGCTTCCAGATCGGAGTCGCGGGGGCCGCCGCCGTGATCGCCGGCCCCGTAGAGGATCATGAAGTCGCGCAGCGGTCCTTGCCCCGCGGCTTGGATCAAGGTGGCGCGGATGCCTTCCTTGAGGGAGACGTTGTACCAGCCCTGCGGCACGTAGCAGAGAACCTTGGTGCCGTCCCGGCCCTGCCACCAGAAGGCCGGCGTGTTGTCCGGGGCGCAGCGGCCGAAGACGTAGTAGGAGATGCCGGCCTTGGCCAGGATCTGGGGCAGCTGCCAGTTATGGCCGAACGAGTCCGGGTTCCAACCGACCTTGACGTCGACTCCGAAATTCTCCAGGAAGTAGCGCTTCCCGAAGAGCAGCTGGCGGGCCAGGGACTCCCCGTCCGGCATGTTGAGATCGGGCTCGGCCCACATCCCCCCCACCGGGATCCAGGTCCCCTGCTGAATCCTTTCCTTAATGGCGGCGAACAGGGCCGGATCGGCCTTGGCCACCGCGTCGTAGACGGCCGGCTGGCTCTGGGCGAAGGTCAGGCCCGGCATCTTGTCCATCTGGGCCAGAGTGCCCTTGAAGGTCTGCAGGGCGACGTCGAGGACCGATTCCTCCCAGCGCCACAGCCAGCTGAGATCGATGTGGGCGTGGCCGATGAGGCGGGCCGTCAGATCGGCGGGGCGTGGCCCGGAGACTTGGCCATACGTTAGGACGGCCGGGACGAGGGCCAGAGCGGCGATGAGGATGGACAGACGACGGCGCAGGGACATGGCGACCTCCCATCCGGTCCGGCGGCGCCGGACCGTCAGAACTCGAACCCGGCGGCGAGGCCGATGTTGAAGAGGCTGGGCTTGTTGAGCGACAGCCAGTCCGTAGCCTTGATCGCCTCACGCAGGTTCTGATCGAGGATGTTGTTGTACTCGAAGTGCGGGCGGATGTAAAAGCCGCCGGCGAAAGTGTAGGTCAACCCGGCCTCCAGGACGACGGCCGAAAGCGTCCCCGAATCATAGGGCACGTAGTATTCGTTGAACTTGGCGTTGGCGAAGGCGAAGCGCAGCGCGCCGGCCAGGGTCAGCCCCTCGGCCACATCGGATTCAAAGGCCAGGCCGATGTCGCCGACATAGCCGCCCTTGTTGTCGATCACATCGAAATAGTGGGTGGTTTCCAGGCTGAAGTCCCCCAGGGCATAGGCCACTCCAATCTCGATCTCGCCGGTGGTGGGGGCCCACTCGGGATCCTGGTTGGGGTAGGCGTAGATCGTGAAGGCGGGCGTGAAGGTGAAGCTGCCCGCCTCGAAGTCGTAGGAGAGCCGGAAGTCGACTTCGTTGAACTGGCCGGCGTTCTCTTCGCCGGAGTTGAGGACATAGTTTCCCCAGAGGGAGAAGGTCAGGCCGCCCCAGGCGACCCAGGCGCTGGGTTGCAGGACCGCGCCCTCGCTCCAGGCCAGCGAACGCCAGATGTACTTGGAATTGGCGTCAAGCTCGAAGCCCGCCGTCCAGGCGGAGCCCTCCGCCTCCTGGGCCAAAGACGCTGTGGTTGACAGGAAGAGAAGGGCCAAGCCGAGAACGACGTTGCGGGAGATAGGCATGGAACCTGCGCCTCCTTCAGCGGAAATCCAAGACCGGCTCATCATATTGAAAGCGGGATCGCCGGTCAATAATTGCGGGACGAGCCTTGGCCGCCCTCATAGCCGCAAGGATGTGAGGACACCCTACATTGAATAATTGTGGGACACCCTACACAACTCCCGAATTATGATCAGAAGTTGCAGGTTTGATCAACCCGATCAAGCCGACTCCATGCTGAAGAATGAGGAATTGGTAAAGAGTATCCGTTAGTGTCAGAAATTGTCACGGACGCGTAAACAAAAAGATCGGGGATTATGTAGGGTGTCCCCCAATTATTATTCTTTCTATTTCTTTACTATGGAAGCAGCCGCGGCGTTGGCCAGCCGGCCGCGCATGGCGATGATCGATCCGCCGTCGTCGGGATGGACGCGGTTGGTCAGGAAGATGACCGCCGTCTGGGTCTCCGGATCGATCCAGATCGAAGTCCCGGTGTAGCCGGAGTGACCGTAGGATCCGGGGGGGAAGACATCGCCGGCCACGCTGGCGTAGGCCGAGCTGAGATCCCAGCCCAGTCCCCGGCCCATATCCGGCACTTTGGAGTAGGCCGAAGTCATCCGCTCCACGGTCAAGGGCGAGAGGATCCGGCGGCCCTTGTATTCGCCCTTGGCCAGCATCATCTGGGCGAAGACGGCCAGGTCGTCGGCCGTAGAGAAGAGTCCGGCGTTGCCCGAGACCCCGCCCTGGGCCCGGGCCAGCGGGTCGTGAACCACGCCGCGCAGCGGCTTCCCGTCGTAGACCTGGGTCGGCACCACGAGCGGCAGGAACTCGGCCGGCGGATTGTAGAAGGTATGGCCCATGCCCAGCGGCTTGAAGATCTCCTCGGCCGCGAAGTCGGCGACGCTGCGCCGGGCGATCTTCTTGACGATCGCGGCCAGGGTGATGTAGTTGAGGCAGGAATACGTGAATTTCTCGCCGGGCGGGCCGTCCTTGGGCAGGCTGCCGATGTGGATGACCAGCGACTCGACAGGCACGGGTGTGCCGAATTTCTTCTCCACCTCGGCCGCCTCCGTGTAAGGCGGCAGGCCCGAGGTGTGGGTCATCAGGTGCCACAGCCGGATATCCTCCCCCGGCTTCCCGTCAGGTCCCTGGATCGGAGCGAATTCGGGGATAAAGTCCCTGACCTTTTCATAGAGGGACAGCTCCCCGCGCTCGGCCAGGATCATGACCGAGGTGGCCGTGGCGATGGGCTTGGTCAGGGAAGCCAGGTCGAAGATCATGTCGGCCGTCATCGGCTTTCGCTCGGGCACGGTCTGGCTGTCGCCGAAAGCCTCTCGCAGAACGACCTTGCCCTTGCGCTGGACGAGGACCACGGCCCCCGGGAAATCCTTGCNNCCTTGCGGGCGACCGCCTCGCGAACGATGGCCGAGACGCGCTCCAGCCGCTCCGGGTCCATGCCCGCGTCCTTGATGCTGCCGCCGGGCAGCCCCTTGCCGCCGCAGGCGGAAGCGGCCCAGATGGAGAGCGCCGCCAGGACGGCGGCCGGGCCGGGCGCGAGGCGGGAACGGCGGAGCGGCTTCAAGGGCGCAGTTCGCGGACGGCGAAGACCGGACAGGGAGCGTGGCGGATGACCTTCTCGGCTACCGATCCGAGGAGCAGGTGATGCCAGCCGGTGTGGCCGTGAGTGGCGATGACGATCAACTCGACCTTCTCCTCCTCGGCGATCCGGATGATCTCCTTGGCCGGATGACCGTGCCCCAGGACGGCCCTGGCCGCAAGCCCGGCCGGGACGACCGTCTTGAGCAGCTCGGCCAGCTTGGCCTCGGCGTCCTTGTGCAGGATGCCCTCGTACTCGGGGACCTCGAACTCGAAGTTGAGATCGGTCGGCTTGGGTGGAAGGATGGGAATAACGTTGACCAACAGGAGCTCGGCCTGGAAGAGGTTGGCGAGCTCGACCGCCGCGGCCAGGCCCCTGAGGGAGGCTTCCGAGAAGTCGGTCGGGCATAAGATCTTCTTGACTGTGAGCATCGGCCCTTCCTTTCCGCTGCCGCGTTGCGCCGCAGCCGCGGTCCTTGTTTAGCACAGCCCTCCGCGCCCTGTCAATTTGGCCGCGCCCCGGCAGGCCGGCCGCCGGATTGACTCGGATTCTCCGTTTGACGAGAATGAGGACGGAGCAGCGTATGAAAAGGTCCTTAATGGGTCTGTCCCTTATCCTCCTCCTGCTGGCTTCCGCGGCCGGCTGCAAGAAGACGGTCACCACTCCCGGCGGGAGCCTGACCTTCAGCGGCAAGGTCACTCGCAACCGCCAGGGGGTAGCCGGGGTAACGGTCTACCTCTCCTGGAAGACGTCGCGGGCGGTGACGACGGGCGCCGACGGGGCCTTCAGCTTCGGCGACGTCTCGGGCTCGCAATTCTTCCTGACCCCATCCCTGCCCGGGTCGGGCTTCTCCCCTTCCAACTTCGAGCTGGGAACGTCTTCGCGCAGCGACCTCATCTTTGAGATGACGGCGCCTTCCTACGGCTCGACGGTCGGACGGCAAATGGCCGACTTCATCCTCCGGAATCAGGGCGGCACGCCGGTCAGCCTGTCGCAATTCCACGGCAGCGTCGTGCTCGTCGACTTTTCCGCCTCCTGGTGCGGGCCTTGCCGGAGCGAAGCCGCCCGCCTGCAAGCTCTCTTCGACGAGTACAAGGACCGCGGACTGGTCATCCTGACCATCCTCATCGACGGCGCCTCGGCGGCCGATTGGGCGGCCGAGTACGGGCTGGCCTTCCCTGTGCTGGAAGACGCCGGCAACGCCCAGTGGAATATCTATAGCGAGGGTTACATCCCCCTCAACCTGATCCTCGACCGCAACCTGACCATCCGCTACAAGCAAAACGGCTTCAACGAGACCACCATTAAGAGCGAAATCGAGAAGTACCTCTGATTAGTAGCGGACCACGGCCTCCAGGCGGAAGCCGGTGAACGGCGGCAAGGCCTTGCAGGCCCCGCCTGCGCACTTGGTCGAGCCCTTGCTGGAGCCGAGGAAAGCGCGCAGGTATAGGAAGGCGCCGGCTTTCCATTCGAGCTGGACTCCGGCCCAGCTGCTGCGGCCGGTCAGGGCGGTAACGGACGGCTCGTCCGACTTCTCCCAGAGCAGGGCCGCGACCCAGCGCGGCGAGGCGTGCAAGGCCAAGCCGGCCCGGTCTTCGGCATAGTCATATTCGGCCCCACGGAACTCTTTTCGCTTCCAGTCCGCCTCCAGGCTCCATCGCCCGCCCAAGGGGAGGGAGGCGTTGATCTGGCCATGGACCGTATCACCGTCGGTGGCCAGAAAGGCGATGGAGTCGGCTTCCTCCCGCCGCCAGCCGGCCAGGATATGGACGTAACCGCCGCCGCCGAACTTCTTCTCCCACCCTCCATAGGCATGGAGGATAGTCCGCCTGTAGGCGCCATAGAGGTAGTGCCTCCGGGGCGCATCCCCGGCCCAAGACAGCCGGACGTAGGCCAGGGACCCGGCCTCCGGCCAGAAGCGATCCAGGCGCAGCGCGGCGCCCGTGACGCCGCTTCGGTCCTCGTCGAACTGGTCGGCCAGGATGTCCAGCTCCTCGCCTTCCAGGATCGGCGGCCGGGCGTACTCGAAATTGAACTCCCGGTAGTCCTTGACCTCCAGGAGGGCTCCGACACGGCTCGTCCGGAAGGCCGTCTGCAAATAGAGGCCGTGGCCGGAGACCGGCTCGTCCGCCCCGTACTCCGAGCGGCGGATGAGCGAAAGCTCCCCATAGAGGGAGGCCCCACCCAGGAAGGAGGGAATCTCCAGGGTCAGCGAGCCGAGGCCGGCCGAGCGGTTGGCGAAGTCCGAGCCCGGCTCCAGGCCGGCCGCGACCGCGTTGAAGCCGAGCCGGGCGCTTCCCCAGGCCCGCCATCTGACGCCGCCGCCGGCCATGCGATCCCGGACGGAAGCATCTTCTTCCCTTTCGATCCAGCCCCCGAAGACCTGGCCCTCCCAGCGTCCGGAAGCGAACGAAGCCTGCCCGCCCCGGACGGTCGTGTCGACGACGTGCTCCAGCCCTTCTTTCTCAAAGATCTTCAGGACGCTGAAAACCATCCCGCGCCCCAGCGACAGGTGAAAGTCCCCCAGCCGAACGCTCCAGCCGCGACCGGTCTGCTCGAGGAAGAGCTTGGCCAAACGGAAATCGGCCGCCGCGGGAGGGAAGTCCAGGCCGGCATCGGCCCGGATGCCGAGGAGCGTGCCCTTGCGGGCCAGGGTCAAATCGAGCTGGTTGAGGATTTGCGAGGACCGTCCGCCGCGCGCCGCGACCGCCTCGTCATCGGTGAAGCGGCGGAAGAGGAAGGATTCGCTGACTCCGGGCGACACGAAAGGAGCGGATGCCGGCTCGGCAACCGTTTCGCGCCGGACCAGGAGCGCGATCAGCTTTTCCTCCAGCCCCGCTTCGTCGCCCGGGCTATACCCCTGGTGGACGTAGGCGATCCGGCCTCCCTTGTCGATCATGACGGTGTAAGGAAGCGTCAGCCGGGGATTGTAGAGGGCCACGACCCGCGACTCCGAGTCGAGCAGCACGGGCATGGTATAGCCGTAGCGGCGGACATAGGCGGCCACAGCCGCGGTCGAGGCCGGCGCGTCGACGCTGACGGCCAGCACGGAAACTCCCCGCCCGGCGTAGGCATCGGCCAGCTTCTGCAGATGGGGAAGCTCCTTGGCGCAGGGCAGGCACCAGGTAGCCCAGAAACTGATCAGGACCGGACCGCGCTCCCAGAGCGCGCTGAGCCGCGTCTCTACTCCGGATAGATCTCTGAGCCTGAAGTCATACGCCTGCTGAGCCGCGGCCGGCAGAACCAAGCTCAGAATAAGAGCCGCCGCCGCCAAGAGCCGGCAGCGTTCAGGGACCGGACGGCCCATCTTCAGAGCCCCCGGACGGCGTCCTCGATCCGGGCCAGCGCCTGCTCCAGCCGGGAGCGGGGGCAGGCCATGTTCATCCGCAGAAATCCGCCCAGCTCCGGGCCGAACTTGAGCCCGTCGTCAAGCTGGACGCGGGCCTTCTCCAGGAAGAAGGGGAAGACGGCCGACGGCTCCAGTCCCAGCCCCCGGGCGTCGACGAGCGCCAGATAGGTGCCCTGCGGCCGCAGGAAGCGGAGCCGAGGGAGACGCTCGCGGAAGAAAGCCTCGGCCAGGTCGAGGCTGCCCTCGAGATAGGCCATCAGCTCGTCGCGCCACGGTCCGCCCTCGGCATAAGCCGCTTCCATGGCCTGGGCCCCGAAGACGTTGCTGATGTCGAAGCCGGCGTCCTCGATCTCCTGCCGCAGCCGGCTTCGCAGGCGGTCGTCGGCGACTATGGCGAAGGAGGCGCCCAGCCCGGCCGTGTTGAAGGTCTTGCTGGGTGACTGGAGAGTGATGGTCCGCGACAGAGCATCGGGGCTGAGCGAGGCGAAGGGCGTCTGGCCATGACCGCGAAACACGAGGTCGGAGTGGATCTCGTCGGAGACCACGAGCAGGTCCCTCTCGCGGCACACCCCGGCCAGAGCTTCCAGCTCGGAGCGGGTCCAAACCCGGCCCACGGGATTGTGGGGGCTGCAGAGGATGAGCATCCGAGTCCGTCCGTCGGCCTGGCGGCGCAGGTCGTCCAAGTCCATCGCCCAGCCCTGCCCGTCCAAGCGCAGCGGGCTGCGGACCAGCCGGCGGCCGTTGGACTCCACGGCCGGGTAGAAGGGATGGTAGACCGGCGTCTGGATGACGACCTTGTCGCCCGGCCGGGTCAAGGCCCGTACGCAGTTGTACAGGGACGGCACGACGCCGGGAAGACGGACGAGCCACTCCCGGGAAATTGTCCAGCCCTGGCGCTCAGCCAGCCAGCGGACGACCGGGTCCCAAGCCTCCTTGGGGAAGAGCGGGTAGCCATAGACGGCGTGGCCGGCCCGGCGCAAAACGGCCTCGGCCACGGCCGGAGGCGCGGCGAAGTCCATGTCCGCCACCCACATCGGGATGACGTCGTCTCGTCCATAGAAGCGCTTGGCCGCATCCCACTTCAACGACCGCGTGCCGCAGCGCTCGACGGGTGCGTCGAAGTCGAAGGCCATGGCTCACTCCCCCTTGCCGACGCGGCCGTCTTGGACGATGCGCCAGGAAGTCCCGTCCGAGCCCTTGTAGACGGCCTCGAACAGGCACCCGGCGGCCCGCACGTCAGGCGGAAAGGCGAAGCCTCTGAGCTTGTAGTCTTTGTCCTTCAGGCCCAGGGATTTCCAGTCGGGGGCGAAGCTCCCCTTCTCGGCTTTCAGGGCCCACTGTCGGTAATAGATGCGCCGCAGGGCCCACCTGGCCTCGTCCTCGGGCAGCTTCTTGACCGCCTCCCGGGCCTGTCCGGCCGGCGACCCCGAGAACTGGACGAAGCCCCACATCTCGGGGTAGTGGATGTTGATCAAGCCGGTGGGCGACCAGACCCAGTTGTCCTCGGGCAGCGGCTTGCCCTGGGTGTCCGCCCGCTTGGCGTAGGCCCCGCTCTTGACGTCCAGACGGTACTCGACCCGGGAGAAGTTGACCCGCCAGCGGTCGCCGGGTTTAGGCGAAGCCTTGGGGTCGGCTGCCTCCTTGAGGATGTCCCAGGGCAGGGCGATCTCGATGAACCAGGCTTTGTCCTTGTCGCCCGGACGGTTGAGGGTGCCGGACAGCTTGACGGCCGTCTTCAAGCCCCGGATATCCCAGGCGTGGACGGCCGGACCGCCGTCGCGGTACGGCTTGACCAGGAACAGGTCCCAGACCGTGTTCAGGGCGTTCATCTCCAGCTCGTAGTATTCGTGGGTATCGCCGTCGGGGTCGATGAAAATCTCGAAGTCGTTGTCCTGGAAGATGATCGAATCGCGCGCGATCAGGGTGGCCCACAGGTCGGGCTCCTCGAGATAGCCGGCGATATAGAAGTACTCGTCGTCCCAGAGCATCTTGGCCATGGTCCGCAGGCGCGGCTTGGGCTTGAGCGGGCCCTCGATGTCGACGAAGGGGACGGTCCAGGGAGCCTTGTCCCAGACCGGCTCGTCCACTTCGCCGTCGATGACGACCGGGACGGCGGCCCGGGCGCAGATGTAGGCCGGGGGCGCATAGGGGATCTTGGGCTCGGGAATCGGCCCCGGGCCGGCCGCGGACAAGGCGACGGCCGCGGCCAGGGCGGCCAACGTGTACAGGCGATGACGCATGAGGGACCTCCGTCAGGGGGTCCCATTCTACTCCGCCGGGCCGGTAAAAAAAACCCGCTCAGAAGCCCGGATAGAAGGTGATCTGGAAGTAGGGCTTGCGGTCGGGCCGGTCGATTGGCTTCACGTAGCTGGCTCCCAGGACGAGGAAACCGAACACGTTGGCCCGAACCCCGATCCCGTAGCTTCGCAGGGGCTTGAGCTCTCCGCCGGATTTCCAGAACGGCGTGTAGGCCGCGTCCGTCGCGCCCGAGTACCAGGCCATCCCGGCATCGTAGAAGGCGAACATGTCCACGGGGAAGATGCCGTAGTAGCCGCGGCCCAGGCCGAGCAGGCCGAACAGCGGGAAGCGCAGCTCGAAGTTGGCCAGGATCATGGCGTTGCCGTAAAGCCGGTTGTAGTCAAAGGTTTCCTCGGCCTCGAAGGAGCTGTAATTGTAGCCCCGGAGGGTCGTCTCGTAGCCGACGTACATCGGCCACAGCCGTTCGTCGGAGGAGCCCGATCCGTAGCGTCCGTAGTAGACCAGCCGGGCGGCCAGGGTGAAGGGCTTGACCGGCACGACGTACTTCCTGTAGTCGGCCAGAAGGGTCGTGTAGTTGAGGGTCCCGAAGGTCGGCGTGACCTCCAGGCGGTAGCTCTGGCCGACGACCGGGGCCGTGGCCCCGAACAGGGAGCTGTCATAGACCAGGGCCGCTCCGACATAGGGCATGAAGATGGAGTCGGCCGACTCTAGGTCGTACTCGTCCCGCGACAGGAGGAAGCCGTCGTAGTAGGAATAAGCGTACTCGTAGTAGGTGTTGGCGAAGTCGACCCAGCGGAGCCCCCCGTTGATCTCGAACCGCTGGAAGGCGTTAAAGGGGTGGGAGGCGAAGGTGCCCAGGTCATAATAGATCTGGCGGTAGATCAACTGCTGCTCGATGTAGGCCAGCTCGCCATTGACGTAATCGTAGTTATAGCCGTAATAGCCGTACTGGTACGGGATGCGCTGGGCGACCAGGCCGAAGTTGGTCCGGCGGGTGGAGTTGAAGTAGGCCACCTGGAAGGCCGAATCGATGATCCGGCTGGAGATCTGGGCCTGGGCCACGATGGTGTGGAAGCCCAGCATGTCGCTGAACAGGAAGCCCACCCCGCCTCCGGCGTAGGTCCCGTAGCGGCCGGTGCTCATCCCGATCGAGGGCGGAGCGATGTAGTCCAGGCCGATCTTGGACTTGTAGGGCTGGCTGGTGAAAGTGGCTGCGTCCGGCAGCCCGTAGAGCGGGTTGCGCAGCAGACCGAGAATCTCCGAGCCGGGCCGCTCCAGGGGCGGCAGGAAGGCCGGCGTCGACGACACCTCGAGGTCCCGTACCGGGGTTCCGGCCAAGCGGCTCTTGTCCAGGGAGAAGATGCTGTAGCTGCCGTCCTCGTAGACGGAATAGAGAACATCGTTGCTCTGGGAGGCGATGGACAGCGACGGGCTGAGGCTGGTGATGCCGCTGACTCCGGTGTACAGGTCGGTGACCTGGAACTGGGCCCCGGAGGCGACCTCGACTCGATAGATGTTGGAGATGCCGCCGCGGTCGGAGACGAAGAAGACGCTGGACGAGTCGGCGGACCACTGCGGGTTGATGGACTTGCCCTGCAGAAAGCCGCCCAGAGGCTTGATCTCGCCCGTGGCCGGGTCGATCAGGGCCAGCCGGGAGCCGCCGAGGTTGAGGATGGATAGGTCGGAGTCGAAGCGCTCGGTGACGAAGGCGATCCAGCGGCCGTCGGGCGACCAGGCCGGATGGAGATCGCCGTAGAAGTCGGAGGTCAGGGCTTGGAGAGCCTTGCTCTCCAGGTTATAGATGTACAGGTCGGAGGTGCCGCCGGTCAGGGCCGTGAAGGCGATCCGCTTGCCGTCGGGCGCCCAGGTCGGGTTGAGGATCTCGCCCAGCTCCGGGAAGCGGATGTCCTCCTTCTCCAGGCGTCTGCCGTCGGCGTCCAGGAAGGCCAGGACGGGCTTGCCGGCGGAGACGGCGCCGAAGGCAAGGCGGTCGCCCCGGGCGCTCCAGGACCCGGCCGAGCCGATGAACTGAATGCTCTGGAAGTGCGGGTCGACGGCGGTCGAGGTGATCTTGCGGGTCACCTTGCCGGTGGCCGCATCGCCCATGAACATGTCGATGGAGAAAAGATCGCGGGAGGAGATGAACAGGAAGCGCTTGCCGTCCGGACTGAGAGCGGGGGCGATGTTGTAGGGATCGTCCAGGGTGCCTTTGAGCACCAGCTTGCCCAGGTCGGCCGGCTTGTGGGTGGCCTTGCGCACCGGCTCGTAGTCCTTGCGCATCGAGGCCTGCCAATCCTGGCCCAGCTGCTTGATGCTGATGCCCAGGTTCTTCTCGATGGCCTTCTCGTAGTCGAAGCCGCGGATGACGTCCTTCATCAGCCGGGCCACGGCCAGGTCGCCGTACTTGCCGCCGATATAGGCCCAGACGGCCTGGCCGAAGCGGTAGGGGAAATACTTGTAGTAGTTGAAGAGGTCCTTGATGGTCGGGAACTTCTTGCGGTTCAGCAGGTCGCGCATCCACATCGCGGTGTGGGCGTCGATCGGACCGATGGAGAAGTACTCGGCCGCGCCCTCGATCATCCACATCGGGGCCCGCTCCAGGCCGCTGGCCGACTGCATGTTGTAGTTCGCGCCCGGCCCGGCCGCGATGTCGTATTGGAAGGCATGGACCAGCTCGTGGCCGATCACGTGGTCGGTGTCTTCCAGAGTTCCGCCGAAGGGCAGGATGATGCGCCGCTTGAGGGATTCGGTGACGCCGCCGGTGCCCTCGCTCATCATCTCGTTGAGGGCGGTGGTCTGCTCGAACTGGGGGTGGCTGGCGTACATGATCAGGGCCTGCCGGCCGCGGAGCTGGTGATCGAGGAGCCGCTCGAAGCGCTTGTACCAACGCTCGGCCATCTGGCCGGCCAAGCGGATGGCCTTCTCCTCCTCGGCGTAATAGTAGATGTCAAAGTGCTCGGTCTTGAGCACCTGGTACTTGAACCTCTCGTACTGGACCTTGTTGCGTCCGAAGTATTGGCCGAAGGCGGAGGGGGCCAGAGCCGCCGCCAGGACAAGCAGGACGGCCGGGACCGCGATCCGGATCTTCGTCGATCTATCCCTGAGTCGCATGGGCATCTCCTGATCTTATTATGTATATCCCTATGGGATTTGTCAATTTAACGCCTCCTACGGGGCGCTCCGCTCCCGCGATCCCCAGCATCAAGATTCGCGCCAGACGTCCCGCCTGGAGCCCGGGGCGCGCCTGCGGCCCGGATGTCCTCGGGAAAGGACAGGTGTCGGCGGCCGCGGCTCACGGAGCCTTCCCGGCCGTGATCTCGACCTCCCCTGTCAGGGGACCGGACGCCCCGCCCCCGGGGACGGAGAGCCCGGGCTGGCCGCCGCCGACCGAGATCTCGAATGTCCCCGGCTCGACGATCCGGCGCATGCCGGCGTCCCAGAGGGACAGCTGGCCCGGCTCCAGCCGGAAGGCGACGGTCTTGGTCTCGCCGGGATTCAGGAGGATCCGCTTGAATCCTTGCAGGGATCGAAGAGCGACCGGTACCGAGGCCTGCTTGTCCCTGACGTAGAGCTGGACCACCTCCTCCCCGGCCCGAGTGCCCGCGTTGCGGACGTCGACCCGGACCTCGAAGGCCTCCCCCGCCGAGGCCCGAGCCGGCAGGTCCAGCCGGCTGTATTCGAACCGGGTGTAGCTCAGTCCGTAGCCGAAGGGATAGAGGGGGCGGCCCTGGAAGAAGCGGTAGGTGCGGCCTTTCATGGCGTAGTCGGAGAAGGGCGGCAGCTCGGCCACGGAGGAGTGGAAAGTCACCGGAAGCCGGCCGGCGGGGTTGTAGTCGCCGAACAGCACATCGGCCAGGGCGCTCCCGGCCGCTTGCCCGGGGTACCAGGCCTCCAGGATGGCCGCCACTCCGGCGGCCTCGCCGTCCACGGCCAGGGGGCTGCCGTTGAGCAGGACCAGGACGGTCGGACGGCCAAGCTTGACGACCGCCTCCATGAGATCCCTCTGGATCGAGGGCAGGTCGAGGGTCAGCCTGTCGCCGCCGGCGAAGCCCTCCACCGGAACGTCCATCTCCTCGCCCTCCAGCCGCGGCGAAAGCCCCAGGCACAGAATGACCGCGTCCGCGCCCTTGGCCGCGTCCAGCGCCTCGCGGCGAAGGCCGCGGCCCGGCATCCGCCAGAGCAGCCGGATCGAAGCGTCCCCGGCCCGGCAGGAATAGTCCAGCCGGATCTGGTAGGGCGTGCCGCCCCGCAGGGTCACCGGCTTGGCCGTCCGGCGCGGGTGGTGGCTGCCGTCGAACTCAACCAGCAGCTTGTTCTCGAAATAGAGCTGGAACGAATTGAAGCCCTCGCCGCCCAGGTAGTACTCCCCGCTCTCCGGCGGCACCAGCAGGCCCGTCCAGCGGATGGAGAAGTCGTCCGGGTCGAATCTCTCCGAGGGAGCCTCGTCCCACCACTCGAAGTCGATCTTCTTGTCGATGCGCAGGAAGGCCGGATCGCCGCGGAATTCGCGGTTGGGGTAGTATTCGCCGCGCAGGCCGTTGGTCCGGCGACCCTGGTCCATGATCATGAGGTACGAGGGCGGCACCGCCTCCAGCCCCGGCAGCCCGGGCGCCGGATCGCAGCCGCGGGCGTAGGCCACCTCGGTCCGCGGGGCGACCTTGTCCAGGATGCCCTGAAGCGGGGTGACGGGATTGGACGGTGTGCCGTTGTAATTGCCCAGCAGGACCTCGACGTCGGCCGCGTTGGGCCCGATGACGGCGATCTTCCGGAGGTTCTTATCCAGGGGCAGCAGGCCGCCCTTGTTGCGCAGCAGGACGATGGACTTGCGGGCCGCTTCCAGGGCCAGGCGCCGGTGAGCTTCGCTGTCCACGACGCTCATGGGGATGGCGGCGTAGGGCACTCGCTCGGGCGGGTCGAACAATCCCAAGCGGAAGCGGGCCCGGAACAGGCGCTTGACCGAGACATCGAGGTCCTTCTCCGCGATCAGGCCGCGCTGGACCGCCTCCAGGAGGGCCGCATACTCCGTACCGCAGTTGAGGTCCGTGCCGGCCTTGACGGCCATAGCTGCCGCTTCCGCCGCATCGGAGGCCTGCTTGTGCCCGGTCCGGATGTCGTTGACCGCGTCGCAGTCCGAGACGACGTAGCCCCCGAAGCCCCATTCCCGGCGCAGGATCCGGCTCAGAAGGAGGTCGCTCCCACAGCAAGGCCGGCCGTCGTAGGCATTGTAGGCGCACATGACCGAGAAAGCTCTGGCCTCCTCGATCGCGGCCTGGAAATGGGGCAGGTAGGACTCGCGCAGGTCGCGCTCGCCGGCCAGGGCCTCGAAGCCGTGCCGGTCGGGCTCGGGGCCGCTGTGGACGGCGAAGTGCTTGGGCGTGGCGACGGTCTTCAGGAAGCGCGAGTCGTCGCCCTGCAGGCCGCGGATGAAAGCCACGGCCAAGCGCCCGGTCAGGTAGGGGTCCTCACCGTAAGTCTCCATGCCCCGGCCCCAGCGGGGGTCGCGGAAGAGGTTGATGTTCGGCGACCAGAAGGTCAGCCCCTGATAGATCCCCCGCAGGCCGCGCCGGACGGCCTCGTGGTGCTTGGCCCGGGCCTCGTCGGAAATGGCCGTCGCGACACGGCCCATGAGGTCGGCGTCCCAAGCCGCGGCCAATCCGATGGCCTGCGGAAAAACAGTGGCCAGCCCGGCCCGGGCCACGCCGTGCAGGCCCTCGTTCCACCAATTGTAAGCGGGCACGCCCAGGCGCTCGACGGCGGGGGCCGCATGCATCATCTGGGCGACCTTCTCCTCGAGCGTCAGGCGCGAGACGAGGTCGTCCACCCGCTTGTCCGGGGGAACATCGGGGTCTCGGAAGACGATTTCATCAGGGGCAGAGCGGCTGCAGGCGGAGACCCCCACAGCGGCGGCCGCCAAGAAGACCGCGGCCGCCAACCTGCGCTTCCGGGAAGTCTTCATGGGGCCTCCTCGGGCGGCGGTCGCCGCCCCCTCACCAGATAACGCCGTAATCATCCCCGTAGTTGCTCGACCCGCCCCAGATGGTGCCGTGGACCGCGTCGAGGAAGAGAGCGTTGATGGGGCCCGAGGTGGCCCGCCTGACGGTCAGGGTGTAGCCCATGGCCTTGAGCTTCTCGCGCACCTCGGCCGGGACCCGCTCATGGATCTCGAGCCGCCCCGGGATGCCCTTGTGGTCATCGAAGGAGCTGCGCATCTGGAAGCTGTTGAAGTTGGCCGCCTCGCAGGCTTCCTGGATGTTCATGCCGAACTCGACCACGTTGAGGAACAGCTGCAGCAGGTTCTGGTCCTGGGTGTCGCCGCCCTGGACGGCGAACGACAGGAACGGCTTGCCGTCCTTGAGGGCCAGCCCGGGGGTCAGGGTGACCCGGGGCCGCTTGCCGGGAGCGATGACGTTGAAGGGACCGTCGACATCGTCCAGGACGAAGCTCTGGGCCCGCTGGCTGAGGCCGATGCCGGTCCGGCCGGCGATGACCGCGGGAATCCAGCCGCCGCTGGGAGTCACCGAGACGACCCAGCCCTTCTCGTCGGCCGCCTGGATGGAGGTCGTGCCGGTGAAGAAGGACTCGGTCCCGGACGCCTCATCGATCTTGACGGCGCCGGGCAGGGGCCACCGCTCCAGGTGGCGAAGAAAGGGGTTGCTCTGGCCCTGGAAGGGGTAGGGATCGCCCGGCTTGGCTTCGGGATCATTGCGATCGGGATCGACGAGCTTGACCCTCTCCCGGGCGTAATCTTTGGACAGCAGCCCGGCCAGCGGCTCCTCGGGCGGATTGTAGGGGTCGCCGTAATAGAAGTCACGGTCGGCGAAGGCCAGGTGCATGACCTGGCAAAGGGTGTGGATGTAGGGCGCGGTGTTGTATCCCAGCCCCTTGAGGTCGAGCGTCTCCAGCATGTTCAGGGCTTGGAGCATGACCGGACCCTGGGTCCAGGCAGCGAGCTTGCAGACCTCGATGCCCTTGTAGTCCGTCCGGACCGGCTCCTCGATCAGGACCCGCCAGCGGGCCAGGTCCTCCAGGGTGATGAGGGCCCCTTCCTCGCGGGCTCCGCGGACGAATTCGCGGGCGATGTCGCCGCGGTAGAAGCGCTCGTAGGCCGCCTCGATGGCTTCGGCTCGGGAGCGTCCGTCGGCGAGGGCTTCCTTCTCGGCCGCGACCAGCTTGCGCAGGGTATCGGCCAAGTCGGGCTGGCGGAAGACCTCGCCCGCCACCGGGCCTTCAGGGGCGCCGCCCAGCCGCGGCAGGAGAACCAGGCGCGACATGCGCCAGGATTTCAGCTTGTCCTTGTTCCGCTCGATGCTGCGGGCCGTCTCCCCGTCCATGGGGTAGCCCTCGGCCATTTGGATGGCCGGGCTCAGGACGTCCTTGAGGGACAATGTGCCGAACTCGGCCAGCATGGTCAGCAGGCCGCCCGGCGTGCCGGGGGTGATAGCCGCCAGCGGGCCCGTCGCGGGCGGGTAGGCCAAGCCCTTAGATTTGTAGAATTCCGGTGTGGCCCCGGTCGGGGCCACTCCCAGCCCATTGATCGCCACAACCTTGCGGGTCCGCGGGTTGTAGATCAGGGCCTGGGTTTCGCCGCCCCAGCTCAAGGTGTCCCACATGGTGCAGACGGCGGCCAGCATGGCGCAGGCGGCATCGACGGCGTTGCCGCCCCGCTCGAACATCATGGCCCCGGCCGTGGCGGCCAGGGGCTTGCCGGTGATGGCCGCCCAATGGCGGCCGTGGAGGACCGGCTTGGCGGTCGTCCGCTGAGCCGGGAAGGCGGCGGCCAGGGCCGCCGCGCAAGCGATTCCTGCGAGCAATGGCATTCCCTTCATGGCCCGCCGATTGTATGCGTTTCGGCGGCGGAAGGCAAAGCGTCCGGGCTCAGCCCTTGGCCGCCTTCTTCAGCCGGGGAACTTCAAGGCTTGTCGGGGTCGGCTTTCTCCACGACGATGGTCATTTTGGAGACCAGGGCGGCGATAGCCCCGACCGCGGCCAGGACGGGGGCGAAGGCGGCTCCGACCAGTCCTACCGTCAGGGGGATCTCCAGGAAGGTCTTGCCGGTATCGTCCTTGAGGATGATCCGCCGGATATTGCCTTCGTGGATGAGCTCCTTCATCTTATTCAAGATCTCGCCGCCATTGAGCTTGAACTCTTCCGTTTTGCCTTTGGCTTCTTTGGCTTCTTCAGTCGGTTCAGTCATGTGCGTCCTCCCGCTTGATTATACGAGAACCCCGCCTCTGAAGTTCGAAGAATTAATTAGGGGGACACCATACATAACTCCCGAATTCCATAAGGGATTCCGCATGGATCGGAAGCCCTGTGGGACGGAAAAGCTTTATCTGCGTCACCGTATGTCCCAGGAGTCGCGCTGCAGCTGCGCTCAGAGGAAGAGGGAGATAAAGGATGGCCGGAATAATTCGGGAGTTATGTATGGTGTCCCCCAATTATTCCCGCCCCGCCGCGGGGCGTGAAACCTCCTGGATATTACTTCTTGGCTAACTCGTCCACAAGCGCCTGGATCTCCGGCTGCTCCGGGTTGAGCTTGAGGGAGGCCCGCAAGACGGCCAACGCATCCTGCGTCCGGCCCAGGCGGACGTAGCAGCGCCCCAGATCGCCGAGCAGAGCCGTGTCGCTGTCGAAGAGCCGGTTCCCGGACTCCAGGGCCGCGGCCGCCTCATCCAGGCGTCCGAGCGTCAGCAGAGCCCGGCCTCGGGTGTGGAAGTACTTGAACCGAAGCTTCGACTCGTCCTTGAGCGCCTCGAGAAGGGTTAGAGCACGCTCGCTTTCGCCCCGGCCGATGAGGAAGGCGGCATATTCGGGGATGGCGGCCAAGTAGCCGGGGTTGAGACTGTGGGCCTTGGCATAGTAGGCCGCGGCCCGCTCGCCAGCGCCTGTCCGCTCATACTGGCCGGCCAGGGAGTAGAAATGGAGAAACTCTCCAGCCCGGGGCATGATCCGGGCGTAGGCGATCGGCCGGCCAAGATCCTTCTCGGCCGTGACGATGAAATGCCCGGTCCTGGCGTCCTTCTCCGCGCCGCCGCCGTCGACCAGGGTCAAAACCAGATCGTAATAATCGGGCGCCAGATCGGAAACCGGGATGGAGAAGACCATGTTCTGGACGGCCCGACGCGGCTGATCCTTGAGGGCCCGGGTCCATTCCTTGCGGACCGGGCTCTGCGGCCGCAGCCCCCGGACCGAGGCCCGCAGCGAGCCGCTCTCCCACAGCTCCGGACTGACTCCGATGACCTGGACGAGAGCCTGGATCTCGTCCCCCGCGGCGAAGGTCATCTTGGGATCGACATGGAGGCGCGTCTCCCCCGCCTGGAAAGGCAGGAAGGCGTCCGGCCGGCCCTCGGCCGACTTGTAACCCAGGACCGGCCCGGCCAAGCGGGCCATGCCGACGGGGACATCGAGGTCTTTCTCCAGGACCGCGAACTCCTTGCCCACGGTGTTGCGGAAGAGCACGGTCAGCTTCGAGGCGCCCTCGATCACCGGGAAAAAGTCCTCCAGCACGATGCCCTTGCTCTCGGCCTCGCCCAGCCGGCCGGCCGGCACGTTGATGGGGATGTCCTTGGCATACTGCAGGACGACCTTGTTGCCCACCCGCAGGCTGACGTCGATCTGGAAATCGCAGTAGTACTCGTCCTTGTCCTTGTAGTAGTCGAGCGACAGCCGCTTGGGGGCCAGGGCAAAGTGGCCGTAAGGCAGGCCGCTCCCGGGATCGAAGAGGACCACCGCCTCAGTCGGGCCCTCCAGCACGTTGGTCAGATACTCGGTGCTGACGATGCCCCGGTAATTGAGAAAATGGGTGGCGTACGTGTCGTTGAAGGCCCGCTTGGGCGAGTCCGCGATGGCGGCCAGCTGGGCCTGTGTCTCCAGCGACGGCTGGTAGCCGTACGGGATCTGTCCGGGGATGATCGACAGGCTGACCAGGGCCAGGCTGGGCTGAAGGTCGTAGATCCGCTCGTACATCGACTGGTAGGCCGTGGCCTCGAACTCCGAAGCCGAGCGCAGGAGCAGGCGGGACGGCCCGTCGAGGACCGGGTCGTAGAGCCTGTACTCCCCGGTGCCGCCGCGCTGGTAGAAGACCAGGACGAAGTGCTCCGGCAATCCCTTGGCCGGATCGCCGTAGTAGGACCACAGCTCCGTCGGGACCAGCTCGGATGAGCCGGCGATCGGCTCGATCGAGGCCGGAGGACCCAGGATGATGTGCATCCGGCCGCGGTCGGACATCCAACCCGGCCGGGAAGCGTCGTAGCGGTACCGCCGATTGGCTTCGGCAAAGCGCTTGAGGTGCTCCTCTCTGAATTCGTTGGCCGGCGTGCCGGGCGTCGGATCGCGTATGCGCCAGAAGGCTTCGATGAAAACGTCCCGCTCGCGGTCATGGCCGAGCTCCAGGAAGACATCCCGTTCTTTGCCGGTCATGATGTACGAGGTCAGGTCGAGCCATTCCCGGTAGGTCGGGGCCAGCGACTCGGGCTTGGCCTTCTGGCCTCCTCCGGCGGCGCCTGCGGCCACGAGCAGGGCCAGGATTGCGGCGGCGGCGCGGGAGGACGGTCGGGGCACGGATGATCTCCTTGCGGCGTAAGATGTTCCCGTCTATTTATAGCACAGAACCGAGCGGGCTCGGGCCCGGGAGACCCCCGGCCGCGGATCGGTCCCCCTTGGAAGAACGGCGATCCGATGGGAACGGTTGCCTCTAAGCCGGCGGCTTCCTCGCGTTGACAAAGCCAGCGGTTTTTAATACTTTGGCCTCTATCGCCACCCCCCCCAAGGAGGCCGCCATGTCCGTCAAGATCCGCCTCGGCGCCATGATGTTCTTCCAATACGCCATCTGGGGCGCCTGGGCTCCCGTCCTCTCGGCCTATCTCCAGAACAACCTCGACTTCAGCGGCTGGCAGCTCGGCTTCATCTTCAGCCTCCTGCCGCTGGCCACCATCATCTCGCCCTTCATCGGCGGCCAGTTCGCCGACCGCTGGTTCCCGGCCCAGAAGGTCATCGCCGTCCTCCAGTTGCTGGGCGGGGCGCTGCTCATCCTGGCCGCTCAGGTCACCTCTTACGGCCCGATGATGTGGCTTCTGCTGGCCTACTCCCTCCTCTACGCCCCGACCCTGATCCTGACCAACTCCGTGGCCTTCGCCCACCTTAAAAGCTCGGAGAAGGAATTCGGAGCCATTCGGGTCTGGGGAACGATCGGCTGGATCGTGGCCGGCCTGGCCCTGACCGGCTGGCGGATGCTGGCCAAGTCGGCCGACGGCGTCGCCATGAAGGGCGACGTCCTCATCCTGGCCGGGGCCTTCTCCCTGATCATGGGGTTGATGTCCTTCGGCCTGCCTTCCACCCCTCCCCAGAAGTCAAAAGCCAAGCCGTGGGCCTTCCTGGAAGCCCTGAAGATGTTCAAGGACCGCAACTTCCTCATCTTCGCCATCATCTCCTTCGTCGTCGCCACGGAGCTGCAGTTCTACTATGTCCTGACCTCGCCCTTCCTGACCTCGCCGGTCATCGGCGTCAGCCAGAAGTCCATCGGCGCCGTCATGACCATCGCCCAGTTCGCCGAGATCTTCGTCATGGCCTTCATGCTGTCCTGGGCCCTGAAGAAGTTCGGCATGCGGCGGACCATGACCCTGGGCATCCTGGCCTGGCCCATCCGCTACATCATCTTCGTCATCGGCACCCCGAGCTGGCTGGTCATCGCCTCGCTCGGCCTGCACGGCTTCTGCTACGTCTTCTTCTTCACCGCGGCCTACATCTACGTCGACAACATCGCCCCCAAGGACATCCGGGCCTCGGCCCAGGCGCTCATCTCCGTAGTCATCCTGGGCTTGGGCAACTACGTCGGCAGCCTGTTCTGCGGCTGGATCCAGGGCCTCTTCCTCAAGGACGCGACCGGGGCCTCGATCGAGGTGCTGAAAGCGGGCTGGCGGAACACCTTCCTGGTGCCCACCGCCCTGACCCTGGTCTGCCTGATCGTCTTCCTGGCCTTCTTCCGGGAGAAGAAGGCCGCGCCGGCCGTCTGATGGAGCTGCGCTCCACCCCGGCCCGCCGCGCGCAACTCACACGAAAGGATCTTTGGAAAGCATCATGAAAGCAACTCCCCGCAAGCCCCTCGGCGTCGGCATCATCGGCGGCGGCTTCATCGCCCGCTTCCACATCCGGTCCTGGACCGGGGTGCGCGACGCGGACATTATGGGGATCTTCGATCCCGACAAGAAGAGGGCCGAGGAAGCCTGCGCCCTGGTCAAGAGCCTGGGCGTCGGCGAGGCCAAGCCCTACGCCTCGATCACGGCCATGGCCGCCGATCCCCGCATCCAGGCCCTCTGGATCTGCGCCCCCAACTATACCCGGGGCGCGGTCATGGAGGAGATCGCCCGGGCCGTCACGGCCGGCCAGGCCGAGCTCGTCGGCGTGACCTGCGAGAAGCCGCTCGGCCGCAACGTCAAGGAGGCCAAGGCCATGCTGGCCCTGGTCAAGAAGGCCGGCCTGCTGGACGGCTACCTGGAGAACCAGGTCTTCTCCCCTCCCGTGACCCGCGGCAAGTCCATCATCTGGGCCCGCGGCGCGGCCATTTCCGGCCCGCCCTACCTGGCTCGGGCGGCCGAGGAGCACAGCGGCCCCCACATGCCCTGGTTCTGGGAAGGCACCCTGCAGGGCGGCGGCGTGCTCAACGACATGATGTGCCACTCGGTCGAGGAGGCCCGCTTCATGCTCACGCCACCCGGCGCCCCACGCGAGGTCCTGACCCCGGTCAGCGTCACCGCCTACGCCAACTGCCTCAAATGGCAGGAGCCGAAGTACGCCGCCATCCTGGCCAAGAACAGCGGCGGCAAGACCGACTACCTCAAGCGGCCGTCCGAGGACTTCGCCCGCTCCCTGGTCGAATTCCGGAACGCCGACGGCAAGATCCTGGTCGTCGAGACCTCCACCTCGTGGTGCTACGTCGGAGCTGGCCTGCGCCTGAGCATGGAGCTGCTGGGGCCCGAATACGCCCTCCAGATCAACAGCCTCGACGCCGGGCTCAAGGTCTTCTTCAGCCGCGAGGTCAAGGGCAAGGCCGGCGAGGACCTGGTCGAGAAGCAGAACGCCGAGATCGGACTGATGCCCGTTGTCTCGGACGAGGCCGTCGAATACGGCTACGTCGACGAGAACCGACACATGGTCCAGTCCTTCCTCAAGGGCGTCCGTCCCGAGGAGAACTTTTCCGACGGCCTGGCCGTGACCGAGCTGCTGATGGCCGCCTACATGAGCGCCGAGACCGGCAAGACGGTCCCCTTCCGGCCCAGGGGGCTGGACAATTTCGTCCCAGCCGTGGCCCAAGGCACCTGGAACCCCAAGCGCTGAAACAAGGAGCATCCGCCATGAAAAAGACCGCGTTCGTCCTCGGAGGCCTGGCCCTCGGCCTGTCTCTCTTCGTCATCCCCGGTTCGGCGGCTTCGCCCAGCCCGGCTAACGGGCAAGGCGTGACATCCAGCATCCGTCACATCTCGCCCGAGCTCCAGAAGGCCGTGGCCGAGACCGACTACGCCGCGGTCCGCATTAAGCCCTTCCCCTTCGCCTCGGAGGCCTGGACCTTCCGCAAGTTCACCTTCGCCGAGACCCTCCTCAAGCTCAAGGAGCTGGGCGTGGGGGCCGTCGAGGCCTTCCCGGGCCAGGCCCTCGCGGCCGAGTTTCCCGGGGCCAAGTTCGACCAGGCCATGACCGAGGCCCAGGTCGCCAAGGTCAAGGAGTGGCTCAAGGCGGCCGGCGTCACGCTCTACGGCTACGGCGTCGTCGACATCGGCAAGACCGAGGAGAGCATGCGCAAGGTCTTCGACTTCGCCCGCAAGATGGGCATCACCACCATCGTCTGCGAGCCGGCCGACGACGATTTCACGCAGCTTGAGAAGCTGGTCAAGGAATACAACATCAAGATCGCCCTCCACAATCACCCGGCCCCGTCCAAGTACAACCTGCCCGAGACGGTCTTTGCCCACGTCGACGGCAAGGACGCCCGCATCGGCTCCTGCGCCGACAGCGGCCACTGGGTGCGCGGCATGAACGACCCGCGCGAAGCGTTCAAGCTCCTGCAGGGCCGCATCCTGGACGTGCACCTGAAGGACCGCAGCGACTTCGGCACGGCCAAGGGAACCGACGACGTGGCCTGGGGCTCCGGCCGGGGCATGATCCGCGACCTGCTGGCCGAGCTGACCCTGCAGGACTACGACGGCTACCTGACCATGGAGTACGAGAACGAGTCCGAAGTGGGCGATCCGATGCCGGCCTTCCGCAAGAGCATCGCGTACGTCAAGAGCATCACCTATTACGACGGCTACACCCAGATCCTGCGCAAGGGCGGCGGCCGCTACGAGAAGCATGGCTGGAACCACTACGGGCCCGGTTATTTCGAGATCAACCCCAAGACCGGCGTCCTCAAGGGCCAGGGCGGCATGGGCCTGCTTTGGTTCGGCAAGCCCTACAAGGATTTCATCCTGGAGTGCGACTTCAAGTGCTCGACCCCGACCACCAACTCGGGCATCTTTCTGCGCATCCCCGATGTTCCGGTCAGCGATGAGTACATCTACCATTCCCTCGAGATCCAGATCGACGACACCTCGACCGGCATCCACCACACCGGGGCGGCCTACGACATCGAGGCGCCCAAGCTGAACGCTTCGCTGCCGACCGGCGAGTGGAACCACTACAAGATCGAGTTTCGGGGCGGGCATCTCAAGATCGAGCTCAACGGGAAGCTGATTATGGATTGGCAGGCCAAGCCGGGCGGCAAAGTCAGGGACATCGCCCCGGCCGGCTACATCGGCCTCCAGAACCACGACAGCCAGTCGCCGCCGTACTTCCGGAACATCTGGATCAAGGAGCTTTAGAGCAGAACTCCTCGAGCTGTTGGCGGCTCAGGCCGAAGCCCGGGATTCCGTCCAGCCGCTTTTCGAGGCGGCCGTTCCTGAACTCCAGGACGGACGGGTAGACGTCGATGTCGAAGGCGTCGCAGGCATCCGGGTCGGCTTCGGCCTCGACGATGCGGCACTCCCCGGGGTGAGCCTCGGCATAGGCCTCGAAATGGGGCAGGAAGCGGCGCGAGAAAGGGCACCAGTCGGCGTAGAAGAGGGCCAAGGTCCGGTCCCTGTCCTTGAGTTCATCGGTCCAGGCTTTCTGAACGGCGGCGGCGCTGCGAGCTTCCTTTCCCTTGCGCATAGCGTGTCCTCCAAAGGGGAGATTAGGATCCGGGAGGCATTCTACGCCTCTTCGCATAGAATTCCTATCGGCTCGCTAGGTCGGGATGGCCCGGCCCCCCCGGGGCGTGCTATAATCGCTCCTCCGTATTTTCGTTTTTCCCGGAGTACGACGTGTCCGACACTCCCGCGCTGCCGCCTCTTCTCTCGAGCGCCCCGCGCATTCTCCCGCCGGGCGATCCCGGCTTTCGCCCGCCCATCCTGGCCTATCGCCGCTATGCCGAGGCCGTCGCCGCCGCAGGAGGCGGGACCCCGGTCCGGATCGCCATCGAGCGGGAGAGCGGCCTGCGATCCTGCTTCACGACCCCCATCCTCCCCCCGGGCCCGGCGACGACGCCGGCCACCCTGCGGCTGGTCGAGCGGATCGTCAAGTTCCTGCTCTGGTCGCGCGGCGGCTGGCGGATCCTGCTGCAGGCCCCGCCGGAAATCGGCCTTCCGATCCGCGAGGCCTACGCCCACGGCGGCGCCAGGGGATTCGACGCGGCCCTGATGGCCCGCGTCTACGGCTTCGATTTCGCCGTGGAGATCGTGGACGAGGCGACCTGCCCGGAAAGCAGCGAAAACGCCCTGGCCCTGGGCGGGCACTGGGACGGCTGCCGGCTCGGCTTCGATCTGGGGGCCAGCGACTTCAAGCTGGCCGCCGTGCGCGACGGGGAGACGGTCTTCACCGCCGAGATCCCCTGGCAGCCCCAGACCCAGTCCGATCCCGCTTACCATTATGACCACCTACGGGAAGGCCTGCGGGCCGCGGCCGCCCATCTCCCCCGGGTGGACGCCATCGGCGGCAGCGCCGCCGGCATCTACATCGACAACCAGGTCCGCAGCGCCTCGCTCTTCCGCGGCGTCCCGCCCGACATCTTCGAGCGGACGGTCAAGTCGATGTTCCTGCGCATGCGCCGGGAATGGGGCGTACCGCTGGAGGTCGTCAACGACGGGGAGGTGACCGCCCTGGCCGCCCGCCTGTCCCTGGGTCAGCCGAGCGTCCTGGGCCTCGCCATGGGCTCCAGCCAGGCGGCCGGCTTCATCGACGCGGCCGGGACGCTGCCCGGCTGGCTGGACGAGCTGGCCTTCGCCCCGGTCGACATGCGCCCCGACGCTCCAGCCGACGAATGGTCCGGCGACCGCGGCGTCGGGGCCAATTACTATTCCCAGCAGGCCACCGCCCGGCTGGCCCCGGCCTTGGGCATTGCCTTCCCGGCCGGAATGGGCCTGCCCGAGCGTCTGGCCGGTCTGCAGGATCTGATGGCTAGGGGCGACGAGCGGGCAGCCGGCGTCTTCGAGACGATCGGCGTCTACCTGGGCTACACCCTGCCCTGGTACGAGCTGTTCTACGACTACCGCCACGTCCTCGTCCTGGGTCGGGTCCTGACCGGCCGCGGGGGGGATATCCTGGTCCGCAAGGCTTCCCATGTCCTGGCCGAGGAGTTCCCGGAGACCGCCAGGCGCGTCACCATCCACGTCCTGGACGACAAGAGCCGCCGGGTCGGCCAGGCCGTGGCCGCGGCCAGTCTGCCGGTCCTGAAGAAGGCCGGGGCCGCAGCCGCCACGAGCGACGGTGCGAGGGCCCGGCTCCTGCCGGACGCGCCGTAAAGGGGCAAGGAGAGAGATCATGGAAATCATCATCCAGCCGGATCGCGATCGGGCCTGCGCCCTGGGAGCCCGCCTGGTGGCCGGCCTCGTCCGGCGCAAGCCCGATGCGGTGCTCGGCCTGGCCACCGGCAGCTCGCCCATCCCCCTCTACGCCGGGCTGATCGAGACGCGCCGCCGGGACGGGCTTGATTTCAGCCGGGTCCGGACCTTCAATCTGGACGAGTTCATCGGCCTGGAACCGGAGCACCCGGCTTCTTACCACGCCTTCATGAAGCGGCACCTCTTCGACGGGATCAACATCCCGGCAGGATCCATCCACATTCCCGACGGCATGGCTCCCGACGTAGAGCGGACCTGCCGGGATTACGAGGCCGCCATCAAGGCCTGCGGCGGGATCGACCTGCAGGTTCTGGGCGTCGGCTCGGACGGCCACATCGGCTTCAACGAGCCGACCTCATCGCTGGCCTCGCGGACCAGGATCAAGACCCTGACCGACCGGACCCGCCGGGACAACGCGGCCGACTTCGGCGACCCGGCCAAGGTCCCCTTCCACGTCATCACCATGGGCGTCGGCACGATCATGGAAACGCGGGTCTGCCTGCTGCTGGCTTTCGGCAAGAAGAAGGCCCCCGCGGTGGCCACCCTGGCCGAAGGGCCGATCACGGCCATGGTCCCGGCCTCCATCCTGCAGATGCACCCGCGGGCGATCGTCCTGATCGACGAGGAAGCGGCCGCCGAGCTCAAGCGGGCCGACTACTACCGCTGGGTCTTCGACCACAAGCCCGACTGGCAGCGGATCTGAGCCGGCGTATCCCCGGCTTCAGGAGAAGCGGTCCGGGTACCGTCCCGGCGGCTTCGGGCTCTCATCGCCTTTTCCCACAGCTCTCTTCGGCGCCTGCAGCGCTTCGCAGTCCTCGTCGGAACATCGCTTCGACGGTTCCCGCGAGGGCGGAACTCCGCATCCAAGACCTACCGAACATGAAGATCGCCCACTCCATCACGACTTCGTTAGCAGGTCGCGTGCTCAAACATCCCTCGGCGCCCGTTGGGTGCCCTCAGAGAGCCGTGGAAAAAGGCGCCGCCATTGCGGAGCTTGCGGAGCCCTAGCCGGGACGTCGCTTCGATAGTCCCCGCCAGGGCAATTTCGCCGTTGGCCGGTACCCGGACCGCTTCTGATTCCTGAAGCCGGGGAAGTTTCCCGCTACCTCAACCAGCTCTGGTCAGGACCGACGGTCAGCTCGGAGGCTGGCGTCTGGACCAGGGCGATCGACTTGCCCAGGACGTCGCCCTCCAGCTTATTGCCCTCGACCTTCACGTTCTTGCAGAGCTCGAAGGTCAGCCCAGCCTTCCGGGCATGGAAAGACGGGAAGGCCCGGCTGCGGACGATGCGGTTGCCCGAGAACGTCAGCCCGTCCACCGACTTGGCATAGAGGATGGGGTGGTCGAAGGGAAAGAATTCGTTGTCTTCGATGCGGATGCCCCGGTGGAACGGATGGGCCGGGTCGGGCTTGGGGATCTCCGGGAAGACGCTGATAATCCCCTCGCAGAATTGGTACATCGAGGTCAGGCAGGGCGGCCCGAAGTAGTTGCGGCGGATGGTCACGTCGCGCACCGCGCCCGACTCGTACCACTGGTTCGCGTCGCCGGCGATGAGGATGGCCGAGCCGCTCGACTCGAAGCGGTTGTACTCGACCAGGACCCGGCCCGGCGTCGAGATCAGCACGCCCCGGGCCCGGTTGGAGTCGAAGCGGCAGTCGCGGATCTCCACGTCCGGGGACCAGGTCAGGTTTTCCAGGGCGTCGCCCGGCTCGATCCCGGGCGGAACGGGGGCCTGGAAGCGGATCTCGAAGGTGTCGCGGTCGCGCTTCGTCCAGTCCGCGCAGAGGCCCTCGCCGATCGTGCGCAGGGACTCGTTTTCGATGAAGCCGATCCTGTCGCCGGGCCGGCCCCAGCGCATCCCGGTGGATTGGTCATGCATGAAGCGGGCCACGAGCCGGTCCGGGACCGGTTTGGCCAGGATCCTCACGCTGGTGCCGTGGACGTTGATGGGATCGTCCATGAGGCCGTGGAAGCGGCACTTCTCGACTCGGACGAGGCCGCGGCAGTTGGAGAAGTGGGCCCCGTCGTCGTGGCCGGAGAGGACCGTGCGGGCCGGCGAAGGGACGGCGTTGTAATCGCGCAGGGTGACGTTCTCGCAGAACTGGGCCAGTAATCCCAGCCCGGCGCAGTGATGGAGATCGACGTTCTCCACGGTCACGTCGCGGCTGTCGCAGAGGAAGATCCCGGCGTGGTCGCGCTCGCCGTGGCGGAGGACCAGGATGTTGCCGGGCCTGGGCCGGCGGCCGAAGCGGTGGTGAAGGCGGACGAGACCCTTCTCCATCTCCTCGGCCCGGTAGCCCTTCCAGTTGCGGCCCAGGCACCCGCCGTCGCCCGTCCCGGCGGCAACCCGGAGGGTTGATCCGTCGAACTCCATGGTCCCCCACCAGTCGTTCTTCCAGCCTTCTCCGGCGAAGACCAGCTTGCCGTCCTCGATGAGATACGGGTACTGGGCAGCGTCCAAGCGCAGGTCGATGTATTCGTCGACGGCCGCCTCGACCGCGGCCTCGGCGCCCAGCGGGATATCCCAATCGATGCTCAGGTCGCGGATGGTCACGCCGGATGAGCCGTCGACCGTGAAGGGCTGGATGCGGTCGTGGAAGACCAGGCTGGAGCCGTCGCCGTCCACGGTCAGGCCGGCGAAGTCCTCGATGAAGACAGCCAGCCGCTTGGGATTGTTGTCCGTCGTATTGGACTCGAAATACTCCTTCTGAAGCTCCGGCACCGGCCAGAAGTCGTAGCGCCCCTGGGGGAAGACCAGAACAGGATCATCGACTCCCCGGCAGGCCTGCAGGGCCTTGATGACGGCCGGAACGGCATTGTCGCGGCTGTCGGGCCGGATGCCGAAGTCGGTCACCTTGATCATCGTCGCGGAATTCGGTCCGCCCGGTCCCTGTCCGGCCGGCCTCCCGCCGAAAGAGAAAGCCGCGGCGCCGGCGGCCAGAAGCAGAAGCCCGATCACCGGACGGAAGCCCTTCCGCGGGACGCTTTCCCGATTCTCTCGCATCTTCCTCTCCCTTGCTATGTCGCGTGGATAGCCCGGGCTCACTTTAAAATGATCTCGATGACCGGCACCTCGACCTCGGGCTTGACCACCGGGAGTCGCAGTACGACCTTTCCGCTGTCGTCGTCCTTGCGGTCGCCGGGCAGGAAGCCCATGTAGCCGAGGTCGCGCGGATTCGCGGCGTCTTTGAACAGGATCTCCGAGGCGTCGTTGAGCAGCTGGATATAGCGGATCTTCCCGCCCAACCCGTCCAAGGTCATCAGGCCCATGGGCCATTCCAGGACGTGGACGTAGAGCCGTCCGGCCGCCGGGTTGAAGGTCAACAGGGCTTTTTCGGGCTTGGGAAATTCCCCCGGAGCCGCGGTGCAGCCGGTGATGGACCGGTCGTGAAGGCGCATCCACCGCCCGATCCCTTCCAGGCGCTCCTGGGCCCGGCCGTCGAAGAGGCCCCGCGCGGTCGGCCCGACATTGAGCAGGAGGTTGCCGCCCTTGGAAACGACCTCAATGAGCATCACGATGAGTTGGCGGGCGCTTTTCCAGGTAGCCTCATCCCGGTGGTAGCCCCAGCTGCCGGAGAACGTCTGGCAGGTCTCCCAGGGCACCCGCTTCCCATTCATTGTCACCCACTCCCGGGGCATGAACTGCTCGGGCGTGCGGAAGTTCCAGCCGCCGGGGACGTCGAGCAGATCGAGGCGGTCGTTGACCAGGATCTCCGGCTGCAGTCCGCGGATCAGGGCCAGAAGCTTCTCCGACTCCCAGTCGTCCCGGCCCTTGCCGTCGGGGCCGGGGAAGGAGAAGTCCAGGAACATATAATCGATTCGGCCGTAATTCATCAGCAGCTCCCGGACCTGATCCCGCATATAGGCGGCGTATTTCCGCACATCGCGGCCCTTGGCCGCCTCGCGGAAGGCCGCGTCACCGGCCTGGGGATGATGGCGGTCCACCGGGTATTCGGGATGATGCCAGTCGAGAAGCGAATAGTAGAGCCCGATCTTAAGGCCTTCCGCGCGCATGGCCTCGATCAGCGGGGCGATGAGGTCGCGGCCAGCCGCCGTGGCCGGGGCCTTATAGTTCGTGTGCTTCGAGTCGAACAGGCAGAAACCGTCGTGATGCTTGGCCGTGACCACGACATATTTCATCCCGGCCGCCTTAGCCTCCCGGACCCAGGCCTTGGGATCGTACAGGTCGGGGTTGAACTGCTCGAAGTACCGGCGATATCCGTCCTCGGTGATCGCCTCGCGGCTCCTGACCCACTCATGGCGGGCGGGCAGGGCGTAGAGCCCCCAGTGGATGAACATGCCGAAGCGGGCCTCGGTCCACCATTTCATGCGAGCCTCCTTGCCGGCCGTCGATGACGTTCCATTATATAATAACGGCACATGGTCGTCCGCGAAGTCCGAGCCAAGTCGATCCTCAACGCCTCCAAGATCTACGACTTCTGCGTCAATCCCTACACCGGCTGCGGGGTGGCCTGCCGCTACTGCTACGCCGCGTTGTTCATCCCCCGCTATTCGGGGCACAGCGAGCCGTGGGGGACGTTCGTCGACGTCAAGGTCAATGCGCCGGAACTGCTGGCCCGCCAGATCCCCCGGGCCAAGCCGGGCCAGATCTGGATCGCTTCGGTCTGCGACCCCTACCAGCCGGCTGAGGAGCGCTTCGGACTGACCCGGGCCTGCCTGGAGATCCTGCGGGAGAGCGGGCGGCGGATCACCATCCAGACCAAGTCGGCCCGCATCCTGCGCGACTTCGACCTCATCCGCTCGATCCCGAAGGTGAACGTGACGATTTCCATCACCACCGACGACGAGAAGACGGCGAGCCTGTTCGAGCCGCGCGCCTCATCGCCCGCTGAGCGTATCGAAGCGCTGGCCCGCTTCCACGAGGCGGGCGTCCATACTTCCGCCTTCATCGGCCCCATCATCCCGGGCGACCATGCCCGGCTGGTCGGACTCCTGGCCGGCAAGGTCGACGACGTCCTGGTCGACCGGTTGAACTACGTCCCCCAGGTGCGGGCCTTCGCCGAGCGGCACGGCTTCGGGCACGCCCTGACCGACGCCTACTTCCTGGAACGCCGGCGGGTGATCGCCGCCGCCCTCAAGAGCGCAGGAATCCCGGCTCGAATTGTTTTCTGATTCGGGGACGAATACCAGGCTGCTGGCCCCCGGAGTCAGTTGACCTTTTTTTAGCTCTTCTCCCAATTCCGGGAGGAGCGCTTCGGAGGATCGTCCCGGCGGAGCTTGCGCAGCCCTTGTTAGGACGTTGCTTCAACCGTCCTCGCGAGGACGGCTTCGGGCTCTTCTCGCCTTTTCCCACCGCTCTCTTCGGCGCCTGCAGCGCTTCGCAGTCCTCGTCGGAACATCGCTTCGATGGTTCCCGCGAGGGCGGAACTCCGCATTCAAGACCTACCAATCATGGAGATCTCCCACTCCATCTCGATTCCCAAGTTCATCGCGTGCTCAAACATCCCTCGGCGCCCGCGGAGCTTGAGGAGCCCTAGCCGGGACGTCGCTTCGATAATCCCCGCCAGGGCGGGTGCCCTCAGAGAGCCGTGGAAAAAGGCGCCGCCCTCGCTATTTCGCCGTTGGCCGATCCCCCGAATCGCTCTTATCTCCCGGATTTGGGAGATGAGCCTTTTTATTCGTCGTCAAAATCGCGGATGACCCGGGGCGGGGCCGCGGGCGGAGCCGAAGCCAGGGCCGCCCCCAGCCAGCCGTCGGCGGCGTAGATGTCGGGCCGAAAGTGGACCGTGCCGTCCCGCAGCGGCCAGGCCGTGCCGGAGAAGGCGTGAACCATAATCCGGCCGGGGACAAAAAGGGTGAACTCGTCCCCCGGATCGATCATCTCTTGGATTCTCTCCGGCGTCCAGCGCGGGGCGCCGCCCAGCAGGTAGGCGGCGAACTCCAGCGGATGTTCGACGCGCATGCAGCCGTGGCTGAAGGTCCGCACGGCCTGCCCGAAATCGGAGCGGTAGGGTGTGTCGTGCAGGTAGATGTCATAGCGGTTGGGGTGGCTGAACTTGAGGCGGCCGAGGACGTTGAGCGGCCCGGGCATCTGGACCAGCCGAAAGTCCAGGTTGCCCTCCGTCACGGCGGCCAGGTCCAGGGAGGAGGGATTGACCAGAACCTCGGCCCCGCCCTGCTTCTGGAAGAGGTACATGCCGTTGTTCTTGAGGTAGTTGGGGTCCTTGCGGATGTAGCCGACCAGCTCCTTGGCCAAGACTCGGGGCGGGGCGTTCCAGGAAGGATTGACCACGATGTCGGTCATGCGGCTGGAGAAGCAGGGCGTCGGCCAGACCTGGGTCCCGGCCACGATCTTCATCCGCATGATCTCGCGTCCCGTATCGACGATGAACAGCTCGAAGTTGGAGACATCGACCAGGACGTGGCGGGGACCGAGGTCGGACGGCATCCAACGCCATCGCTCCAGGTTAAGTGCGATCTGGCGGGCCCGTTCGGAAGCCGGGACGTTGAGCGCGGCTCGGGTCGCGGCGTCGAGGCGGCCGGTCTGGGGCAGGCTGTGCCTCTGCTGGAAGCCGCAGAGAGCGGCGGCCAAGGGTGCGTCGAACAGGTCCTCGCGCTCGGGCTTCCCTTGGGGGGCCAGGCCTTCGGCGGCCAGCCGATAGCGGAGGGCGGGAACACGCCCGTCGAAATCCCCCGTTCCCGCGACCGGTCCATCGGGGATCACCGCCCAGCCGCGCCCGGCAAAGCCCTCGTAGCGGGCCAAGTCGCGCCGCAAGGCGGCGTAGTATTCGTGGCCCGGCAGAAGATGGTCGAGCTCCTGCCGGAGGCTTCCTCCGGCCAGGGCCCGCTCCAGAGCGGCGGCCAGGTCGTCGTCGGATGAGCGGCCGTCCCAGCGAGCCCGCCGGGCATCCTGGTCGACTTTGCCGTCGGCCAGGTGGGACGCGAACAGGAAGAAAGCATCCGTCAGCAAAAGCTCGGCCTCGGCCGTCAGAGCCGGCTCGCGAAGTCCGTCCATCTTCTCCAAAACCCGCAGATGATAGTCCTCGGGCCGCAAGCCGTCCCGAACCGCTTCGCGGATGGCCGCCCGCAGGTCCTCGGCGGCTTCGCCAGGCGATCCGTCTTTGCTCCAAGCCGGCCGGTAGTAGCGGGCCTCGTAGAAATCCTTCACCGCGGCCGAGGCCAGGATGGGCTCGCCGTCGGCGCAGACGAGCGGCGGATCCTCGACCGTCGCCAGGCGGCCCCAAACCGCGTAGCGGACCTTGTCGTCGAAGGAGAGGCCTCCCCGACCGGCGAAGCTCTCCGGGCGGCGACAGGCTGAGGCCAGAAGGCCGATGATGACGGCGGTCCAGACCCATCCCGCGAACGGTCGGAGATGGCGCCGGTCGGCCTCGCTCATGGGATTCCGGCTCATGATAAACAAGTCCCTTATGGCGGTCAATCCATCATCGCCAGCAGCAGTTGCCCATCGGCTCATTCATCGGATAGGGCGAGGAGTAGCGGGGGGCTCGAGCTCTTCTTGACCGGCCCGGACGCCCGGCATACAATGCCGGCTTGGAGTCAACATGACCCTTCAAATCGGCGTCCTGCTCCTCCTCATGGTGGCGGCTTACGCCGTCGCCTCCTTCAAGAAGCTATCCGTCGAGCTCAGCATCCTGGCCGCCGCCGTCGTCGGCGGGCTGGGCGGCGCCTTCCTCAAGACGCCGCCGATCGCCGAGCTCCCCCGCCATCTCGTCGAGGGCATGTTCCCCTACCTCGACGTCATGCTCGTCTTCTCCACGGCCACCATCTTCATGGCCCTGGTCAACGAGTCGGGCGGCGTCAACTACGTCGTCCGCGGCGCCATCAAGCTCTTCTACAACGTCCGGGTGCTGGCCCTGCTGGTGCTGATGTTCATCATCCTCATCCCGGGCGCCCTGACCGGGGCCGGCAGCGTTTCGATCCTGGTCGTCGGGGCCCCGGTCGCCCTGGCCCTCAAGGCCCTGGGCATCCCCGACCGCAAGGTGGCGGCGATGCTCTTCATCGTGGCCGGCCTGGCCGCGGTCGCGCCGCCGGTCAACATCTGGGCCATGATCCTCTGCGCCGGGACGGCCATCCCCTATGTCGGCTTCACCTACACCCTGGGCATCCCCGTCCTCATCCTGGGCACCTTCACCATGCTCTGGCTGGGCTTGAAGAAGGAAGGCGGGATGGACAAGGCCGCCGCCCTGGCCGCTCTGCCCCCCGCGCCCCCCGGGATGAAAGGCTGGCGGGTGCTGCTGCCCTTCCTGGTCTTCTTCGGCATGGTCATGGCCAACCGCACCTGGCCGTTCGCGATGCCCATCTTCGGCCTGCCGCTGGAGTTCACCGCCGCCGCCTTGACGGCTTGGCTGGTCAGCCCCAAGAAGCTCGACGTGCTGAGATTGGCCCGCGAGACGATGCAGCGCCTCCTGCCCCTGCTGGCGACCATGATCGTCGTCGGCATGCTGCAGCAGATCATGACCGCGACCGGCGTGCGGGGCATGATCTCCTACGCCGTCATCTCCATCCCCCTGGTCCTGCTCTTCATCGGCCTGGCCGTCATCATCCCCTTCTCCGAGGGAGTGCTGACCTACGGCGCCGCGGCCATCCTGGGCATCCCCCTGATCTGGTTCTTCGACTCCATCGGCCTGCACGCCACGGTGGCCATCGCCGGATTGAGCATCCTCTGGCCGCTGGGCGACGGCCTGCCGCCGACGGCCCTGATCGGCCGCCTGAGCGTCATGGTCTCGGAGTACAAGGGAACGTACGGATCCTTCCTCAAGCAGACCTGGCTGCCTTGGCTGGTCATCACGGTCACCGGCATCCTGATGGTCGTCTACAGCGCCAAGCTGTCCTTCCTGGTCAAATGGAGCATGTGAGGCTCACGCCATGAACATCGTCATGATCTTCTACTACGTCATCACCGCCGGGCTGGTTCTCCTGCTCGGCTGGAACTTCCTCCGCGAGAAAAAGAGCCCCAACGACCTGATCCTGGGGCTTCTCGTCCTGATCCCGCTCGTCCTCCGCCTGATGAGGGTCAAATGAGCCCCGCCGAGAGCAAGCCCATGGCCCATCCCGCGCGGGTCAAGATCGTCCTGGCCGTCCTGGCCGCCGCTCTGACCGTCGCCGGCGGCGTTCCTCTCTTCAAGCACCGCCACTACGGCATGCCCATGGTGGCCGGTCCCGGCGTGACCAAGGTCGTCAAGCTGTCGGATTGGTCCCCCTCGCTCAAGGGCAAGTTTGTCGATCCCGACGTCTTCGTCATGGAGGGGGCCGAGCCCGGCGGCAAAGCCGTGCTCATGGCCAACACCCACGCCAACGAGCCGGCCGGGCTGCTGGCCCTGATGATCCTGATCGAGAACGCCGTCGTCGAGAAGGGCACCCTCTACATCATCCCCACGATCAACATCTCTGCCAGCCGCAATACCAAGCCCGGCGACGGCTACCCGCTCTACTACGACATCCCCACCGATTGGGGCCAGGTCCGATTCCGCATGGGCACCCGCGACGCCTCGCCTCTGGAATCCTGGCCCGACCCGGACGTCTACATCCATTACCCCGACAAGCAGCTCCTCTCCTACCTCGATGTCCGCAACACCAACCGGACCTGGCCGGGCCGGCCGAACGGGCCGATCATGGAGCAGGTCACCTTCGCGGCCATGGAGCTGATGCGCAAGGAGAAGATCGACGTGGCCTTCGACTTCCACGGCGCCGAGACCATGTTCCCCGTCACCAATTGCGTCGTCGCTCCGCAGAAGTCGGCCAAGATCGCCACCCTGGCCACCATGATGGTCAAGGCCATGGAGGGCTTCGACAGCCACGTCGAGCCCTCGCCGCAGAACTTCCGCGGCCTGTCCCACCGGGAGATCGGCGATTTCTCCGAGGCCATGCCCTTCCTGCTGGAGGCGCCCATCCCCTTCCTCGACCAGCCGACCGGACCCAAGACGGTCAAGCTGCTGCTCGACGGCAAAGACCCCTTCCTGCTGAGCCTGGCCGGGAAGAAGAAGCTGTTCGTGCCGTACGACGAGAAGGGCTGGCCCATCGCCAATCGGGTCGGCCAGCACATGAGCACGGCTCTGGAGATCCTCCGCCAGTTCAGCAAGAAGAACGCCGAGCGGGCCATCCGCCTGAGCGGCGCGCCCAAGTACGCCGACATCGTCCGCGACGGCGTCGGCAAGTATTACCACGATCCGGCCAAGGCCGATCCGGCCAAGGTCCGCTACGAGTGACATCGCCCCGAGCCCAAGGAGCCCCTGCATGAAGCGACCGCACCGTCTTCCCTTCGCCGCCGCCGCCGGCCTGGCCATCCTGGCCGCCGCGGCCGTCTTCCTCCTCCTGCCGCCGCGGCCGTCCGCCGCCGAAGCCCCGGACCTCGACTTCCAGAGCGAGGCCTGCACCGTCATCCTGGTCGGCAAGGACGCTTCCACCGACGGCTCGACCATGACCACCCACACCGCCGACTGCGGCACGTGCGACTGGACCTGGCGCAAGGTCCCGGCCGCCGACCACAAGCCCGGCGCGACCCGCAAGCTCTACAACATCTCCCAGATGAGGACTTGGCCGCCCAGCGAGGGCCTCAAGTGGGACCTGATCAAAAAGGACTTCAACGGTGTCGAGATCCCCGAAGTCCCCCACACCTACGGCTACATGCACGGCGTCTTCGGCTACATGAACGACCAGCAGCTGGCCATGGGCGAGTCCACGATCGGCAACGTCCGCAAGCTGAGCAACCCGACCCAGAGCGCCAAGACCAACATTACCATGCTGACCCTGTTGGCCATGGAGCGCTGCAAGACGGCCCGCGAGGCCATCCAGCTCATGGGCAGCCTGGCCGAGAAGTACGGCTACGGCTTCGTCGACGGCGGCGAGATGCTGGCCGTGGCCGACCCCAAGGAAGTCTGGATCTTCGAGATTTTCCCGGTCGGCCCGCTCTGGACTCCGGAGAGCGGCAAGCCGGGCGCCGTCTGGTGCGCCCAGCGCCTCCCCGACGATGAGGCCAGCGTCTGCCCCAACGAGTCGCGCATCGGCGAGATCAACCTGGAGGACAGGGACCGCTTCCTGGCCTCCGCCAACGCCGTCTCCCTGGCCGTCGAGCAAAAGCTCTACGACCCGGCCGCCGGCCAGCCCTTCAATTGGAAGCGGGCCTACTCCCCCGGAGCGGGCAGCGCCGCAAGCTCGGGAGGCTCCCGCCAGCGCATGTGGCGGTTCTTCTCGGCGGTGGCCCCATCCCGGAACTTCCCGACCACACTCGAGAACATGGACTTCCCCTTCTCGGTCAAGCCCGACAAGAAGCTGTCCGTCCAGGATGTCATGGCCTTGACCCGGGACAAGTCCTACGGCACGCCCTTCGATCCGGTGGCCGGCATCCGCGGCGGCCCCTTCCAAAATCCCAATTACTACAGCCGGACCCGGAAGATCAGCGTGGCCAACGTCGAGTACACCAGCGTGACCCAGTGCCGATCGTGGCTTCCCGACCCGGTCGGCGGCATCACCTGGCTGGCCTTCGGCGTGCAGGACACGTCCTGCTACATCCCCCTCTACGCCGGGACGACGTCCATCCCCGCCTCGTTCAGCGTCGGCGACCACTTCGAGCTCAACCGGGCCTCGGCCCGCTGGGCCTTCGACTACGTCGACTTCCACGTCCAACCGATTTACTCCGAAGCCATCAAGGACGTCCAGAAAGCCCAGCTGGAGTGGGAGGCCGGGGCCCTGACCCGGATCCCCGACATCGACAAGCAGGCTCAGGCCCTCTACGCCAAGTCGCCGGCCGAAGCCGTCAAGCTCGTCACCCGATTCACCAACGAGAACGCCGACAAGGTCGTCGCCGCCTGGTGGAACCTGGGCGACGCGCTCCTGGTCAAGTACGATCACTTGTCTCTCTACGACGCCGCGAAGCGGACCCGCGGGCGGGCCCAGAATCCCTCCCCCCTCTGGAACAAGGCCGTCCGCGTCGTCGATATCGCGTTGGCAAATCAATAAAGGAGCAGCACGATGAGACACCCGAAGAACTGGGCGGCCCTGGCCGCCCTGGTTGTCGGCCTGTTGGCCGGCGCCTTCGCCTTCGTCGGGCCGGCCCGGACGGAAGCTCCGGACCTGACCCTGACCCCCGATCGGGAGGCCTGCACGGTCATCCTGGTCGGCAAGGGCGCGTCGANNCGTCTGCGACTGGACGTGGGGCCACGTCCCCGCGGCCGACCACAAGCCGGGCGCGATGCGCAAGATCTGGCACATTAACCAGTACATCACCTGGCCCGAGGGGACCAAGTGGGTCGTCGCCCCGACCAAGGGCGACACCGGCTTCTCCATCCCGCAGCCGGCCCACACGTACGCCTATCACCACGGCATGTTCGGCTACATGAACGAGAACAATGTGGCCATCTCCGAGTCCACCCTGGGCACCGTCCGCAAGCTGGTCAACAACACCCCGGCGGCCAAGATCGACCTGACCATGCTGTCGCTGCTGGGCATGGAGCGGAGCAAGACGGCCCGCGAGTGCATCCAAGTCATGGGCGACCTGGCCACCAAGTACGGCTACGGCTTCAACGACGACGGCGAGATGTTCGCCGTGTCCGACCCCAACGAAGTCTGGATCTTCGAGATCATGCCGGTCGGCCCGCNNATCGGCGAGATCAACCTGGAGGACAAGGACAATTTCCTAGCCTCTCCCAATGTCGTCTCCTGCGCCGTTGAGAACAAGCTCTACGACCCGGCCTCCGGCAAGCCCTTCAGCTGGAAGCGGGCCTACTCGCCCGCCCAGGGCTCGGCCATGAGCAGCAACGGCGGCCGCAGCCGGCTGTGGCGTTTCCTGGACGTGTGCGCCCCGTCCCTCAAGCTCAATCCGGCGACCGAGAACATGGATCTGCCCTTCTCGGTCAAGCCCGACAAGAAGCTCTCGGTCCAGGACGTCATGGACCTGACCCGGGACAAGTCCTACGGGACCATCTTCGACCCCGTGGCCGGCATCCGCGGCGGCCCCTTCCAGAACCCCAATTACTACAGCCGGACCCGCAAGATCAGCGTGGCCAACGTCGAGTACACCAGCCTGGTCCAGTGCCGGCCCAACCTGCCCGCCCCGATCGGCGGCATCGTCTGGGTGGCCTTCGGGCCCCAGGACACGGCCGTCTACATGCCTCTCTACGCCGGCATGAACGCCGTGCCCAAGTCCTTCATGGTCGGCGACCACTACGTCTTCAACCGGGCCTCGGCCCGCTGGGCCTCCGATTACGTGGACTTCCACACCCAGGTCATCTACAACCAGGCCATCAAGGATGTCGAGAAGGCCCGCCTGGAGTACGAGGGCGGAGCCGTGCAGAAGATCCCCGAGATCGACAAGGCGGCCCTGGAGCTGTGGGCCAAGAGCCCGGCCAAGGCCCGCGAGTACCTGACCAAGACGGTCATCGACCTGAACGACAAGATCGTGGCCGGCTGGTGGGACCTGGGCGATAAGCTGCTGGTCAAGTACAACCACCTCGGCTTCTACAACACCGAGAAGCGGACCCGCGAGCGCGTCAATGCCTATGGGGCCCAGTGGAACAAGGCCGTCCGGATGGTCGACGCATGGCTGCAGGAGGATCCGGCGCCCGGCGGGCGGCGCTGACGGCGGGCTCGCCGCCGGCCGCTCCGCGCGCTATAATAGACAGGGAACCGGTTTCCCAAGGAGTCAACGCATGAAGATGAAAAAGCTTTTCGTTTTGATCCTGGCCGTCGCCGCGGTGGCGGCGCTGGTCGCCGCCCAGGCGGTCGTGCCCAAAGCCAAGCTGCCCATACTGACCACGTCGGCCGGCCAGAGCAACGACGTCAACGCCCTGAACATCGTGCTCGAGGAAGCCGACCTCAAGTACGACTACTGCGACGTCCCGACCCCCGAGATGGTCGCGGCCGGCGTCGGGCTGGGCAACAAGCAGTCGGCCGAGGGCTTCCACGTCGAGAGCAACACCGATCTGGTCAAGTACCCCAAGGGCACACCCTTCAAGGCCGTCATCGTGGCCATCGGGGCCAGCCTCAAGGGCATGGGCGCCTCGGGCCTGACCATCGACACCGAGGAGGCCCGGGTCAAGAAGCTCGTCGACTACTGCAAGAAGAACAAGGTCTTCCTGATCGCCGTCCATGTCGGCGGCGAGGCCGGCCGCGGCCCGGCCGGCAGCGACAACGAGCGGATGATCGACGCCGTCGCGCCTCTGGCCGACTTCATCGTCGTGACCAAGGACAGCAACAAGGACGGGCGCTTCACCAAGATCGCCGAGAAGGGCAAGATTCCCTTCCAGCAGGTCGACTACGCGCTCGGCCTGGTCGACATCGTCAAGAAGATGTTCACCTGACCCCCGCGGGTCCAAAACCGGATGGACAAGGGCGGCGCTTCGGCGCCGCCCTTTTTTTTGAAGGCGGCGACGGGCGATTTTGACACGGGGCGCCGGCCTCTGGTATATAGGCACGTCGGAATTTCTTACTCCGGAGGCCCTCATGCCCGTTCGGAAAAGACTCCCCCTGCTGCTTCTCGCCTTGGCTTGCCTGACTTCGGCGGCCCTGGCCGCCGGCCCGACGTCGCCCAAGGCCCACTTCGGCTTCGCGGTCGGCGACGACTACAAGATGATCAACTACACCCAGCTGGCGGCCTACTGGAAGAAGCTGGATGCGGAGTCCGACCGCATGACGGTCGTCGACATCGGCCGGAGCGAGGAAGGCCGGACCATGATCATGGCGATCATATCCTCTCCGGCCAATCTCCGGCGGCTGGACCGCTTCAAGACGATCGCCCGCCGCCTGGCTCTGGCCAAGGACCTGACGGACGCCGAAGCCCGCCGCCTGGCCGGGGAGGGCAAGGCGGTCGTCTGGATCGACGGCGGACTGCATGCCACCGAGGTGGTCGGCGGCCAGGCCGTCATCGAGCTGGCCTGGCAGATGGTCAGCAGCCGGGACGCCGAAACCCTGCGGCTCCTGGACGACGTCATCCTGCTCCTCTGCCCCTGCAATCCGGACGGGCTGGAGCTGGTGGCCGACTGGTACATGCGGGAAAAGGAGCCGGCCAAGCGGTCCATGAGCGGCCTGCCCCGCCTCTATCAGAAATACATCGGCCACGACAACAACCGCGACTTCTACATGGTCACCCAATCGGAGAGCGAGGCCGTCAGCCGCCAGCTCTACATCGAATGGCACCCCCAGTTCCTCTACAACCAGCACCAGACCGGGCCGTCCGGGACGGTCCTCTTCTGCCCGCCTTTCCGCGATCCCTTCAACTACGACTTCGATCCGCTGGTGCCGATCGGCACCGACCTGCTGGGGCTGGCCATGCACGAGCGCTTCGCGGCCGAGGGCAAGCCCGGCGCGATCATGCGCGGCGGGGCCGGTTACTCGACCTGGTGGAACGGCGGCCTGCGCAGCACCGGCTACTTCCACAATATCCTCGGCATTCTGACCGAGATCATCGGCAACCCGACCCCGATGGACATCCCCTTCCTGCCGGCCCGCATGCTTCCCACGGGCGACTACCCCTATCCGATCATGCCCCAGAAGTGGCACTTCCGGCAGTCGATCGATTATTCCATCACCGCCTGCAAGGCGATCATGAATTTCGCCTCGCTGCGCCGCGAGGACGTCCTCTGGAACCGCTACGTCATGGGCCGCAACGCCGTTGCCAAGGGCCGGACCGACACCTGGACCTTCAAGCCGCGCGATGTGGCGGCCGTGCAGGCCAGAGTCGAGGCGGACAGGACGGCTTCCGGCGGAGCGGGAGCGCCGGGCCAGGCCCCGACGCCGGGACCCGGCGGGATGAGGGGCGGCGGCGCGGCCATGAAATACTATGAGGCCCTGCGCGACCCGGCCAAGCGGGACCCGCGCGGCTTCATCCTCCCGGCCGACCAGCCGGACTTCCTGACCGCGACCAAGTTCGTCAACACCCTCATCAAGAGCGGGATCTCCGTTCACCGGGCGGCCAAGCCCTTCACGGCCGCCGGAAAGAGCTATCCGGAGGGATCCTTCGTGGTCAAGGCCGACCAGGCATTCCGATCCCACCTGATGTCCATGTTCGAGCCGCAGGACCACCCCGACGATTTCGCCTATCCGGGCGGCCCTCCCCGCGCCCCCTACGACAGCGCCGGCTGGACCGTGGCCTTCCAAATGGGCGTCCGATTCGACCGCGTCCTGGATGCCTTCGACGGGCCGTTCCAGGAAATCACCGGCTTCGCCAAGCCGCCGGCAGCCGCCCCGATATCCGGGATGGCCAAGGCGGCCGGGTTCCTGGTCAGCCACCGGTTCAACGATGCCGCCATCGCCGTCAACCGGGTTCTCAAGGCGGGCGGAGAGGCCTACTGGCTCCAAGCTCCCCTTTCAGCCGGCGGAGAGACCCACCCGGCGGGGACGATCTACATTCCGGCCAAGCCCGCCGTCCTGCCCGTCCTGGAGAAGACGTCCCGGGACCTCGGCCTGCCGATCAAGCCTCTGGACCTGGCGCCGTCGGGCCGGGCCTTCCAGATCAAGCCGGTCCGGATCGGGCTGTGGGACACCTACGGCGGATCGATGGACTCCGGCTGGATGCGCTGGCTGTTGGAGAGGTTCGAGTTCCCCTTCGAGGTCGTCTACGCGCCGGCCCTTGACGCCGGCAGCCTGGCCGCCAAGTATGACGTCCTGATCTTCGTCGAGGGCGGCATCCCGGCCCCGGCCTCGCAGGCCCGGGCGGGCGGTGGCGGCGGGGGGTTCGGACCCGCGGCACCGGCCAACATCCCCGACGAATTCAAGGCTAGGATCGGCCGGGTCACAGCCGAGAAGACCATTCCCAAGCTCAAAGAGTTCCTGGAGGCCGGGGGCACGGTGCTGACCATCTCGGGCTCCACATCGCTCGCCTACCACCTCGGGCTGCCGGTTGCCAATCACCTGCTGGAGAAGGCCTCCGGCGGGCGGGAGATCCCCGTAAGCCGCGAGAAGCTCTATATGCCGGGCTCCATCCTCCGGGTCAAGGTGGACAACACCCACCCCCTGTCTTACGGCCTGCCCGAGGACGTCGATGTCTTCTTCGACAACAGCCCGGTCTTCGACCTGCTGCCCGAGGCTCCGAACAAGGGGCTGCGCTCCGTGGCCTGGTTTGAAAGCAAGAACCCCCTGCGCAGCGGCTGGGTCTGGGGAGATCACTATCTCTGGCGCGGCATCCAGGTCATCGAGGCGCCCGTGGCCAAGGGGAAGCTTTTCCTCTACGGTCCGGAGATCGCCTTCCGGGGCCAGCCGCACGGAACCTTCAAGTGGCTGTTCAACGGCATCCACTACGGCCCGGCAAAAGAAGTGACGCTCTAAGAAGGGGTCAGGTCTTGACATTTGACATTTTCGCCGGCGCCCCGTGACGGAGAAGCCAGCGTAAGGAGGGGGTCAGGTCTCAACATTCAACAAAACGCGTCCGGCCGAGGGCGGCCGACTGCCTCAGATTCATGAAATGTTGAATGTTGAGATCTGACCCCTATACGATTCGCCCGTCGATGCCGACGACGACCCGGCGCGGCTGAAGGTCGGAACCGGCCCGCTCGACGGCGTCCTCGATGATGCGCCAGAGCCCGCCGCAGCAGGGCACGGTCATGACAGCCACGGTCAGCGACCGCAGATCGTTGGTCCCGATGATGTCGGCCAGCTTCTCAACATAGCCCTCGGTGTCGTCCAACTTGGGGCAGGCGATGACCAGCTTCCGGCCCTTAAGAAGATCCTGATGGAAGCTGCCTAGGGCGAAAGCCGTGCAGTCGGCGGCGACCAGCAGATCGGCATTCTTCAGGTAGGGAGCGAAGGGCGAAATCAGGTGGAGCTGGACGGGCCACTGAGTCAGCTCCGAGCTGACGGGAGCGGGTTGAGCCGAGGCTTCCGCGGGCTCCCGCTTGATCTCTCGGGCGGCGCTCCCGGGGCAGCCGCAGGCCATAGCGGCGGCGCCGGAGGCCTTGGCGCGTTTCTCGGGTTTGCGGCGGCTGTCATGATCATGATCATAACCCTGTTCGCCATGATGCCCGGCCGGCCCGATTCCGTGGACGCTCAGGGCCGCGTCCTTTCCCCGGGTCTTCAGGACGTGCTTGTAGGCGGCCTGGGGATCATAGGCTTCGCCCTCACGCTCGATGATCTTGAGGGCGCCGGTCGGGCAGACGTCCAGGCAGGCCCCCATCCCGTCGCAATAGAGCTCGCGGACCAGGACGGCCTTGTTCTCCGCATCCAGCTGCAGCGCTCCCTCGGCACAGGCAGTGGTGCAGAGCCCGCAGCCGTCACAGAGGTCGCGATCGATTTCGATGATCTTGCGTTTGGCCATGTTCGTTCTCCCGGGACAAGTCTACCCGAAGTGGAGAGCGCCGGCCTTGACCTAAGTCAAGCGGTCAGCCCAGCCGGGACTTGAGGCCGGCGCAGTCGAGGACCCGGATGGACGGTCCGCGGACCTCGATCAGGCCCTCGTCCCGCAGCTGGCGCAGGGTCCGGGAGAGCGTCTCCGAGACCGTCCCAAGGAACTTGGCCAGATCGCCCTTGCTCATCGGCAGGTCGATGCGGCATCCGCCCTCCCCGCCGCAACGCGAGAGCAAAAACTCGGCCAGGCGCTGGGGGACGGTCTGCATACCGAGACTCTCGACCCGGCCGGAGAGGCTGACGCACTTGCGGGCCAGGAGGCGGACGAAGAAGCGGGCCGCCGCGGGATCAGAGGCGATGGCCTTTTCCACGGCGGCCGCCGGGAAAGCCAAGACGCGGCTGTCGCGGGCCGCCTGAGCAAAAAAGGGATAGCGGCCGCGGACCAGGGCGAAAGCCTCGCCGACGAAATCGCCGGAGTCAAGGCGGGTGACCTCCATCTCGCGGCCCTGGTCGTCCAGCTTGAAGACCCGGATCCCGCCATGCAGGAGAAGGTAGAAGACATCCGCGGGATCCTCGGCCTGGAACAGGGGCGCGCCCTTGACCAGGCGCTTCTCCCGGCCCAGCCTTCGAATCGCGGCCGGCAGCTCGTTCATGCCCTGATTATAATACAGGGAGGGGTCAGGTCTTGACATTT
>DFYJ01000013.1 GCA_002383325.1 Candidatus Aminicenantes bacterium UBA4085
GGCGTAGTCCCGCCGCCTGAAGCAGCTGAGGCCCTCGATCCGGCTTCATCGGCTGCCGCCGCGGTTTCCGGCCCGGGCGCCGCCTCCCCGCCGCCCGTTCTTTCCCCTTGCGCGGAAGCCCCCTCCACGGGGCCCGACCCGCCTGGAGAGAGCCGCGGAGACGGCGGGAAACGGACGGCACCCTTAGGGACCAGGAGGGCTTCCCGAGTCTTGCCCCCCAGATCGAGGATCTTGTAGGTCGCCTTCAAGCTGAATGCTGCGAAGACCAGGACGGCATGGAAGGCGGCCGAGAGCGCAAACAGCGCCGCTCGCCGGACGCGGCCGGCTCGATCGGGTGGCGGACTTAGCTCGAAAATGGATCGATCTCCGTGGCTGAGGGACGATTATTTTAACATAGACCGAACCCATCGGGAGCGGTTTCGCGACGAGAGAGCCGCCCCACGGATAGAACGGTCCATGGCCCGGATCGTTGCGCCGGACAGGCGTCTGAGTTACACTCCCTCTGGACGCTCTTCCGGGCGTCCGATCCCGTGACTCCCCCGATCGCCTCCGCGGACGGTCCGGGGATTGACTCGGAAAAGGCTTTATATCATACTGTTTCTATAGGAAAGGAGTATACAGCATGAAGCGCATCAGCATCGCCGCCCTGGCCGCTCTGGCCCTGCTGGCCCCGGCTTTCGGCGGCGTGGTCAAGTCTTCCAAGTCGAGCCTGGCCTTCAAGAGCCTGGGCACCTTCACCACCCAGTCCACGGAGAAGCTGACTTCGGACCGCAAGCTGACCGAGACGGACAGCGAGTTCAAGGGCAAGGGCCTGCTGGGCGGCCTGGCCGGCAAGACCGTCTTCCGCTCCGGCAAGACCGGCGAGCTGGTCGACCTGCCCGCCCTGACCATCACCCAGATCGATCACAAGCGCAAGATCTACACCGTCACGTCGATTGATAAATACGTCGAGGAGCGCGACGCCGCCCAGGCCGAGGCCGGCCAGAAGCCGGCCGAAGAGGCCCCCGCCGAGTCGGACATCCGCATCGTCCGCAGCGAGTTCAAGGTCACGGCCACCGGCAAGTCCCAGGTCCTCAACGGCTTCGACTGCCGCGAGCACCAGGTCCGCTGGACGGTGGACTGGGAGAACGTCAAGACCGGCGAGAAGGGCACGGACCGGCTCGAGACCGACGTCTGGACGACCCCCGAGACGGCGGCCCTCAAGGGCGCCCAGGCCGAGGAAGCCGCCTTCGGCAAAGCCTACCTCAAAGCCATGGGCCTGGACGCGGACAAGATGCAGCGCGACGTGCTCGGCACGGAGTGGATCGCCATCATGACCAGCCTCGACCCGATGAGCGGCGGATCGAAGATGAAGCCCGAGGCCGGACAGGTGGCCCGCGAGATGGCCAAGATCAAGGGCTATCCCGTCCTCATCGACGGCAGGTACTCCCCCGCCCCCAAGGCCAAGGCGGCCGAAGCGCAGGAAGAGGGAGGCGGCGACATCCGCGGCAGACTCGGCCAGCTGGGCAAAAACATCCTGAAGAAGAAGCCCAACCCGGAGGAGGAGAATGCCCCGGCCTTGTCCTTCCGAACCGAGGTCCTGGCGATCGAGACGGGCGCGGTCGCGCCCGAGTCGCTCCAAGTCCCGGCCGACTACAAAAAGAAGTAACCGGCCCTCCGTCCAATCCCGCACCCCCCCTATTCGCAAGCCTCAATCGGCTCGGGAATGGGGGTTTTTTCTTCTTTGAACCCGTTGTACCAGGCGATCTCGTCCAGCGGCTTGCGGACGCGGGCTCCGGGCGGCCGCGAAGCGGGATAGCCGACGGACATGAGGGAGAGGATCTTGTAAGAGCGGGGGATACGGAAGAACCGCCGGGCCGCCCGCACGGCGAACCAGCCGATCCAGCAGGTTCCCAGGCCCAGCTCCTCGGCCCTCAGGACGAAATGCTCGCCGGCGATGCCCATGTCCAGAAGGTGGAAAGGAATCCCCTGGACGCTCTGGCCGAGGCGGTTGGCCAGGAAATCGAGCTTGGACATCATCAAGACCAGGACCGGGGCTTGGGCGGCGAAACGGGTCGCCCCGTAGATGCCCGAGAAAGCCGCCCGGGCGAAGCGGTCCTTGATCTCCGGGTCGTCGATAACCAGGAAGCGCCAGGTCTGGGCATTCTCGGCCGACGGCGCGATCCGGGCCGCCTCCAGGCACGACCGGATCTTGTCCTTCTCGACGGGCCGGGGCAGGTAGCGGCGTATGCTGCGGCGGCTGTCCATCAGGGCTTGAAGCGGCGACATCTCGGGCATGGAATCCTCCAGGCCTCCGGGCCGGGCAGGCTTCCGGAGGCGAGGGGGATTTATATACCAACCCGGCCCCGGGGCCAATCCCAGACTCCCCCTAGCCTCCGGCCGCCGCGGCCTTCAGGCCCATTGTATCCGCCGGCGGCCCTGTGCTATGCTCCGGAGATAACCCTGAGAGGGTCATTTTCGTATGATAGGGAGAGGAGGATCTTTCATGAAAAAAGCCGTTGTTTGGACTCTCGTCCTGGCCGTAGGACTGCTGACCTTCGGAGCCTGCCAAAAGAGCGGAGGGCCCGGCGCCGCCAAGGTCCAGGATATGCTGGCCTTCATGCCCAAGGACGTCGCGGGCGTGATGTTCATCGACATCAACAAGGCCATGGCCATCGAATTCGTAGCCAAAGCCCTGGCCGAGCCCAAGAACGCCGAAGGCCTGCAGGATGTCATCAATAAGATCGGCATTGACCCCCGCAAGGACGTATCCTGCCTGGCGCTGGGCCTGACCGGTAACCTGTCGGGCGGCGAGGGGGCCTCTCCCTCCGGCTTCGGCATTCTCAACCTCAAGTATGACAAGGCCGCCCTCCTGGCCAAGATGAGGGAGAACAAGGCCAACATCATCGAGGGTGAGTACGAGGGCATCGCCACCTTCGAGATCATCGAGAAGGCTGAAGAAACCAAGCCCGAGGAGCCGGCGCCCCCGACCGAAGGGACGGATGTCATCCCCGGGGCCGAAGCGCCCCAAGCGGACCCGATCATCCCCGAGACTCCCGACAAGCCGATGATGGGCGCCTTCCTGGACGCATCCAACATCGCCATCGGCCCGGTCGCCGACGTCAAGGCCGCCTGCGACGTCGTGAAGAAGAAGGCCGGCAGCGCCAAGGAAAACGTCGAGCTGGCTGCCCTGATCAAGGACGCCAAGAAGACGGCTATGATCTGGGGAGTGATCCCCTTCAAGCCCGAGGACGTCAAGAAGATGGTCGAGTCCACGCCCATGCTGAGCTCGCTGGCCTCGCTCAAGGCCATGGTCATGTACATGGACTATGCCAACAAGAGCCTGGATTTGTCCTTCAAGGCGGTCACGGCCGACGCCGGCAAGAACAAGGAGCTGACCGATATGCTCAACGGCTTCAAGTCCATGGGCGCCCTGGCCTCCGGCGAGAAGCCCGAGATCGGCGAGCTGCTGGGCAAGATCGAGGTCACCTCCGGCGCCGACAACGTCACCATCAAGGCCCTCCTGCCCGAGGAGCTTCTGGTCAAGCTGAGCAAGACGGTCGAGTCCGAGGTCATGAACAAGCTGGGCGGCGAGGTCAAGATCGACGAGCCGCCGGCCGGCGAGATCAAGACCGAGGAGACCAAGCCCGAGGAGATCAAGTAGCCCGGGCAGGTCCGTCCGCGGAAGAAGAAAGACAGCCGCCCCGTCCCGATTCCGGCCCGGCCGGAGCTGGGGCGGGGCTTTTTTTTGGTTCTTCTCCCATCTCCGGGGGGGCGGTTCGAGGTATCGTCCCGGCGGCTTCGGGCTCTACTCGCCTTTTCCCACAGCTCTCTTCGGCGCCTACGGAACTCCGCATTCTTGACCTGACGATCATGGAGATCACCCACTCCATCTCGGTTCCGTGGGATTGTCGCGTGCTCAAACATCCCTCGGCGGCCGTTGGCTGCCCTCAGAGAGCTGTGGAAAAAGGCGCCGCCCTCGCATTTCGCCTTTGGCCGACACCCCGAACCGCCCCTGCCTCCCGGAGATGGGAGAAGAACCTTTTTTTTAGCCGGCGGATCCGGCTCCCCGGCAGAAGCCCGGGAATCTCCCTGAGGCACTCACCTGCAACTGGAGCGAATTAGGGACGGGGGGTCAGTCTTCGAACAGGTATTCGCGCCGCCGGAAGACCCAGACGGCCGCGGCCAGGGCGGCCGCCCCGATCAGCAAGAGGACCAGGATCGAGACGGCCGTGGAGCTGGGCTGGAGCCTGACGAAGAGGAACGACTTGATCCCCTCAGGGCTCGGCGTCTCCGCCCGCAGAATCGACTTGAGGTAGTGCATGACGGTGAACCTCTGGGTCGATCCGGGCAGGTACTGGACGACCATCTCCCAGCCGAAGCCGAAGGACAGCCCGACCAGGATGGATTTCTTCAAGGCCGCCCCGGCCAGGGTGAAGAGAGCCATGTAGACCCACAGGCCCAGGATGAGGACGGCCAGGGTTTTGGCCAGGATGCCCCAAGCCGCCGGATCAGCCAGGCGGTCGGTGTTGAGGATCAGGAAGGACAGCAGCGTGCCGGCGGCCACCAGGATGCTCGTCCAACTTGCATAGGCCGCATACTTGCCCAGCAGGATGGCCTGTTTGGGGATGGGCCGGGTCGTCAGGTAGGCCAGGGTTCGGCTCTCGATCTCTTCGGAGACGACCGAAGTGCCGTAGAAGAGGGCCAGGATGATGACCAGGAACTGCAGGTAGAAGGCCAGGATGATGCTGGAGAAGATCTCCAGGCCGGTCGGCCCGGCGCCGCCCCTGACCCAGCGCTCGGCCTGGATGGCCAGGGCGGCCAGAACGGGCAGGACCCCGGCCAGGGCCATCAGGCGGGTCCGGCGGGCCTTGCGGCCGGCGAACCAGAAGAAGCCGAAGACCGTTCGGAAGGCGCTCCAGCGGCTCATTTTCCCACCAGGTAATCGAAGACGGCCTGCAGATTGTCGTCGGGAGAGGTGATCTCACGGATGTCCAGGCCGCCGTCCGCGGCCAGGCCCGGCAGCAGGCCGAACAGACGGTCGCGATCGCGGATTTCCATGATCAGGCCATCCTGGCCCTCGAAGCGGACGTCGATGACGCCCGTCTCCCCCACGAGCCGGGCGGCCAGCTCGCGCGGCCGGTCGCAGCGGACGGCCACGATGTGGGGATGCTTTTCGATCAGGTCGCGCATGGCATGGATGTCGCCCTGGGCCAGGATCTTGCCCTGATGGATGAGGATGATTTCGCGGGTCAGGGCCTCGATTTCGGGCAGGACATGGCTGCTGACCAGGACCGTCCGGCCCTGGCTGCGGTACTCCTTGATCAGGCGGATGACCTTGCGCTTGCCCAGGGGGTCCAGTCCGTTGAGCGGCTCATCCAGAACCAGGATCTCGGGGTCATGAGCCATGGCTTGGGCCACCTTGACCCGCTGGCGCATGCCCCGGCTGTAGCCTCGGATGAGGCGGTCCTTGTCGCGGGTCAGGTCGACGGAGGCCAGGGCCCGCTCGGCCCGGGCCTCGGCTTCGGTTCGGCTGTCGCCGGAGAAGCGGAAGATGCGGGAGAGGAATTCCCAGCCGGTCATATCCTCGTAGAAGGCGTCGGGCTCCGGACAGAAACCGAAGCGCCCGAACAGGTCGACCGAGTTCCAGATCGGCCGGCCGTCGATGAGGATGCGGCCCAGGCTGGGCTTGAGCTGCCCGGTCAGCAGCTTCATGAAGGTTGACTTGCCGGCCCCGTTGGGGCCCAGCAGACCGACGATCCCGGGCTGGATCTCCAGGCTGACGTCGGACAGGCCGAGGACGTTCCCGTACCATTTGCTCAGCCCCTCGGCCCGAATGACCGTGCTCACCGGATCACCTCGACGCTGCGGATGCGCTTGAAAAGGAAGAAGACGGCCACGCCGGCCAAGACGGCCAGGATGAGGGCCGAGACCGGCCAGGGGGCATCCAGCGGAGGGGCGGCCCCGAAGACCGCGGCCCCGACCTGCTGCAGGTTGGCCCGGATCGAGAGCCAGCCGAGCTCGGGGCGGCGGAAGATCTCGTGGAAGACCGCGTAGGCCACGTCGGAGCCGAAGTAAACCAGGAACAGCAGGACGCCGGCGAAGCGGCGGTTCTTGCTCAAAGCTGAGAAAAACAAGGTAGCCAGCGAGAAGAGGACGGCCAGGATGAGCGAGTAGAGGAGGACGGACAGCGGCAGCCAGGGATGCTGGGTCAGGAGCTTGAGGCTGCCTGAGAAGATGAGCTTGAGCAGGATGAAGACGGTCCCGGGCACAAGGGTCAGGAGCAGGACGAAGAACCCGGTCACGCCCAGCTTGCCGAGCAGGTAGTCGCGCTTGCGCAGGGGCCGGGCGAAGTAGAGCTGCAGGCTGCCGGACTTGAGGTCGTCGGCGATCAGCCCCGCCCCGGACAGGATCATCAGCATCAGGATCATGAAGTAGAGGAAGTCCGAGGTGAAGTAGACTCGGAAGTAGGCCGGGTCGACGTTCAGGAGGCGCCGGCTCCCGCCCATGAAGACCTGGAAGTTCCCGATCGTCTCGGCCAGGTAGACTCCGATGGAGAAGGCGAAGGCCGGCATGAGCGAAAGGGCCAGGGTCAGCTTGAAGAACTTGCGGCGGAAGGCCAAGCGGATACCGAAGCGGGTGATGGCCCGCCAGGGCTTCTGGGCCGTGGACGGCCGCCCCTGCCAGTGGAGATAGCCCTGCTCGGCGATCGGCATCAGTCCACTCCCACCGTGCGGGCGAAGAGATCCTCCAGCGAGGTCCGGCTCTGGACGAAATGGCGGACTTGAACGCCGGAGGCGGCGGCGGCCCGGAAGACCCCAATCCGGCCCACCTCGGGCGGCACGTAGAGCTTGAACAGCCCGTCCTCGGTCTCCTCGACCCGGCAGCGATTCTTGCGGAGGGCGGCCAGGAAGGGCTCGGCCTCTCCCTTGATGCGAAGCTCGAAGAGGCTGAAGTCGACCTGTTTGAGCGCTTCCAGCTTGCCCTGCGCGGCGACGCGGCCCTTATTCAGGATGACCACATCGCTGCAGGTGGCCTCGATGTCGGAGAGCACATGCGAGGAGATCAGGACGTTGATATCCTTGCGGGAGGAGATCTCCTTGATCAGGTCCAGGACCTCAGCCCGGCCGCGGGGATCCAGGTTGGCCGTCGGCTCGTCCAAGAATAGGAGCCGCGGATCGTGGACCAGGGCCTGGGCCAGCTTGATCCGCTGCCGCATGCCGGCCGAGTAGGTCTCCAGCTGCCGGTAGCGGGCCTCGCCCAGGCCGACGTAGAAGAGGACGTCGTGGGCCCGCTTCATGGCCTCGCGGCGGGGCATGCCCGAGAGCTCGCCGAAGTAGGCGGTGAAGGACACGGCGTCCAGGCCGGGCAGGAAGCAGTCGTCCTCCGGCATATAGCCGACCAGGCGCCGGATGGCGAAGGGATCCCGGCGGATGTCGCGGCCGAGGACCCGGCCCTCCCCCGCTTCGGGAGCGAGGAAACCGAGGAGGATGCGCAGGAGGGTGCTCTTGCCGGCTCCGTTGGGGCCCAGCAGGCCGCAGGCCCCGCTCCCGATGGTCAGATCGACGCCGTCCAGGGCCTGGACCGCCCCGTAGCGGAAGCGGAGGCCCTTGAGCTCGATATTGGTCTCGGCCGGCTCTGTCACGTGCGGTTGTCCTCGAGGTTCACCCTAATCTACGATTTTTTGCCCCCGGAGTTCAACAGTTAGGGGGACACCCTACATAACTCCCGAATTATTCTGTTGACATTTCGTCCACCCCAGTTGACGATCCGCATCCAGACAAATGAGACCGGTATGGGGAAAATAGGGATTTACGTATACTGTACCCTTTTTTAGGGAGTAGCCGGCTGAGAATTCGGGAGTTATGTATGGTGTCCCCCATTTATTCTGGAATATAATCGTGCCTCTGACCACCTATCGACGGAGGAGTCCCATGAGAAAGCATGCCGTACTCGCCATCATCGGCCTCGTGCTAGCCGCGTCCCTGGCCGTAGGCCAGACAGCCAAGCCCTTGACCTTCGACGACTTCATCAAAATCAAGCGGGTGACTGATCCCCAGCCGTCCCCCGACGGCCGGTGGATCGCCTATGTCGTCACGGTCATGGACAAGGAAGCCAACCGCAGCAACAGCGACATCTGGCTGGTTCCCACGGCCGGCGGCGATCCGCGCCGCCTGACCACGGCCCCCGGGAGGGACAACACCCCCCGCTGGTCCCCCGACGGCCGGACGCTCGCCTTCATCTCCACCCGCTCCGGCTCCCCCCAGGTCTGGATGATCAGCCTGGATGGCGGCGAGCCCTGGCCGGCGACGACCATTTCGGGCGGCGCCTCCGGGGTTGTCTGGTCCGCCGACGGAAAGAGCATCGCCTTCGCCTCCTCGGTCTACCCGGGAGCGGCGGATGACGAGTCCAACAAGAAAATGATGGAGGCGGCCGAGAAGAACAAGGTCAAGGGCCGCGTCTATGAGACCCTCTTCCACCGCTACTGGAATGCCTGGAGCGACGGCACCCGAAGCCACATCTTCGTCGCCCCGGCCGCGGGCGGCAAGGCCGTGGACGTCACGGTGGGCGATTACGATGCCCCGCCGCTCGACCTCGGCGGCCATCTCGACTATGCCATCTCCCCCGACGGCCGGGAAGTCGCTTTCGTCCGCAACGTCGATCCCGACCTCAAGATGGGCATCGGGACCAACAATGATGTCTTCATCGCCCCCGCCGCCGGCGGTCCGGCCGTCGCGATCACGGCAAGCAAGGCCAACGACAACCAGCCCAGCTACTCCCCCGACGGAAAATTCCTGGCCTACAAGGCCATGGCCCGCCCCGGCTACGAGTCCGATAAGCTGGACCTCATCCTCTACGATCGGGCCGCCAAGACGGCCGTCAACCTGACCAAAGCCGTGGACGTCTCGGTAGACGAGACGGTTTGGGCTTCCGACTCTTCGGCCGTCTACTTCACCACGGACGAAAAGGGCCGCAACGCTCTCTACAAAGTCGGAATCCCAGGCGTGAAAGTTGAGCGGATCATGGGCGGAAAGACCTTCTCCGCGATGAGCCTCCTTCGCGACGGCCAGACCTTCGTCATGCTCGAGCAGGCCATGAACCGGCCGGCCGATGTCTGGGCCTTCGATGCGGCCGCCGCTTCCTGGCGCCGGATCACCGAGATCAATAAGGAGCTGCTGGCCGGCCTGGAGATGAACCCGGCCGAAGAGTTCTGGTTCGAGGGCGCCGGCAAGGACCAAGTCCACGGCTGGCTACTCAAGCCGCCGGCCTTCGACGCGACCAAGAAATATCCCCTGGTCATGCTCATCCACGGCGGACCGCACGGCCCCTGGAAGGACGAGTTCCACTACCGCTGGAACACCCAGATGTACGCCGCCCGCGGCTGGGTCGTGGCCGAGATCAATTTCCACGCCTCGGCCGGCTACGGGCAGGCCTTCTCCGACGCCATCGTCGGCGACTGGGGCGGCAAGCCCTACCAGGACATCATCAAGGGCCTGGGGTACCTGCACGGCCGCTATCCGTTCATCGACATGTCCCGCAACGCCGCGGCCGGGGCCTCCTACGGCGGCTACATGATCAACTGGATTCTGGGCCAGACGGACATCTTCAAGTGCCTGATCTCGCACGACGGCGTCTTCGACCTGCGCTCGATGTGGGGCTCGACCGAGGAGCTGTGGTTCCCCGAGTGGGAGCAGCAGGGCACGCCCTGGACCAACCCCGAGCAGTACACCAAGTGGTCGCCCAGCTACTACGTCAAGAATTTCAGGACCCCGACCCTGGTCATCCACAGCCAGAACGACCTGCGGGTGCCGCTGGAACAGGGCCTGCAGCTGTTCTCCGCGCTGCAGCGGATGAAGGTGCCCTCGAAATTCCTCTATTTCCCGGACGAGGACCACTTCGTCAGCAAGCCGCAGAACGCCGAGCTGTGGTGGAAGACCAAGCTGGATTGGCTGGAGGGCTGGCTGAAGTGAGCGGGATAATCAGCTCACGCTCCCGCGCTTGAGGGAATAGGGTTTGCTCCAAACCGGCAAGGGATAGCGGCATCAAGCCGGACAGGCCCTCGAACGGCGGTCTTAATGGGAAAATGGGCCGCTTTCAGCAGGGCTACTCAATCTCTATCCTCGTCAAATCGAATCTTGGTTTGACCTCCAAATCCAATTTCATGAATGATAGAAGTTGGTTTGGCATCATAGACCATGGGCGAAAATCCTAATTCTTCCCATTTCTTTCTATCCTTGCCGATCCGAAGAGATGCGATCGTGTACCTGGGGATCGTGGAATGATGATACCGAATCAAAACCATGAACGGCGTCATCAGGAGAGGAACGAGCAGGAAGATGAGATTGGGAAACGTCAGCATCATGGCCAGTGTTACCTCGCCGCCCGAAAGCAGCATAAAAACGGCACCGGTGACGGCGAAAAGAATGACAGCAAAGGCCAGCCAGTAAGGGAGAGAACGAAGAGCGTGCCTCTTTCTGGCCGCCTTTAAACGGGGATCGCAAAGGGCAGCGCTGAGATCAACGGCGCAGGCCTGTCCGTCCGCCTTTTCTCGCCTGATGGCCCATACGCTGTACGATCCAATCGGGTCTGTCTGAAAAATCGATTCTTCATCGTTTTTCCCGCAACTGATGCATGTTGTTCCCATGGGGGGAGGCTATATAAATCTATGGGGAAAGTCAACGGCCCGGACTTTCCGTTGTAGCGCCTTTCCCCCCGCTTTCCCCCGGCTCTGGCCTGACAGGGGCGAAAGGCGCACTTATGCTTCCGTCCAGTCGGGCCGTAGGCAAAAAGGAGGAGTCATGATCCATCGTCGCGTCATAGGCTTAGCTTCAGCCTGGATTTTTCTATTTGCCGCCGGGGGCGTTGCCGCGGCGCAGGAGCGGGGAGCCCTCTCCGTCACCACGAACCTCAACCAGAGGACGGCCACGGTCGGCTACCTCTTTCAGATCCGGGTTGAGCTCAATTTCCAGGACGTGGACCCGGGCCAGGTCATCGGCGTCCGGCTCAAAGCCCTCTACGAGCCCGAAACCTCGGGCATCAACAAGGCCATCAACGAACGGATGGCCGGCGATTGGAACAACCTGAGCCAGCGCAGCGGCCAATTCGTGGTCGAGTTCTGGGTCTCTTTCGAGAAGGAGATCATCCCCGAGAGCTGGATCCAAGTCGACGCCTACACGCGGACCAGGGACGGCGCCTCGCAGCACTTCTTCGCCGACTACATTCTCAAGATCAAGATGATCCCGAAGACGACCCTGAAGGTCATGGTCGTCGACTGCCCCAAGCCTCCCGAGACGGTCGGAGTCGGCGAGCACATCCCCATCCGGGTGACCGTCAATGCCCACAACCTGCTGCCCGATTCGGAAGTCTTCTTCCTCGTCGAGGCCGTTTCGGGCGGGTTGGGCCCATGGAGTTGGAGGTCGCCCAAGGTGTCCGGCACACTCAGCTATGTCTCAGAGCCGTTCAAGATCTCGCTGGACAAGCCCGGCCGCTGGAAGCTCAGGGTCAAGGCTAAGACCGACAACGCCGCCTCCGACCCCCTGGAGTTCGAGATGGAGGCCGCGGAGGCTCCCGTGCGCGTCCTGGGCCCGGTCCGGATCGGCTATCCGAAGGCTCCGGAAATGGTCAGCCAGGGCGAAAAGGTCCGCTTCAACGTGTCCATGGACTACAAGGACTTCCCGCAAGGCACGCTGGCCGCGGTCGTCTTCGTCAATCCCGTGAGCGGCAAAGATATCAGCAACACTTGGCTGAACTCCCGGCTTCTCGGCGGCAGCGGGACCTACGACTTCGAACCCCTCACCCTGACCGCTCCCGCGCCGGGGACATGGGAGATGGACGTAACGATCCGCCTGCCGAGGCTGGACGAACCGGAAGAGTTCAAGACATACTCTACGAAGCGCATCTCGCTTCAAGTCGTTCCCCCGGCGGCGGCTCCCGCCCCGGATGCAGCGGAGATGACGGCCGAGATCACCAAGACCCAGAAGCCGCCGGGAACCTTGAAGAGGGGCGAGATCGCCCCTCTCTTCATCACCATCCGCTGCGACAAGCTCGGCGACCAGGGCGTGATCCTGAAAGCCGAGGTGATCGAGAAAAACACCACGACTCTCCTCGGGCGGGCCGACTCGATCGTCCTGCGCAATCGGGGGACCTATACCTTCCCGGTCATCAACGTCACGATGACCCGCACGGGCGACTTGACCGTCCAAGTGAACATCAAGGGCCCCAAGAGCCGTCTGCTGGCCGCCAAGTGGACCGATTTCACCGTCGTCGATTGAGGCTGATAGAATTCCCATCTCAGGAGACGCCATGCCTGACCGCCGCATCCTTAAAGCCATTCTTCCCGCCTGCCTTCTTTTTGGGACCGCCGTTTCGGCCGCCGCGGCTCTGCCGGCTCGGGGCGCCATTGTGGCCTATCTCAGCCACGAAACCGATCTGAAGCACAACCCCGCCCTGGTCGGCCAGACGTTCAGGATCAGCGCCAGCTTCGGGTATGAAAATGTGCCGGCGGACAGGATTCTCCTCGTCCGCATCTCCAGCACCAGCGAGCCCGGCAACGCCTCCCGCAAGGGCCTTCCCAGCCAGGACCCCAGGGAATCCACTTGCGATGGCGTTTTCCGTTGTCATTTCGACGCGCACTTCAACAAGCAGGACTTTACCGACCGAATCATCATGATCGACGCCTACATCCAATCCAAGGACGGGCGGACCCTGGACAAGCACCTGTCTGAGCACATCCGGATCCATGTGGTCCCGAAGCCCTCGCTCGCGATCGAGAAGGTCCATGCGCCCCGGCCTCCGGACACCGTCTTGGTGGGCGAGGCTTTCGACATCCGGCTGGATTTCTCCGCCTCGGGGCTGGTCCAGGGGAGCAAGATCAAGGCCGTCGTAGAGGCGGTCTCCGGCGGCAGCGGCCGCTGGATCTGGGAATCCCGCCCGCTGGAAGGGGACGCCGCCCTGTCGAGCGACCCGATCAAGGTGAAGCTCAACAAGGCCGGGAGCTGGAAATTCCGGGTCACGGCCGACACAACCTACGCCGAAGCCTCGGCCGTCACCTTCCAGATGCAAGCCGTCGAGGAGCTGCCGCGGGAGGTTGACGGCATCCGCCTTTCCTACCCCGCCCTCCCGGAGACCGTCCAGGTCTGGGAATCCGTCGGCTTCGAGCTGGCCTTCAGCTACCGGAATTTCCCGCCCGGGACTCAGGTCTGGGCCGTCTTCGCGGATCCGGAAACAGGCCAGGACATCACCCACGGCTGGGCGCTGTCGCCGGTCCTGCAGGGGGACGGCACCTGCACTATCCGCGATCTCCGCCTGGCCCCGACCCGGATCGGGGCCTGGAAGGTGGATGTGATGCTCCGCCTCCCCAGGCTCAATGCCGGGATGAATGATTTCGATACCGTCTGGAAGGAGACGGCCCTGCTCAGGGTCCTCGAGAAGATCCCGGGCCATCCGGGGAACCCGGAGGCCCGGCCGGCTCAGATCACCCGGATCAAGAAGCCGTCGGGCACGCTCCTTTTCGAGGAGCCGTTCCCGGTCACGGTTCTCATCAACTACGACAAGCTGGGAGATGCGGGGGTGGTCTTGGAAGCCCAGATCATCTACAAAGGGACCGGCAGCGTTCGGGGAAGCAGAAAGTCCATCGTCCTCAAGAAGTCCGGCTCCTACGCCTTCCCGGACTTCTCGATCACGGCCAACCCCGTAGGCCCGATCACCTTCGAAGTCCGAATCCTGGCCCCGGACGGACGGCTCCTTCACTCCCGGACGTTCACCGTCACCGCCGTGGAAGCGCCGGGAACCTGACCGGCCGCGGGACCGGACCGGAGTAAATCTCTGGTTCTTCTCCCATCTCCGGGGGACGGTTCGGGGTATCGTCCCGGCGGCTTCGGGCGCAATTCGCCTTTTCCCACAACTCTCTT
>DFYJ01000016.1 GCA_002383325.1 Candidatus Aminicenantes bacterium UBA4085
ATCAGTCCGAATTGCGCTTTTTTCACGAGAATGGGCCTCCTTGCGGCGATTGGGAAGTGCCGGGATCGTCCGAGGCGGAAGCCTCGGATGTACCGGCTCATCATATATAAACGACCGGGCCGAGGCAAACGTTCAACGGATCCGAAAAAGCCTTAGATGCGGCGGCCCCCTGTGTTAGAATACCCGGCTGTATGTGAGCCTGGATAGGCAGAGAAGGAGCGATCGAGAATGGCCAGGATGAGCTTGAGAAGCCGCTTGGAGGGCCGGTCGGCGGCCTCCGGCGGGGGTCCGTTCCTCGTTCTCGCCGAGCTCGTCCCGGAGCCGGGTCACAGTCTGAGAAATTTCAGGGCCTTCCTTCAGGCCGCCGGCGATGCAGGTCCGCTCCCGCCGGGCTTCGACCTGGCCGGAGTAACCATCCCGCAAAGCCCCAACGGCACGGCTTCCCTCAGTCCGGCCGACATCTTCTCCGTCCTGGAGCGGGAGGGCCTCTGGGGCGGGCTGGACGTCGTCTCCCATGTCTCGGCCAAGGACCACAACGCGGAAGCCCTGAAAGCCCTTCTGCTCGGCCTGCGCGCCCTCGGTTTGGACTCCGTGCTGGCCCTGACGGGCGACAAGCCGGCCTCGGCCAAAGGCGTCTTCGAAGTCGATGCCATCGGTCTGCTCGGGCACATCCGGGAGCTCAACTTCGGCGCCTGGGCCGCCGCCCCGGCCGGCCGCTTCGAGGGCGTCCACCAGTTCCTGGCCCTGGCGGCGGTCTCGCCCTTCAAGTACACCGAGGCCTCCCAGATGCAGCAGTACTTCAAGATGGGCAAGAAGCTGCGGGCCGGGGCCGGGGCGTTCATCACCCAGATGGGCTGGGACTCGCGCAAGAGCGAGGAGCTCTTCCGGTATAGGACCGAGGAGAGGCTCCAAGCTCCGATCTTCGGCAACGTCTACTTTCTGACGGCCCGCACCTCGGCGCCCCGTCTTATGGCCGAGGGCAAGCTCCCGGGCTGTTATGTCAGCCGAAGGCTCTTGGAAGCCGTTTCGGGCGAGGCGGCAGGGGAAGCTGTTGAACGGGCCGCCCTGCAGACGGCCATGTACCGCGACCTGGGCGCGGCCGGCGTCGACTTGGGCGGCCTGCCGGACTATGCGACCATGCTGGCGATCCTGGCCCGTGCGGCGGAGATCGGCTCCGGTTGGAGAGAGCAGCGGGCCAGGCTCGATTTCGGGCCCGAAAGCCTGCCGGGCGGCGCGGCGCCCTTCTATCTCTATGATCCAGACGGTCGTCGTCGGCCCCCGTCGCACTCCAAGTCCACGGCCGGAAAGCGGGCTTTCGACGGGACGCATCGCGCCGTCATGACCCCGGGCCGGGGCGTCTACGGCGCCGTCCGGGCCTGCCTCCAAGCCTCGGGCTCGGTGCGCCGGGGCCGCGGCTTCGTCTACACGGCCGTCCGGGCCGGGGAGATGGCGGTCAAGTCGCTGCTCTTCGACTGCCAGGAATGCGGGGACTGCTACTTGCCGGAAAACTTCGGCCTCTGCACCCTGGGCCGTTGCGAAAAGGGGCTGTCCAATCCGCCCTGCGGCGACGCCGACCCGCTCGGGCGCTGCGGAACCAACCCCGACCGCGTCTGCGTGGGGGAGTCGATCTACCGGGCCGCGGCGAGCGAAGGCGCCCTGGGGCTGAAGCGGCTCGCCTCCCGGGCCAACCCTGATCGCCTGCCGGCCCTGGCCCATACCGCCTCGATCCCGAACTATTATCTTGAGCGCGACCACGCCCGCCCGCGGCGGCTGATCCAGATCGGCGAGCTTCTGCACGGCAGCATCCCCCGCACGGCGGCGGCCATGGCCGAAGCTCTGGCGGCGGGGGAGGGCGGTCTGGAGAAGCCCGGGGGGGCTCGCGACTACCTGCTCTCGCTCCTCAAGTCCCAGATCGTCCACCGGGCCGACTACATCGACGTCAACGTCGACGCCTTCGGCGGCTCGGACCTGGAAGGCCGCCGGCGGATGATGGCCGACTATGTCCGCTTCATCCGGGCCCACGGCGAGGGGCGGCCGGTCTGCGTGGACAGCGGCTCGCCGGAGGTGCTGGAGGCGGGATTGGAAGCCTGGTATGACGGGGCGCCGGACGGAATCGCCGTGCCCTTGGTCAACGCCGTCAAGACTTACACCATGGATCGCCTGCTACCGCTGCGGGCCCGTTACGCTTTCAAGTTCATCGGCATGCTGGTGGACGAGAAGCACGCCGGCCACGAGGGCGTCTACAGCGTGGGCGAGCTGCTGGACATGGCCCGCGAGCTGGTCCGGGCCGCCGTCGACGACCACGGCTTCCAGCCGGCCGACATCTTCATCGATTCGACCGTCTTCCCGCTGGCCATCGACATGCCCATGGCCGCCGACACTCCCGGCTATACCTACCGGACCTTCGAGATCATCCGGAGGGTGCGTCGCGATCCCGCCTTGCGCGGCGTCCATCTCTCCCTGGGCATCACCAACGCCGTGCGGGACCTGCCCGGCCGCCGGACCGGGGTCTGCCGGGCCTACCTGGCCGTGGCTCGCCGCTGCGGATTGGATGCGGCCATCGTCAATGTCCTGCACGACTACGAGGATCACGCCGCGGCGCCGGAGCTCCTGGCTTTTATCGAGGCCTTCGCCGGCCAAGACGGGACCCCGGCCGCGGGCCAGAGGGCCATCGAGGCCATGATGGACTTCTGCCGGACCAATCGGAAGCGACGGGCTTGAGCCGTTCCATCGCGACGTGATAATGTTTTTCCGGTCTGGGACGTATTCTCCTTGGGGGAGGAGGCCGCCATGCCCGATAAAATGCCCGCTCGGTCCGCCGCCGGATTCGTTATCCTGTCCTTCCTGATCGCCGCCGCCGGAGCCGCCTGTGCATCGGCGGACCGAGGGCCGGTCCTGGCCGGTCCCACGGCTGCGGCCGTCGACGCCAAGCTGGCCGAGGCGGACGCGGCCCTGGCCCGGGGATCCTATGCCGGGTTCAAGCAGGCTGCGTCCATCGGGGCGGAGCTTGAGGCTCTGCCGAGGCGGAAGGATAAGGAACGCGCGGTCGAGATGTACGTCCGGGCGCTGATCCTGCTCAGAATCCGCGAGCGGCAATTGGGTATCGTGCATAGCGGGACCGGAGAGCGGGCCAAGGCCCTGATCCAGGCCCATTCTTCCCTGACGGGCTATGCCGATATGGTTGACCAGACCGAATGGGCCTCGGTTTCCCGATCGCGCGGCATTCAGACCGACCTGGCCCGGAGCGTCCGTCCCATCAACCGCGAATGGACCCAGAAGGACTTGGAGAAGATGCTGGCCGAGGCCAAGGCCAAGCAGGCCTCCTTCCGGGCCAAGGCCGAGGAGAGCGACTTCCACGCCTACTGCTATCTCGTCTTCAACGCCTCGATGGCTTCGATGCGCGAGGGTCGCGAGGATTTCTCTCCGATCTTCGCTCAGTTCCCCGAATCGAAGCTGATGATGTATCTGAACGCCCTCCGCTACTTGCGGGAGAAGCCCGATCTGCTGGAGAAACTGGCGGCGGATGACCCCGGATTCCATGAGGCCTGGTTCCACCTGGGCGAGATGGCCCTGGGACAAGGACAGCTGCTGAGGGCGGAGGAGAATTTTCTCAAGGCCGAAGCCAGTCTGGCCGATACGCCCCAGATCCCCATCTATCTGGCCAGCATCTACACAGCCACCGAGGAGCACGAAAAGAGCCTGGTTTACTACGACAAGACCCTGGCCCTTTCGCCCGAGTACCGGGACGCCCTGCTGGGTAAGGCCATCAGCCTCGGCTCGCTGGGCCGGTACGATGAGGCGGTGGCGGTCCTTAACCGGATGATCGAGCTCGGCAACTGGCTGATCGGCGAGGCGAACTACTGGCTGGCTTGGAACCGGCACGCCCAGGGCCGGGAGGCCGAGGCCCAGGCCCACATCGAGGAGTCCAAGGGTCGCCTGCCGACGAGCTCGGAAGTCTTCGGCCTGGCTGGGACCATCGCCCTCGAGCTGGCCCAGCCCGATCGGGCCGAGAAGGAGTTCCTGAAGGCGCTGGAATACGGCGCGTCCAATGTCGAAGCCCTGTTCGGCCTGGGGCGGATCAACGACGGGCGCGGCCGCTGGAGCGATGCGGCCGGCTATTACGAAACGGCGTCCAAGGTCATCGGGCAGAGGGAGGCCGAGATCGAGGACAAGATCGCCGAGATCCGGGCGGCCCCGATGGCGGAGCCTCGGCGGGCCGCCATGCTGGCTAAAAAGGAAGGCCAGCTGCGAGTGACCCGGGCAACCAGGGCCACCGCTTATTACGATACAGCCGTGGCTTGGTTCAATGCCGGCGCCCCCGGCAAGGCCAAGCCGGCCGCCGAGAGGGCCGCCGCCCATCCCCAATTCAAGGACAAGGCCGCGGTTCTTTTGGCCAAAATCGACAATCGCGAGAAATAGCAGACACATACCAAATTCATTTAATTCGAATTTTATCAATATGTTACGCGATTGCTACCCATCGGACTTTTGCTTCCATTGAGATGATGAGGTGTCAGAGAATCGTGAATGGAATTGAATTCGGTCTGTGTCTGGTGTTTTAGCTGTAACTTGGAAATTAGTATGTGTCTGGAAATTAAATTGGTATGTGTCTGCTAATTCGGCTGACCGCCTAAACACCCCGGAAAAGCGGGGCGTAATACTAGACGAGAGGGTCGAATGGACCCACAGGACGAACAAAAACGGATCGCGGCCTGCCTGCGCGGCGAGGGGGAGGAATTCCGTCTCATCGTGACCGAATACCAAGGGCCGTTGACGGCGCTGGCGGTGAACATGCTGGGCAACCGGCAGGACGCCGAGGATGTCTGCCAGGAGACCCTGGTCCGGGCTTTCCTGCACTTGGATCGCTACGATCCGCGTCTCAGCTTCCGCAACTGGCTGTTCACCATCCTCTACCGCCGGGCCCTCGACCTGATCCGCCGCAAGCGCCGCTTCCGCAGCTTTGCCCAGCGGGCGGCCGACGACCCGCAGCGGCCCCTCTACACCAAGCCGGACGAGTCCGGGTTCGATGCGAAGGAATTTGAGCGCCTGTTGGATCATCTCAGCCCGAAGGAGCGGCTGGCGGCCGCCCTGTGGGCCAACGAAGGGCTGACCGCGGGCGAGATCGCCGGCGTCTTGGGTTGCACGGCGTCAACGGCCCGGGTCTATCTGTTCAACGCCCGCCGCAAGATCAAGGCGCTCTTGGAGGAAGGACATGAGTCACTCGGGAATCGTTGAGCTTCTCTATCGGCTCGTCCCGCTGCGGGTCGTGCGGGCCCGGCTGGCGGCGCACGCCGAAAAGTGCCCCGCCTGCGCCGGCTTCCTGGCCGACCGGGATGAAGTGAAGCAGGTCCTTGTGGCCGCGGCCGACTTGGGGCGGCTGAAAGATATTTGGCCGGCCATTCGAGCCGGTGAGACGGCGGACGGGCCGGGGACGTTTAAAGCCGATCCCCATGTCCACTATCGCTCGGCGCGGACGTCGGCACGCGTATGGGGCCGGCTGGCCGCCGTGGGAGCCGGGATCTCGGCGGCCGTCATCATGACCGTTTTCACGGTGGACTATTTCGGAGCCGGGAGCATCCAGCGAAACGGCCCAGCCGCACGGCCGGGATTCGAGCTCCATTATGCCCGCATCGGGCCGAACCCGGCGGATACATTCGTTGTCGAGTCTCCGGAGGACCGCATGGTCCTGATCTGGTTCGAATCCAGCCCTTGAAGCTGGGCAAGGAGGGAGTCGTGAGCAAGGCGGTTCGGTCGTTCGGCGTTCTTTTGGCGGCGGCGCTGCTCTGCGGCTCTGCCTGGGGGCAGGGCGGCAAACCGGCCGGCGCTCCGGGATTGCACAAGCCGGCGGGCACGGTCAAGCTGCGGGTCTTCCAGGGCGCCCGGGAGGGCGCCCTCGAGCCGGTCAAGGCGGTCACGGCCTCATACCTGAGCTACACGGTCGCCGCCAACATCCAGGCCGAGGCGGACCAAGCCGTCCAGTCGGCCAAAATCAAGGGGGTCTTCAATCTCAGGGATGTCAGCGTCCTCACCGAAGCGGATCTGGCTTGGGAGCCCGGCAAGGCCGACAAGTCCTTCCATTTCTTCCAGATCGACAAACGCTTCTACCTGGTCATGATGACGCCGGTGGCCCCGGCTCAGAGGCGGTTCAGGATCGAGGTCTTTGAGCAGAACGGGGGAGCCAAGGTGAGCCTGCTGGACACCGAGTTCAGCCTGCCCGAGAAGAATTTCGCCGTCTTCGGCTTCGATGACAAGGACGGCAAGCCCTATTTTCTATCCCTGCAGACGGTCCTATGGCCCGTCTCCGAGACGGGTGTGGAGAGGATCCAAGAAGGCGACGCCTTGCGGGCGATCGGCAGCATCCAGCCGCCGCGGCTGATCAAGGAAGTCGTCCCTATCTACCCTCCCGCGGCCACTCAGGCCGGCGTCGAGGGCATCGTGATCCTGGAAGCCCAGACCGACATCTACGGCCGGGTCATGAACATCAAGGTTCTGCGCTCCATCCCGCTCCTTGATCAGGCTGCCATCGAGTCAGTCCGGCAGTGGGTCTACGAGCCGGCCGTGATCGACGGGAAGCCGCGGTCGATCATCTTCACCGTGACCGTGCGCTTCACCTTGAAGGACGCCAAGCCCGATGTCGCGGTGTCGGACGGCGTTTCCCAGCCGAAGCCTCTGACCCGGTCTGAGGCCGAGATCCAGGCGAAGCTGCCTCCGCTGCGGTTCGAGGGGGAGAGCACGCCCAAGCTCATCAAGCAGGTCCAACCGGTCTATCCCGAAGAGGCCCGCCAGGCCAAGGTCGAGGGCACGGTCGTCATGGAGGCCGAGACCGACATCTATGGACGGGTTATGAACATCAAGATCCTGCGCTCCGTCCCCAAGCTCGATCAGGCCGCTCTGGATGCGCTTAGACAATGGGTCTTCGAGCCGCCCCAGGTAGACGGCAAGCCCCGCAAGGCCATCTTCACCCTGCCCATCCGCTTCGTCCTAGACAAGGCGCCCAAGAAATAGCAAACAAGAAATACCAGACACATACCGAATTAATTGCGTATGTGTCTGAGAATTGAATTCGGTATGTGTCTGCTAATTCAAAGTCAGGGCTTGTATTTTAGCTCCGAGCCAAAGAGGCTGTGGGGGATGAGGAAGACGGCTAGGAACAGGATCGAGGCGGCCAGGATCCAGCCCCGGGCTTCCCGGCCCTTCCTTCCCGCCCGCAGGGCGATGATCCACCCGATCATCGCCGCCAGGGTCTTGTTGTCGGTCATATCGTGCCCCAGCGGGACGCCCGCCCAGAAGACCCCGAAGCCGTAGGACTGCATCAGCGGCCCCAGAATGAAGCCGCTGAGGAAGAGGAAGATCGCGGCCCACTTGGCGTAGGGCATGGGGCGGTCTTTTTTATCCAGAGCGGCCAGTCCGGCCCGGGCCCCGAAGAGCATGGCCAGGAACATGATCAGGACGTGCGGGATGAGCACCCAGACCGGCACCGCACCGCGGAAGCGGATGATCACCGGCTCCTCGCCGGTCAGCGGAATCTCCTTCTCTCCCTCCATCAGCACGACCCGGTAGAGCAGCTTCCCCGCCCGCGGCTGCCTGGGCAGGAAGCCGACCAGCCCGCCGTCCTGCCGGACCATGGGAAACTTGGACCAGGGATCGTCTGTCTTGTAGCGCTTGAACTCAATGAAACCCCCCATCTCCGTTCCCGGGACGGCCACAGAGATCTCGCAGTCCTTGATGTTCTCCGAGCTTCGCGGCAGCCGATAGGCGACTTCACGGCCGTCGACGGTCGTGATGCCGCGCTTGGGATAGGTCGGCCCGGTCATCCTCTGGAAGACCATCGTGCCGGCCGCGATCAGGAAAGCCAGGATCCAGAGCAGCGTTTTCCTCATGTTCGGCGTCTCAGCTCTTGATCTCGATGCCGCCCATGATGGCCGTGCCCTTGACGTAGAGAGTCGCCTTGGGCGCGGCGTCCATGACGTTCTTGCGCTCATCGGAGACCCCGCCGAGGATCGGCGTGGCGTCCAGGACCACCTTCCAGTCGCGGGGCACCCGGAGATCGATTCCGCCCATGATGGCGGTCAGCTCGATCGCGGCCTGGCCGCCCTCAAGCGTGGCCTCCGTCAGGTCGATCTCCGCCCCGCCCATCACGGCCGTCGCCCGGCCGCCCTTGAAGCCGGCCGCGCTGAACCGGCGGTTTTGCCCCGACAAGATGGCGGTGATGTCCATGTCCTTGCCGGCGTCGACCGGGAAGGCCGTGCCGCCGCGGCGCCGGAAGACTCCGCCGAACAGGAGCCATACGCCGACCAGGATGATCAGGGCCGGCCAAGCGTAGTGCCAGATGTCCTCCGGCAGATAGCCCAGCTCGCGGACCTGGAAGAAGCCCCCGACGAGAATAAGGATCAGCCCCCCTCCGATCCGGCGGAACCCGTTCCCGACGATGATCGAGAGGCCGACCAGGATGATGATGACGGGCCAGTAGGTGGACATGATATCCCCGAAGTCGAGCTTGCCCATCTGGTCCAGCAGGAAAAGGCCGCCCAAGAGGATCAGGATGAGTCCCCAGAAGATGCGCCCGCCGTCGGTTCTTTTTTCGGCCATGATGGTCTCCTTTACGTGAATGCGCCCCTTATATCACGGTCCGTGGCCGGCTTCAAAGACGACGTATGTCCATGCCGCCGCTGACCTCGACGGCCAGCCCGGTGGAGTACCCGAAGGCCCCTCCGGCCAGTGCGGCCACGGCCCGGCCGATGTCCTCAGGCTCGCCCCAGCGGCCCTGCGGCACCAGGCCGCCCGCGATCATGCGATCGTACTTCTCCCGCACGGGAGCGGTCATGTCGGTATGGATGATCCCCGGCCGGACCTCATAGACGCCCACGCCGCTTCCGGCCAGGCGGTCGGCGAAAAGCCTGGCGGCCATGCTCAAGCCGGCCTTGGAGATGCAGTACCCGGGCCGCGAGGTGGACGAGACGGCGGCCGACATCGACGTGATGAAGACGATGCTCGGCCTGGCTTCCGGGTCCGCGGCGGCCCGCTCCGCCAGCAGGGGGGCGGCCCTCCGGGTCAGGAAGAACGGTCCGCGCAGGTTGATGCCCAGGACCCGGTCGTAGGACTCGGGCGTCTCCTCCAGGATATCGGCCCTGACCTTGGGCCCGACGCCGGCGTTGTTGACCAGGCAGTCGAGGCGGCCGAAACGGTCGAGCACCGCGGCCAGCAGGGCCTGATGCCCATCCAGGTCGGCCACGTCGCACCGCAGGGGGAGCATCTCTCCTCCCGCGGCCCGGACCGCTTCCCGGACCTCGAACAGGCCTTCGCGGATGTTCTCCGGCTCGAAGATGACGTCGCACCCGGCGATGTCGAAGCCTTCCCGGGACAGGGCCAGGGCGATGGCGCGGCCGATGCCGCGGCCGGCTCCGGTGATCAGGGCGACGCGGCGCTTGGCCATGGCGGTCCTCCTCGTTATCGGATGATGCGGTCTTCGCGGAAGTCGGCCCAGACCGTCTCGAACCAGGGATCGGTCTCGGGGATCGGGTGGGGCGGAACCCAGCCCTTGACGATCCGGCCCTCGGCGTCCAGCCCGATCTCGAGGATCTCCTCCGGCGGAGCATCCGGGCCGGCCGGCGCGGTGAAGCGCCACTCGTCCCCGAGCGTCGGCGCGGGCAAAACCCCGGCCGGATCGAGCACGGCGAAAGAACCGCGGCTTCGTCCGCCGCGGGCCAGGTACTCCCGGGAAGCCTCGAGGTACAGCCAGTGGGTCAGGCAAAGATCGAGGGTCCTGAAGGCCCGCGGCAGGTCGGCCGGCCGGGCCGCGCCGATCGTCCGCTCCAGACGGGCGCATTGGCGGCGG
>DFYJ01000112.1 GCA_002383325.1 Candidatus Aminicenantes bacterium UBA4085
GGGCCCGGCGGATGAGATCGACGTGCTCAGCCGCCGCCGCAGCGGCCACGCGGTCCAGGAAGCGGACGTCCGCGTCGCGGACGCGGAGGGTCTCGTGGCCTCCCTCCGGCAGTCGGCAGTCGATCTCGGGCGGGACATAGCCGGGCGGGCGGGGCATGCGGGTTCCCGCCCGCCGGTGCTCGAGGTTGGCGCCGATGACCCGGGCGCTGGCGTACTCGGCCCGGACCTCGGTCACCTCGATTCCGGCGCCCGCGCTCAAGCCTTCCCCCCCAGACTCGACCTGATCTACTTGACGTAGACCCCGGCCAGGTCCCACTTCTTGATCGTCTCGATGACCAGCTCGGCCACCCGGTCATTCACCCTCTGGAAGTACTCCTTGGCCTGGGCGGGATCAAAGGTCGGGTAGCCCTGGCCCTTTTCGTAGAGGCCGATGGACGAGGTCACCGGCGCGGCCATGTAAGCGCCGGCGGGGGCGTTGGGCGAGGCCATCTCGGGCTTGTAGCGCTCGGGATGGATGTGCTGCGGCAGAAAGGCTTGGATATAAGCCGTTTCGTTGTTCCCGGCGTGGCCGCCGTTCTGCTTGAAGACCGCCTTGGTGATGTCGTCGGCCAGCGTCCACCAGTTGACGACCAGGATGCGGATTTTGGCCGCGTTGGCCACCCGGACCGAGACGGCGTTGAGGACGGCGGTGTTCCCGCCGTGGCCGTTGAGGACGATGATGTTGCGGAAGCCCTGGTCGGCCAGGTTGCGCAGAACGGCCTCGGCGAATGGCGCGTAGGCATCCTCGGGAATGGAGACGGCGCCAGGGAAAGCCTTCATCGAGGCGGTCATGCCGTAATTGAGCGTCGGCGCGATCAGGGCGTCGACGCGCTCGGCGATGGCCCGAGCCATGGCTTCGGGCGCCAGGTTGTCGGTGCCGTTGGGGATGACGCCGTGCGGCTCGAGCGAGCCGAACGGCACCAGGACGGTGGATATGCGGGCCGGCACCAGCTCGCCGATCTCCTGCCAGCAGAGCAGGTTCATCTCCCGGGTCGCAAGCGGTTTGGGCGAGGCCGGCGCCTGGGCCGGGGCGGGGACGGCGGACCAGGCGATCACGGCCAGGATGGCGAACAAGACGGGTTTACACATGATGGAACCTCCCGGAGGAAGTCCATCTTATGCCATTCCGGGGGCTTTGAAAACCGCCCCCCGCGCCGGCTCCCTCAGGGCTTCAAGTGGACGATCGTGGCGCCCCAGCCGCCTTCGCACGAGTCGGCCGGCTCAAAAGACTCCACACCCGGCATCCGGCCGAGGATCGCATGCACGGTCTTGAGCATCGACCCGTCCCCTTTGCCGTGGACGACCCGGACCCGCAGAATGCCCTTCTCACGGCAGGCCTCGAGATAATCGGGCACGAGATCCTTGACCTCGGCCGGGGCAAACGTATGCAGGTCGAGCGTCCCGTCGATCGGCATCTGCACGGATTCGGCCTGATCCTCCTCCGAAAGGAGGTCGGGGAACGGCGCCACTTCCGAGCCGCAATCGCACCGGATCGAGGCTCCGAAGCCGAACAGCGTGGCGTCATATTCCCGGCCGCAGCGAGGGCACAGAATGGCCATAGGGGCAAGATAGCGGCCCGCCGCGACCCTTGTCAACCTCGAGTCGCCGCTGTCAAGGAACTTGGCATCCGGTGTAAAGCCGCGTGCCGCCGTCCTCGCGCCCCTGCCTCCCGCCCCTGGGCCGCGGCAAATGGCACATAGATTGCTCGAAGGATGGCGGAAACAACCAACCTTCCGGCTTCCCTGAACGTATTCCTTGATGAAACGGGGAACGAGACAGGGCCGGTTCCCGTAGATAGGAACGCCGGCCGGAAGCGGGACGTTCCCGACTCGAGACCGCAAGGAGCTTTAGAGATGAAAAAGACGGCCCTGCTGGCCATGATCCTGATAGCCCCGGCGCTATTCGCCTTCGAAGGCAAGAAGATCGTCCTGCCAAAACCCGAGCCCGGGCAGAAGATCGTGCAGGCGGCCCGCGCTGAAAGCCCGATCACGCTCGACGGCCTCCTCTCCGAGAGCGTCTGGCAACGCCCCGCCGCCGACGGCTTCACCCAGAACGACCCGGCCGACGGCCAGCCGGCGACCGAGAAGACCGACGTCTGGGTGGCCTACGACGACAAAGCCCTCTACGTGGCGGCTTACCTGCACGACTCCGAGCCCGGCAAGATTATGGGCCGGCTCGGCCGCCGCGACGCCCAGGTCGACTCCGACTGGTTCATGTTCGCGCTCGACTCCTACTACGACAAGCGCTCGGGCTATATGTTCGGCGTCAACCCGGCCGGCTCGATCACCGATCTGGCCCTGTCCAACGACGTCAACGAGGACGAGTCCTGGGACGGCGTCTGGGAGTGGAAAGCCGCCGTCAACGACGACGGCTGGGTTGTGGAGATGCGCATTCCCTTCCACCAGATCCGCTTCCCCAAGCAGGACGAATACGTCTGGGGCGTCAACTTCCGCCGCGTCATCAAGCGTAAGAACGAGATCGCTTCCTTCGCCTGGACCCCCAAGAATGAGCAGGCCTTCGTCTCCAAGTTTGCCCGGCTGGAGGGCCTGCGCGGCTTCAGGCCCGGGGCCCGGGTCGAGGTCACGCCCTACGTCACGGGGCTGGCCCAGTTCCGGCCCGAGGAGCCCGGCAATCCCTTCAAAACGGGCAGCAAGACGATCGGCAACGCCGGCTTCGACGCCAAGGTCGGCATCGGCGGCAACCTGACCCTGGACGCCACCGTCAATCCCGACTTCGGCCAGGTCGAGGTCGATCCGGCCGTGGTCAACCTCTCGGCTTACGAGACTTTCTACGAGGAGAAGCGGCCCTTCTTCATCGAGGGCGCCTCCATCTTCGACGGATTCGGCAGCGGCGGCGTTTATCTCAACGCCGGCATGAACTGGCCTCAGCCGCAGTTCTTTTACAGCCGCCGCATCGGCCGCTCGCCGCAGGGCACCACGACTGGCGAAGGCTTCGTTGACTTCCCCGGAAACACCGCCATCCTGGGCGCGACCAAGCTGACCGGCAAGCTGGGCGGCTGGAACATCGGCGCCATCAACGCTCTGACCGCCCGCGAGTACGCCACCCTCGACTCCTTCGGCCTGCGAACGAAGGAGGAGGTGGAGCCATTCTCGTGGTACAGCGTCCTGCGGGCCCAGAAGGACATCAATCAAGGTCAGCAGGGCATCGGTTTCATGGCCACCGGGGTCATGCGCGACAATCAGGCGCCCGGGCTGGACGGCATCCTGAACAAGAACGCCTTCAGCCTGGCCATGGACGGCTGGAGCTTCCTGGACGCCAAGCGCAACTACGTCGTCGGCGGATGGTTCGGCGGCACCCGGGTCGAGGGCAGCCCGCAGGACATCTACCGCGTCCGGACCTCCTCGCTCCATTACTTCCAGCGGCCCGACGCCGATTACCTGACCCTCAACCCCGAGGCCACCTCGCTCTCCGGCTGGGGCGGACGCATCCAATTCGCCAAGCAGGGCGGGAACCTCCTCTGGGTCCTGGGCTTGGGGGCCCTCTCGCCCGGGTTCGACCCCAACGATATCGGCTACCAGCGGTCCGGCTCGGACGTGATCAACCTGTCCTTCCTGCCCGGCTACATGTGGACGAAGCCCGGCAAGGTCTTCCAACAGGCCCTCGTAGCCATGGGCGGCCTGCAGAACTACGACTTCGGCGGCGACAAGACCGCCGAGGCTCTGGTCGGAATCGCCCAGGGTGTGTTCCGCAACTTCTGGAGCTTCAACCTGGAGGCCGTCTACGCCCCCGAGACGTTGAGCAAAACCCTGACCCGCGGCGGCCCCATGGCCGTCTCGCCCTGGGGATGGAACGCCAACCTCCAGGTCGAGTCCGACAGCCGCAAGCCCTTCGTCCTGGAGATGACCGGGGCCATCGAGGACAGCCCGCAGGACGGCCGCACCTGGATGGGCCAGATCGCCTTAAATTGGAAGCCGCGATCCAACATCAACTTCTCGATCGGTCCCCAGTACATGGTCTCCCAGGCTCAAAGCCAGTGGATCGGGCGCTTCACGGACACGCTCATGACCGAGACCTACGGCCGCCGCTACGTCTTCGGCCGCCTGGACCAGACCATCGTCTCGGCCGAGATCCGGCTCAACTGGACCTTCACCCCCCGGCTGTCCCTGCAGGCCTACCTCCAGCCGTTCATCGGCGTCGGCAGCTTCGACCGCTTCAAGGAGCTGGCTCGGACCCGGGCCTATGCCTTCAACGTCTACGGCGAGAACGGCTCGACGGTCGACTACGCCGACGGCGCCTACACCATCGATCCCGACGGCGAGGGGCCGGCCGCGGCCTTCTCCTTCGGCAATCCCGACTTCAACATGAAGTCGCTGCGCGGCACGATCGTCTTCCGCTGGGAGTACCGGCCGGGCTCGCTTTTCTACCTGGTCTGGACGCAGAACCGGGCCGACTTCGCCGACGCCGGGGTGCTCAACCTGCGGCGGGACGTCTCCAACCTTCTGACCGCGCCGGGCGACAACGTCTTCATGTTCAAATTTTCCTACCGCTGGGGCTCCTAGGGGCCCCGCGGGCGGCAGACGGCTCAGGGGATCTCGATCTCGCCCCGCAGATAGGCCCGGGCCCGGCCCGAGATCTCGACCCGGCCGCCGACAAGTTTGCACCACAGCCGGCCGCCGCGCTTGGAGAGCTGGGCCGCCGTCAGCTCGACCCGGCCCAGCTTCCTGGTCCAGTACGGCGTCAGGGTCGTGTGGGCGGAGCCGGTCACCGGATCCTCGTTGATGCCGACTTGGGGACCGAAGAAGCGGGAGACGAAATCCGTCTCCCGGCCGTGGGCGGTGACAATGACGCCGCGGGCCGGGACGCCGGCGATCACCCCAAAGTCCGGCTGCATCCCGGCGACTTCGTCCTCCGACCCGTAGACAAGCATGTAATCGGTCTTGCCCTTGAAGGCCTCGACAGGCGCGGCTCCCAGCCCCCTGACGAGAGGCTCCGGCGCCGCGACGGGGACGATTTCGTCGGCCGGAAAATCCAGTGTCAGGCGCTCGCCGTCGCGGCGGACGGTGAGAAGTCCGCTGCGGGAGTCGAATTCGATCCGCGGCCCGGAGAACCCCTCAACCTCGAAGATGACGTGGGAGGCGGCCAGGGTCGCATGGCCGCAGAGGTCCACCTCGACCGCGGGCGTGAACCACCGGATAGGGCGCCGCGATTCTCCGAGGACGTAGAACGCCGTTTCGGCCTGGTTGTTCTCCATGGCGATCTTCTGCATGATCTCGTCGGGAAGCCAGGCGGAAAGCGGGCAGACGCCGGCCGGGTTGCCGCCGAAGAGCCGGTCCGTGAACGCGTCGACTTGGTAGTAGCGAAGCTTCATAAGACACCTCGTACGGATAGACTAGCACAACCTCGGTCCATCGTCAGGGCGTGAAGCGGTGCTGCGCACAGCGGGACTTTATTTCCGCCGGGATTTTCGATCAATGCGATTTGCGGCCTATCACGACATATCTTATAGGGCCTTTCTTGACGGAAAGGCCAGGAAAGTTTATAGTTTCCCGGATTCTCTGCAGGAGGCTCCCATGGATCTCTTCGAAAAATGCCGCGGCTTCTACTCCTCCCCGGAGGTCGCCCAGAAATACGGCTATCCGACCAATCCCATGACGGCCATCAAAATGGGCATCTACCCCTATTTCATCCCCATCGAGCACGCCGAAGGGACCGAGATCTTCATCGACGGCAAGCGCCTCCTGATGATCGGCTCCAACAACTACCTGGGCCTGACCAACCACCCCCACGTCAAGGAAGCCTCCATCAAGGCCATCGAGAAGTACGGCACCTCGTGCACGGGATCCCGCTTTCTCAACGGGACGCTTCAGATGCACATCGACCTCGAGCATCGGCTGGCCAAGCTCATCGGCCAGGAAGCAGCCCTGGTCTTCAGCACCGGCTTCCAGACCAACCTCGGCTCGATCTCGGCCATCATGGACCAGAATGACATCATCATCGCCGACAAGGAGGTCCACGCCAGCATCGTGGACGGCATCCGCATGTCCAAGGTCCTGAAGAAGACCCACCTCCGCCTGTTCAAGCACAACGACACCGACGACTTGGAGGCGATCCTCAAGGCCTGCCCGGACAACGTCGGCCGCCTGGTCATCGTCGATGGCGTCTTCAGCATGGCCGGCGACATAGCTCCCCTGGATAGAATCGCTCCGCTGGCCAAGAAATACGGCGCCCGCCTGATGGTCGACGACGCCCATGCCATAGGCGTCCTGGGCGGCGGCCGCGGCACGGCCCATCACTTCGGCCACCCCGAATGGCCCGACCTGGTCATGGGCACGTTCAGCAAATCCTTCGCCTCCCTGGGCGGCGTCATTGCCGGGCCTAAGGAAGCCATCCACTGGATCCAGCTCTTCGCCCGGCCTTTCATGTTCAGCGCCAGCCTGCCGCCCGCCAACGTGGCCGCCGTCCTGGCCTGCCTGGACGTCCTGGAGAAGGAGCCCGAGCGGGTGACCCGGGTCAACCAGATCGGCGAGCGCGTCCGCCGCGAGCTGAAGGGCATAGGCTACGACGTCGGCCCCAGCCAAACGCCCATCATCCCCATTGTCATCGGCGACGAGATGAAGACCGTCATGGCCTGGAAGACCCTCTACGAGGCCGGGATCTACACCAACGTGGCCCTGCCTCCCGCCGTCCCGCCCAACTACTCGCTGCTGCGGACGAGCTACATGGCCTCGCACACCGACGAGCAAGTTGACCGGATCCTGGAGACGTTCAAGCAGGTCAAGAGCCTGATCGACTGAGCCCCCGTCCCTCTTCCATCGGCCGACCGGCGCCCCGGCTGGCCTGATTTCCCCAAGGACGGGAGGGGCTTCAACTTTTTTTACAGAAGGGACGATATCATTACAAAGCCGGTCGCCTAAAGGCCTAGTTTTCCCCTGTTCGGGTTGGCACGAAAGGTGCTCATCTCCGGGGTATGCGGGGCCGGATATGACCGAGCGGATGATGGTTGAGGGGGCCAAGGCCGGACGGCCGGAAGCCCTGGAGCAGATCTACCTCGGCAACCGAGACCGGATCTTCCGCCTGGCCCTCCGCTACGTCCGCTTCCCAGAGGACGCCGAGGACATCACCCAGGACACCTTTATCAAAGCCTTCGACGCCATCTCCACCTTCGACTTGAACCTGGGCTCGGGCCTTCCGGCCTGGCTCAACCAGATCTGCGTCCACTGCGCCATTGACCACCTGCGCGTCCGCAAACGGCGCTGGGGCCGGACGACCTCGCTGGAGGCCATGCCGCAGGACCCGCCGTCCGCCCTGCCGTCACCGGAGCAGGTCGCCATCGGCCGCGGCGTCCGGCGCCGGGTTCAAGACGCGGTCGGATTCCTCTCGCCCCGCCAGCAGGCCGTCTTTTCCCTCCGCTACGTCGATCAGCTCGACATCCGCCAAATCGCCGGACGCCTGGGCTGCAGCGAGGGCAACGTCCGGGCCCATCTCTTCCGCTCCGCCTCCAAGCTGCGGGGGATGTTCCTGGCCGAGTCCTGAGCTTACCCCCTGGAGCGGGCCGGCCAGGCCCTCATCGATCTCAAGGCCCGCCGCATCCGGGGAGCCAAGGTTCTGACGATCTCGTGATCCGCCGTTGTATAATGCCCCGTTGAAAGATCGAGAGACCATGACTCCGCCTGCCGTTCCATCCGCCGCCGACCTGAGGACGGCCCTGTCCCGCCCGCTGCCCGGCCTGGCCGCCCAGCTCGTGATGGCCCCCTCCCCCCGCCCCGGCGGCAGTCGAACCTACCAGGAAGCCGCGGGCTGCAGTCTTAAAGCAGGCGTTCTCCTGCTGCTTTATCCGAAAGACGGGAAGGTCCATCTCGTCTTCATCCGACGGCCCTCTTCCGCCCTTCATCATAAGGACCAGATCGCCTTCCCGGGCGGCCAATTCGAGCCCGGGGAGGACGCCGTCCGGGCCGCCCTGCGCGAGGCAAGAGAGGAGGTCGGCGTGCCGCCGGGGGACGTCGAGACGGCCGGGACCCTGACCCCGCTCTATGTGCCGGCCAGCAACTTCTGCATCTTCCCGATCGTCGGCCGGGCCGGGGCGGCGCCGGCTTTCGTCCCCTTCGCGCCGGAAGTGGCGGAGATCATTGAAGTCCCCCTGGCCCGGATTCTCGATCCGGCCGCGAAACGAAGGGAGACCTGGACGATCGAGAGGGGGCCTGTCCTAATCCCCTTCTACTCCTACGGAGGGCACAGGATCTGGGGCGCCACGGCCATGATCCTGGCCGAATTCCTGGCCGTTCTGGCCGGCGGGGTGGCTTTCCCCGCGGACCCATATTAAAATAGCCTTTTCCTTTTCAACCCTATTGCCCAAGGAGACCCGGCATGAAGAAAGCTCTCGCCCTGGCCGCCGCACTGGCGGCCCTGACCCTGGCCTGCGGGCCGAAGGAGCCCCCCACCCCCGTGATCGATCCCAACGCCAACCCGTTCTTCAGCGAATGGACGGCCCCCTTCGGGACGCCGCCCTTCGACCAGATCAAGCCGGCCCACTACATGCCCGCCTACGAGAAGGGCATGGCCGACCAGAAAATCGAGACCGCAGCCGTGGCCGGCTCGGCCGAACCGCCGACTTTCGCCAATACCATCGAGGCCCTGGAGCGCAGCGGCCGCCTGCTGAGCAAGGTCAACAACGTCTTCAACCTCTACACCAACAACCACACCAGCGAAGAGCTTCAGAAGATCGAGCAGGATGTCGCCCCGCTGCTGTCCAAGCACGATGACGACATCGTCCTCGACGCCAAGCTCTTCGCCCGGGTCAAGGCCGTCTTCGAACAGCGCCAAGCCCTCGGCCTGGCCCCCGAGCAGGACCGCCTGCTGGAGAGGACTTACAAGAGCTTCGTCAGAAGCGGCGCCGCCCTGGACGAAGCCAAGAAGGCCGAGCTGCGAACGGTCAACGAGGAGCTGACCGTCCTCGGAGTCAAGTTCGGGCAGAACGTGCTGAAGGAGGACAACGGCTTCCACCTGGTCGTCGATAAGGCCGAGGACCTGGCCGGCCTGCCGGAGGACGTCGCGGCCGCGGCCGCCGAAGCGGCCAAGGCCAAGGGCCTGGAGGGCAAGTGGGTCTTCACCCTGCACAAGCCCTCCTGCATCCCCTTCTTCCAGTACTCGGCCAAGCGGGAGCTGCGCGAGAAGCTGTTCCAGGCCTTCATCAAGCGCGGCGACAACGGCAACGAAGCCGATAACAAGGCCGTCGCGGCCAAGATCGCCGCCCTGCGGGTCAAGCGGGCCAATCTGCTCGGCTACAAGTCCCACGCCGACTACGTCCTGGAGGAGGCCATGGCCAAGACGCCGGCCGGCGTCTACGGCCTGCTCGACCAGATCTGGCCGCCGGCCCTGGCCATGGCCAAAGCCGAGGCCAAGGAGCTGCAGGCTTTGATGGCCAAGGACGGCATAACCGGTCCGCTCCGGCCCTGGGACTGGTGGTACTACGCCGAGAAGCTGAAGAAGGCCAAGTACGATCTGGACGACGAGACCCTGCGGCCTTACTTCGAGCTCAAGGCCGTCCGCCAGGGCGCCTTCGACACGGCGACCAAGCTGTGGGGCCTGACCTTCACCCCGCGCAACGACATCCCGGTCTATCACCCCGACGTCGAGGTCTTCGAGGTCAAGGAAGCCGACGGGACCCACGTCGGCATCCTCTACTCGGACTATTTTCCCCGGCCTTCCAAGCGGGGCGGGGCCTGGTCCAGCGCCATCCGCGAACAGTCGGCCCTGGACGGCAGGAAGGTGAGCCCGATCGTCTACAACGTCGGCAACTTCACCAAGCCGACGGCCGAGAAGCCTTCGCTGATCACTTTCGAGGAGGCCCTGACCCTCTTCCACGAGTTCGGCCACGCCCTGCACGACCTGCTGTCGGACGTCACCTACGAGTCGCTCTCCGGCACCAACGTGCCGCGCGACTTCGTCGAGCTGCCTTCCCAGATCATGGAGAACTGGGCCTCGGATTCCGAGGTCATCAAGACCTACGCCAAGCACTACAAGACCGGCCAGCCCATCCCGCAGGAGCTGGTGGACAAGATCAAGAAGGCCGGGCAGTTCAACCAGGGCTTCGCCACGGTCGAGTACGTCTCGGCCTGCCTGCTGGACATGGACTGGCACACCCTGGCCAAGGCCGAGGAGAAGGACGCCAAGGCTTTCGAGGATGCGTCCATGAAGAAGATCGGGCTCATTCCCGAAATCGTGGTCCGCTACCGGACGCCCTATTTCTCCCACATCTTCGCCAGCGGCTACTCGGCCGGCTACTACAGCTACATCTGGTCCGAGGTGCTGGACAAGGACGCCTACGAAGCTTTCAAGGAGAAGGGCCTGTTCGACCCCGCGACCGCCAAGAGCTACCGCGACAACATCCTGGCCCGGGGCAACACCCGCGAGCCGATGGAGTCCTACAAGATCTTCCGCGGGCGCGAGCCCAAGGTCGAGCCCCTGCTCAAGGCCCGCGGCCTGCTGAAGTAAGCGGCCGCGGCACAACGTCCACCAGCGGGAAGCGCGTTCGACGCGCTTCCCGCTTTTTTCTCGCCCATCTCCGGGCCTGCGGCAAGGTATCCGGCCCGGCGGTTCTTCAAGGGGACCTGGGCCAAGTACGCGGATCCGGCGAAGAGCCCTTCCCGGCCTCCCGATATAGCCATCGAGCTCAAGATCGCGGGGGACGCCGTGACCGGCTAGGTCAGGAACGCCGGGGGCGAAAAATATGCCCTCGACCACTTCCAGCTCGTCCAGAAAAGCCTCTCATTCACTTTCCGGAATCTGCAAGGCACTCTCTCTATCGGCAAGGCCGATCTGGGTGAGGGGAAGCTTGACCTCGAGCTCTGGGGCATCGACGGCCTTCGAGGCAGCCATACGCTCCTGAAACAATGACAAACGGCGTCTCGACCGCGGGCCGAAGACCGGCATCCATGAGGCGGCGGTGGTGGAGCTTAGGAAGAGCTTATCACGCGGGGGCGGGTTGCCCCGCCCCCGCAAGCAGTCACTTCTTCTTCTTCACAGCAGTGTCCGGTGTCGTTCCATTCGCCAGCTTCGCATCCTCCTCCGCCTCCACTCTCTAGTGCGCAGCTCCACCATTCACAATTATTCATACCTTGGCTTTCGCAGCTCATCTGATCATAATAATTCGTGCATCCACAACCAAACCCTGTCTGATCACCACAGCCCATTCCTGCTCTGCAATCTCCACTTGCCTCAGAGCATTTTACCGCTTGCGCCTGATTTATTATTAATGAAAAAACAATAGAAATAGAGATTATTACGAAAATTAAAAGATTATTTTTTGCCAACTACGCCACCCTGCCTCTTTGATTATCAGATTATAAACTTATTATTTATAATTACAGTCACGGCTGTCCGGTTAAAAGTTG
>DFYJ01000040.1 GCA_002383325.1 Candidatus Aminicenantes bacterium UBA4085
CGCTTGGGGTTGATGGCCATGAATCTGATGACGGCGCGGAAGAGAGCGTGAAAAAGCCCGGGCCGGGAGGCCGGAAGAGGTTGAGCGGAGGGCCGCCAGCGGCGTCCGCTTCATCGAATCACCGGCATAAATCATTTTTCAGCAGACCCTACATAATTCCCGAATACAAACGTTGACGCCCGGCTCCAGGGTTTTAAGCGATTATGAGCGATCCGAGGGGATATATCGAATTCGGAGGTTACGCATGGCGCTTCCCGCATGAATTCGGGAGTTATGTATGGTGTCCCGCAATTAATAGTCCCCCCATTTTGAATTGTTGGTATACTGTGCGGCCGTGGGCCGGAAGAAAGCACCACCGCACGGCGTCTAAATTGCGCCCCATGGACCTGACCATAGGAGAAGACGGGATGACCACTCGACGCGAATTTCTCAAGACCGCCCTGGTTGCCGGGACCGCCTGGCCCAGCCTGCGGGTTCTCGGCCAAGGCGGCCGCGGCCGCATGATGCGCTCGCCGCTCGACCCCTCCCAGATCCCGGCCTATCGAGCCAAAATCATCCCCATCGACCGCTGGGCCGGCTTGAAGGCGGATTTCGCCAAGATCCTGGAGAGCGACGGCGTCGCCCGCCATAAGCTTTTCCAGGCCTATTTTAAGCCCCTGGACTTCGCCCTGCCCCCCGATCTCAAGGACGCCCGCTCGATCGTCGTCCTGGCCACCTTCGCCAAATCCGCCTCGGTCGATTTCAAGTACAACGGCCAGGCCCGCTCCGTCTCAGTCCCCTTCCAGTATTACCAGGACGAATGGACCCCCAAACGCCTGCAGGCGGCCATCCGGGCCGACATCGTCAAAGAACCCGGGCGCAAGCTGGCCGATATCTCCCCTCGTGTTCCCCTGAAGTACCTGGCGGCCCGCGGCGGTCTGGGCGTCTTCGGGCGCAACAACCTAATCTATGTCGATGGGATGGGCAGCTACTGCCTGCTCCACGCCTACGTCACCGATGCTCCGCTGGCCGGTGACCCAGACGCCGGGCTCCAGCTCCTTGGCGAGTGCCGCCACTGCAGCCTCTGCGACAGGGCCTGCCCGACGGCCTGCATCGGACGAACCCAGTTCATCATCGACGCCGGGCGTTGCGTGACGCTGTTCAACGAGAACGCCGGGGACTTCCCCAATTTTGTCCTGCCCAGCATGCACAGCGCCCTGATGGGCTGTCTGAAGTGCCAGGACATCTGCCCCGAGAACCGGCGCATTCCGGAGGTGAAGACGACGCTGGCGGGTGTAGCTGAGGAGGAGACGAAGGCGATTTTGAAGGGCAAGCCGAGCGAGGCCATGCTGCAGTCGGTCCGCAAGCAACTGCGGCTCTTCCCGGCCGTCCCGGCCGCGGACTTCGGCCCCGTCCTCAAGCGCAATCTAGGGATGCTGATCCGGGCCTGATCATTCTCAAGAGGAAAGACCCGGCCTCGGGCCCGCACGAAGACGCCCGTCGGGCGCCGGAGCCTCGTCCTTGACGGACTAAGACGGACCCCTTACTCTCTGACGACGATCTCGGAATCCCCCCCTGACAGCGGAGGCGCGCTTAATCGGCGAAAAGGGGCCGCTCCGCGAGGGAGCGGCCCCGTCGTTTCAGCTCAGGATCGAAGGAATGCGGAAAACCCGCGGCTCAGCCGAGGATCGCGTCCTTGCAGGCCTTGGCGACGCGGAACTTCACGACGCGCTTGGCCGGGATCTTGATCTCGGCGCCGGTGGCCGGGTTGCGGCCCATGCGCGCCTTGCGGTTCACCAGGACCAGCTTGCCCAGCCCGGGGACGGTGAAACCGTTCTTGGCGTTCTTGTACGCCAGCTTGGTCAGGCCCTCGAGCGCGGCGCCGGCCTGCTTCTTGCTGATCTCCGCCGCCTCGGCGACACCGGCCACGATCTGGCTCTTCGTCATTGCTTTTGCCATCCAAAAACTCCTTTCATTCGTTCGGGGTCCGCGCGCGGGCGCGGTCTCCGTTGGCGGCAATATAGGCGGTTTTCCGGAGAAAAGCAAGCCCTTTCAACGCAGCTTGAGGTTGACGCTGCCGATGCCGGCGTCCACCGAGATGGTGATCGAAGCCTCGGTCCTGCCCCAGACCTCGTTGGTGTAGACGCGTCCGGACTTGGCGAAGCCGGGCGCGTTGACCGAGCCGAGGCCGCCGTCCACCTCGACCCGCACGCCGATCGCGGCGGGCAGCACGAAAGTCGCCTCCCCCACCCCGCCGTCGACGGTCACATCCAGGCTGCGGCTCCGCTCGCCGGTCAAATCGGCCTTCAGCTCGCCGACCCCCATGTCGATCGTCAGCGACTTCAGGTCGAGGCCGCGCAGATCGAGATCCGTCCGTCCCGCCCCGCAATCCAGGTCCAGATCGATCGGGACTCGGGTGGAGAGCGTCAGGTCCCAGGTGTTGCGGACGCGGCCGAAGATCGTGCCGCCGCGCCGGAGGTGGCGGACGGACACCCGGGCCCGGTCGGCCAGTCCGCGGACGACGTTGACCTCCGGCTCCAGCCGGGGACGGTTGTAGCGGAAGGTCCCGGCCAGGAGGTCGGCCGAGTCGGCGCCGCGGACCACGATCTCCCCGGCCGAGATGTCGAGGGCGATCTCGGCTTCACCGACTCCCCCGAGGGGGACGTTCTCGGTTTTTTCCTGCATCGGACCACCGCCGCCCCCCCCTTCGATGACACAGGCCGGAGCGAGGGCCAGGCTGAGGGCCAGAACGGCGAAAATCAAGGTTTTTCGTGGGAACATAGGGTTCTCTCCTTAAGGCGGGTCGTCCGTAATCCGCCTCCTCTCCTAACTACGAAGACCGCTGGGGCAGGGTTCACGCCCCGCGCCGTCGAGAAATACCAGACACATACTAATTTTTATTGGTATGTGTCTGGTAATTCCGAGCAGGACGGGAATTCGGATATAATGGAATCGCAAAACAGGAGAAACCCGATGAAGAAATCCCTGACCTTGGCCCTCGTCCTACTGGCAGCCGCCCTGACCGCGGCGCCGGCCATCGCCCAGAGCAAGATCGACATCAACGGCGACTGGGAAGTGAAGTTCGAGACTCCCATGGGCGAGCGGATCTACGCCGCAACCTTTACCCAGGACGGCGAGACCTTCAAGGTCGTCATGAAGTCCCAGCAGGGAACTGAGCTGAAAAGCGAGGGGACCCTCAAGGGCGACCAGATCGCCTGGACGGTCATCGTCTCCGGCCCCATGGGCGAGATCCCTCTAGCTTTCAAGGGCAAGGTTGAGGGCGAGACCATGGCCGGGACCGTGGGCATCTCCGACATGGGCGATGCCGAATTCAAGGCCAAAAAGATCAAATAGCCGGAAATTCCAGACACATACCAAATTCAGTGAGTATGTGTCTGCTGTTTATGCGTCAGCGGATCTCGATATCACCGACTTCAACGGTAAAGAACTTGAAGTCCTTGTAGGTCACCGTCGTCTCCGACCGGACAAAAGCCCGGCCGCGCTCGTTGACGTAGGCCTCCTCGATCCACAGCCTGCTCGGAAAGCGGATGCCGTTGCGCTCGGCGCTGAAATCCGAGCGTAAGGTGATGCGGGGCTTGAGCTTGTACTGCTCCGCGCGCTGTTCGAAGATCTCCCGGCGCCCGACGCGCGACTCGCTCCACTCGATCTTGAGGAGCTCCCCGTCCTCGACCCCGACCCAGGCCTTGCCGTAGAGGTTCGTGGCGCCGGGCCGCTCCACGGCCGGAACGGCTTCGATGATCAGGACCGGCCGGCCGTCGATCTTCCCCCGTCCGGCGATCTGATAGTCGTAGTAAGGCCGGAAGCGGGCCGCGAAAATGCCGGCGGGCCCCATCAGCGGCGTGCCGAAGATGAAGACCTCGGTCTTGAGCTGGGCATCCGGCAGATTGACCTGCTTCTTGTTGTCCTGGAGCAGGGTTCGCGACTCGCGGATGAGGCCGGACCTCCCGCGAACGCATTGATAGTCGTAGACGTAAGTGTTTTTTATCACGGCCGAGGGGCGGCTCATCCAAGACAAGCCGTACGCTCCGCCGGCTTTCCAGCCGTTGATAATGTCGGGCCGGCCGCGGGCCTGGTCAAGAGCGTAGTTGATCTTCTCCAGGATCTCCTCGCGGCAGACAAAGTCCAAGACCGATCCTTCCAGCCGGACGGCGTAGGCGGTCAGCTTGTCCAGGATCATGGACAAGTCCTGGCCGGTCGGCGCCTGGCCTTGGCGGACATCCGCCGATCCTCGGCCCGGGACGGTCGAAGCCAAGCCGTTTCCCCCCAGCCCCGCCATCGCAGCCGCGCAGAAGGCCGCCGCCGCCATCCGCCCATGAACACGGGTTGCCGTCATCTTTCCACTCCCGTCGCACCCGGCCCCTATGACCTGCCCGGCGTTTTCTCGATGGAATAATCGCGCCGGATATCGGCCTTGGCCCCGCTCTTTTCGTCTTCGGCCGTGATGACTAGGGTGTACATGTCCGGCTCGACGTCGGGAAGGGGCATGCGGATGAAGAAAGCCGCCCCGCCCGGGTCATCCCGTCTGGCCAGGACCGTCGGGGACAAGGGGATTCGCTCCTGGTTGAGGCGGTCGATGAGAAAGGCGTCGATCCGGATCCGGGCTTCGGCCGGACCGGCCGTGACGACGAGGATCTCGGCCCCGATTTCCGTCCCCACCCCCAGGACGTTCCCCAGCAGCGGCCCGTATTGGGCGGGATCGAACAGAGGACCGGGCGCCTCCTCGGACGGCGGCGTCTTGGTGGTCGGCTTGCGCCCGAGCGGCTCGAGCTTCCATCCGCCGGCCCCGCGCTGCGGACGCAGAAGCAGCGGCGGCAGAACCCGGATTCCCGTATCCGGCGGCGGTGGGACTACCGCCGTCATTCCCGCCACCGCCGCGCGGCCCGTCTCAAGGTTGCGGACAACGATCCGGCAGCGGTATCTCCCGGGCGGGATGAGCATATCGGAGACGACAGGAACGGCCACGGCGGAAAGGCGCGAACCGTCGATAACCAGCCTTCTCTCGGCCGCGATCTCGTCCAGCGCGTTGAAGGCCAGGGCCGTGATCCCCGTTCTGGACCCGACCGCATCGCGGATCTCGGCCCACGGGATCGAAGCCGCGAGCCGAACGCCGGGTCTCCCGGCCGTTCCGATCGGCACGGCGGCCATGGCGAAGGGCATCGGCGCCTGGTGCAGCGGAGCCCCGGCCAGAGCCAGGTCGACCAGCTGTATGCGGCGCTCCTCCTCGCTGAAGTCGGCGAAGAGCTTGGGATTAAAGTAGCCGGCCAGGGTTCGGGCCGACAAGCCGGGCCGCGCCGCCTCGACCTTGATCCGGTGATAGCGGCCGTCCCAGCGCTCGTCCACCGGCTTGCGGATCTCGGCGAACTGGCTGGGAGAATTACCCTTCGCATCCACGGCGATCTGGTCGCCGCGCCAGATCGAGCGGTAAGGCGCCCCCTCGGAGAAAAAGACCAGATGCTTCTGACCGGGCTCGTAGCGCAGGGCCCGGGCCAAAGCCAGAAGGTTGTCGAGGTACATCCGGATCAGGTGCCGCTGCTCAGCCTCGGGATTGAAGCCGGTCGCAGTCGGGACGTTCCAAGTCAGGACGTTTTCGGGCCGGGCGTCGGCGTAAGCGCCGTCCTTCAGGTTCTGCTGGCGCCTGTCCTCGATCTCCTCGATCCGCCCGCTCTGCTCGAAGGCCCCGATCCGGCCGACAAGGCCGCGGACCGCCTTAAGGTCGGAAGTGAAAAGGAGAGGCACCTGCAGCCCTTTCAGCCCGGAGAACGTGGCGACTGCGACCTGATCGCGGGGACCCAGCCGCCTGTCCAGGAAGTCCAGGGCGATCTTGGCCGATCGCTGGATTCCCCGGCCGGTGTTGAATCCGTAGTCGAAAAAGAAGAGAAACTTGCGCCCCGGAAGCCGCGGCGCTCCCAGGGGCGTCCCTACGAGCTTGGTCTCGGCGGCAGCCTCGGCCGGGACGTGCTCCTCGAAGTCGGTCACCTCGCGGACAACGCCGTCGTCGCGGAGGATGAAATCGCCCTTCTTGAGGCCGCGGACGGGCCGGCCGCCCCGATCCGTGACATAGACATGGATGAGCTTGAGGGCGACCGTCACCTCATGCCGGAGCGGCGGCTGACCCGCTTGGCCCGATTGGGCCGCATTCCCCGGGGAAGCCGCGGCAAGAAAGAAAATGAGAGCCGACCCAACGAGACGCAGGACGAGGCGCATGTCGAATTCCCTCCCTCCATTATACGTCCGGGAAGCCCTCGGCGCAACGCCGTCCGGGTCGGGGTAGCGGCGTTTACCGGCGGCCGGGTTTATCGGGAATTCGCGCCCCGTGCCAGACGGCGACGATCCAGACCGTCGAACCCTCGATCCGATAAAAGAAACGGAGGGGCTCGATGACAATTTGGCGATGAGGCAGGTCGGGGAATTCGGGAATCCGACGCCCTAGTTCGGGAAAACGACTCAGCCGGCCAAGACGCCTGGATATTCGGTCCAGCAGGCCAAGCGCGGCCGAAGGCCTGTCCCGTCGGATAAACGCCAGCACGGACAGCAGATCGGCTTCTGCCGAGGGCGTGAATCGAATCCTCATTTCCTGGGGGGGCCGAGAACCGCGGCCGCCCGGCCGAGAACGTCGTCGAGATCGCGGCCTTGGCCGGCGCGAATCTCTCTTTCGCCTCGGGCCACAGCCTCCAGGATCTCACGCCTTTCCTCGGCGCGTTCGTATTCCTCCGCGCTCATGACGACCGCAGCCGTTCTTCCCCTTTGGGTGATGTACACGGGCTCTCGGGAATCCCGAACTCGCCGCAGGACGCCGGCGGCGTTTTGCCGCAGATCGGTGACGGGGACGATATAAGGCATCTTAGCCATTAAACGTACCTCCAAAGGTATCGTTAATGGTACACCCGACCGACCATCAACGCAAGGGCGAATGGATGGAACTTGACTCTTCAGTCTTTAAAAAGCGTCCGCTCGGGATCGGGCAGGAAGGCGCCGCTCCTGGCCTCGTCCAGCATCTGGGCCGCCAGCAGGTTCCAGCTTATAAAGTCCGGGGCGGCCAGCGGGGCGCCTGTGTCGGCGTGGTAGTTCTCGCGCATCATGCCGTTTTCGGCCAGGTCCTTCAGGCACAGCTGGGTCACCCGCTCGGCCACGGCCAAGGCCGCCTCGGGGTAGCCGTAGTGCATCAGGGCATGCATCAGCATCCAGTTGGCGTGCGGCCAAATCGGCCCCTGCCAGTTGGAATAGGGCTTGATGACGTTCTCATTGTTGTAGTCGGGATCATCGGCCGCCAGTGATCGGATCCCGTGCGGAGCCCACAGCTTGGCCGGATCGAGGATGTGCCGCTCGATCATGGCCTTGGCCCGCTCAGGCGACGCCAAGCGGGCCCACAAAGCCACCCAGTTGCTGTAGACGTCCCTCTTGACCAGCGCCTTCTCGACCGCGTCGTAGGTGTAGTAGGTCGCGTCCGCCTCGTCCCACAGCACGGCGTTGACGGCGGCGGCGAGCTTTCGGGCCCGCTCGGCGAACTCCGCCGCCTCCCCTGCCCGCCCCAGCTTCTCAGCGATGACGGCCATGGCCCGGTAGTCCAGGACCATGAAGCCGTTGACGTCGGCCGCGGCCATGCTGTTATGGTAGCGGCGGACCAGCGAGGCGTTGTTGTCGGCGCCCGACTCCATGCTGTCCCACCACTTGACCAGGCCGGTCATCCGGTCGGACATGGTCCTCTCCCGAAACGTGACGCAGCGGGCCATCTTGTCCCAGACCGGCCCGATCCAGGCGAAGTCGCCCAGGGCGATCGAAGCGTAGTAGGCTGCTTGCCCCATGAGCGGCTTGATGTGATAGAGGCGGGCGTCGCGGCCCGACCAGGGCCGGATGCCTCCGGGCGTGTGCCCGTCCGGCTCGCTGTGGCGCAGAAAGTTGAGGCACCAGTTCTTCAGGTAGACGCCGTTGGCCCGGTCGGCCGAGACCAGATGGAGCCCGACGAAGAACGCGTCCCAATCCCACTGCTCCTCGTAGACGCCGTTGGGGACGATGTAGTCGTAGGGCAGGGCCCCGTTGGCCTGGCGCAGGACGCGGCTCCTCAGTCGGCCGATCTTATCGCGGGCTTCGCCGGCCAGGCGGTCGAGCTCGGCGGGTTCGGAAATGTCGAAGTGAGGCATGGCTGTTCTCCCGGACGGATCATACCAGATGAGGGGGACCCGGGCCTATCTCTCCTCAAGATGCCGCCGGGTGCCGGATCGGGAAGAAAATCCGTTACGGGTCGTCCAATTGATAGGGACAGGCTTGTTCAACCGATCGGCGGCCAAGGAGGATCTCATGAATCCGACTTCCCGAGGCTGGCGGCGTCTTTTTCCTCGACTTCTGGTCCTGGCCGCGATCCTGGCCGGCCGCGCTTCGGCCGGCGCCGTACGACAAGCCCCGGGCCTCGACGCCAGGGTCCAGGCATTCCTCGAATCCCACGACTGGGGCTGGGGGAACATGAACGTCCCGGCCGTGGACGGGCGGACGCTCTACGAGATCATCCTCAAAAACAAATACACTCGGGCCCTGGAGATAGGCACCTCCACGGGCCATTCCGGGACCTGGATCGCCTGGGCCCTCAGCAAAACGGGCGGCAAGCTCATCACGATCGACATCGACGAGACGCGGCATCGGGAGGCCCTGGAGAACTTCAAGGCAGCCGGGCTGTCCTCCATCATCGATGCCCGTCTTGGGGACGCCCACGAAATCGTACCCTCCCTGCCGGGCCCGTTCGACTTCGTCTTCAGCGACGCCGACAAGGACTGGTATCCGAACTACCTCAAGGCCGTCCTGCCCAAGCTCCTCCCCGGAGGCTGCTATGCCACCCACAACGTCTCCGCCGGGCGAGGCCGCCGGGGAAGCGGCGGGGGCGGAAGCTACCTCGAGCTCCTGCTCGGCCTGCCCGAGCTGACAACCACGGTGGAAGGGAACGGAAACGGGCTGGCCATCAGCTACAAGAAGAAGAATTGAGCCCCCGGCCCGGCGCCGATGCTTTCGACTATCGACTCGTGTACAATAGCCGCCGACCGGAGGATGTCGATATCCCTTCCGTCCCGACCATGAGCGGAATCCGACCTGGAGGTAGCCGTATGAGCCGAGTCCGTCACAGAACCGCGAGCCTGGCCCTTGGCCTGTTCCTGGTGAGCCTGCCGGCCGCTCTAGCGGCCCAGACGGTCCATCCCGATCTGGCCGAGCTGCGCAAGAGCGCCCCCAAGGTCTTCCTGGACTGTCAGAGCTGCGATATCGATTACATCCGGACCGAGATCCCCTTCGTCAATTACGTCCGCGACCGCAAGGAGGCCGACGTCCACATCCTGATCACAACTCAGAGCACGGGCTCCGGCGGAACGGAGTACACCCTGGCCTTTATCGGCGTCGGCGCCTGTACGGGCCTTGACAACAAGCTGATCTACGCCTCACGGACCACCGACACCGAGGAAGAGGTCCGCCGCGGCTACGTGTCCGTGCTCAAGATGGGTCTTGTCCCCTATGCCGCCCGGACGCCGATCCGGGACCTCCTGGCCGTCCAGTTCAAGGAGAAGGTCAAGCCGACCGACGTTGTCGATCCCTGGAAGTTCTGGGTCTTCAGCTTGAGCGCCGGCGGCGAGCTGGACCAGGAGAGCCAGACCACCGACAACGCCCTCAATCTGCAGATCACGGCCGCCAAGATGACCCCGGACATCAAGATCCGGCTGGGCGCCTTCTGGGATTTCTCCCGCGAGACCTACGACTACGGGGACGAGACGATCCGCAGCGACTCCGACACCAGGGAGGTCGTCGGCCTGTTCGTCAAGAGCCTGGGCGAGCACTGGTCGGCGGGCTTCTTCGTCGACGCGTTGTCGTCGACCTACCGCAACATGAGATCGAGGATCGCCCCCCAGGCGGCCCTGGAATACGACGTCTTCCCCTATTCCGAGTCCACCCGCCGCCAGCTGCGCATTCTCTACCGGGTCGGGCCCGAGCTTCTCCGCTACCGCGAGGAAACTCTTTACGACAAAACCAAGGAGACCCTGCTCAGCCAGTCCCTCTCGGCCGTCCTGGAGATCATCGAGCCCTGGGGCAGCCTCTCGGCCGGACTGGAAGGCTCGCACTATTTTCACGACTTCGCCAAGAACCGGCTTCAGTTCCAGACCGAGCTGTCGTTCCGCATCCTGAAGGGCCTGGAGCTGAACATCGACGCCAGCTACGAGCGCATCCGCGATCAGATCGCCCTGCCCAAGGGCGAAGCCAGCCTCGAGGAGATCCTGCTGCAGCGGAGGGAGCTGGCCACGGAATACAGCCTGGGCGCGGACATCAGCCTGAGCTACACCTTCGGCTCGATCTTCAGCAACGTGGTCAATCCGCGGGTCGGCAACCTGGGCCGCTACGGCCACAATCACTGGTGAGGCGGCGGGGGTCATCCCCGCGTCTGGCTCCGTGGAGCGGCCTATCTCACCCGGCGATAGCGGACGAGCAGCGAGGCCGGCGCTTCGGGGATCTTGAGCAGCAGCCCTTCGCCCAGCTCCCGGCCGGACTTGATCACGGTGATGCCGTAATCCTCGAAGGACAGCTCGTAGTCCCCGGCCGGGTCGCATCCGTGCGGCTTGACGACGATCGAGTCCGCGGGGGCCTGCGGCCTGCGGAAGGCCAGGATGATGCCGTCCTTCTCCTCCGGCCGGTCCCACTGCATCGCCGACCAGACCTCGTCGCCTGTGCCGTACTCGGTCAGGGGATAGAAGTCGCCCAGCAGGTAAGGCCGCAGCGCCCTGTACTCGGCCATGGCCTGCTGGCCCAGCGCGACCGGGAAGGCGGCATTCATCTCCCAGCCCACGACAATAGCCCCACCCATGGAGCTTCGCCAGGCGTACTTGCGCGGATCGCCGTTGCCCGTCCCGCTCCAGGGCAGGTAGAGCTGCAGGCCGTAGGTGTGGCACTGGTAGCCGTTGGGCTCCCAGTAGTTGTAGTCCGTCCGCCATAGCGGCACGCTGCGGCTGCAGGTTTCCAGGTCGATGCGGCGGCCACCCGAGGCGCAGTTGTCGATGAGCAGGCCGGGCACGGCGGCCAGCAGGCCGTCCCAGAAGGCGTAGAGCCCCTCGATGTGCTTCATCTCGGCGATGCCGATCCGATCGGGAGCGTCCAGAGCCTTCCAATAGGGCGCCGGGTCGAAGTTGAAGTCCTGCCGGTAGATGGTCACGCCCTCGGACTTGAGGGTGCCGGAGATGTCCTCGATCAGCCAGCGCAGGGCCGCCGGATCGCCCAGGTTGAACAGGCGGTTGGGATTGTTCGGCAGCTTGGTGATCCACTCGGGATGCTCGCGGTCGATGAGAGTGCCTTCGTAGACCCGCTCGGGCTCGAACCAGAGGACGAACTTCTTGCCGCCCCAGGCCTTGGCGGCGTCGGTGACGGGCTTCAGCCCGCGCGGGAAATTGACCTTGTTGACCCGCCAGCTGCCGACGCCCGACCACCAGTACTTGGTGGCGTTCTCGTACCAGCCGGCGTCGATCCAGCAGGCCTCGGGCTCGATGCCGAACTGGCGGAGCCGGTCGATGAAGGCCAGCGAGTAGCTCTCGGTGGCGCACATGTACTCGTTGCAGGGCACCGGCCCGCCGAAGCCGATGCCGGCCGCCAGCGGCAGGATGTCGGTCTTCTTGGCCGCGGCCGGGGCGTGGTGGGCCAGCAGGAAGCGGCGGAAGAGGTTGTGCCCGGCTAGCCGGTCGGGCGCCTTCCAAAAGACCAGGGCTATGGAGGGCGTGCGGACATCCTCGCCGGGATGGAGGCGGAAGCGGGTGGCCGACTGGCCGGCCCTGAGGGTGATGGCTTGCGGCCCGATCCGCTTCACGACGGCTTTCCAGCCGCCGCTCCAGCCGATCGCGGCCATGATCCCGGCGCCGTCGGAGGCGATGTTGAAGAAGGGCAGGGCGCCGGTATCGGAGGAGCGCCCACCGGAAGGCCCAAAGGCCGTCTCGGCTCCGACGGCCAGCACATCCTTAACGGGGCCGAAGTCGCTGCGGGCGGCGCTGCTGCCCAGGGCTCGGTGGAGAACGGTCTCCCCCGCCGGGCGGCCGTCCAGGACGGCGTCGCAGGCTTGGAGGCCCTCGATGATCGGCGTGTCGGCCGATCCGGCGTTCTTGAACCGGGCCACCCACTCCACGGCCGGGTAGTCGGCGTAAGAAGTCGTCACGACCGTGACTTGGAGCTTGGTGGCGGGATCCGTGTAGACGGTCGTCCGGATGGTCTTGGCCCCGGCGGTCCTCACATCGGTTTTGGCCGGCCAGGACTTGAACAGTCCCGCCGACGGCTTGCCGCCGTAGAGGAAGGAGATTGGCGGGGCCGTCGTCAGGTCGACGTGAGCGGCGACGAACTTGTCGCGGGCGGCCCGGTCGTGGGTCGCCGCAGGATCGAAGGCGGCGCCAGCCGCGGGCGGGATCGCGACGGCCAGCAGAAAGGAAATGAGGACGGGGCTCGGGATGCACTTCATGGAATACCTCCAGGCTCTTCCCTTTTTCGGGGAGTCTATGCCCGGCCTGGAGAGGAGTCAAGATTCTGCGATTCGAAGCCCCCGCGCTTGACAGGCCGTTCGCCGGTCCATTAGCATCGGCGGGACGCGCGGGAAGACGGATTTAAAGCCGCACCGCCGGAAGGAAGGATCCCATGACGATAAAAAGAGCCCTCATTCCCGCCTTGATTCTCGCGGCTTTGGCCGCCGCACGCTTGGCGCCGGGCTTGGCTCCGGACGGCGGCGGACCGGACATCCCGAGGCCCGTTTCCGAACCCGTGACCATGGCCCGCCTGCTGGATGAGATGACCGACTTCGAGAATCTGGCCCGGGTTCCGGCGCCCTTCTACAAGAGCGCCTCGGCCAGCAGCCATGACCGGGCCAGCGCCGCGGGCGGCGAGGCCTGGTTCGCCAACCGGGACGTGGGCCAATATGTTCGTGCGGAAACGAACGAAGGCCGCAAGGAGCACGTCCTGGCCGATCTCAAGGGACCGGGGACCGTCACCCGCTTCTGGTCGGCCAACCCGGATTTCGACAACACGATTCGGTTCTACTTCGACGGCGAAGCCGCGCCCCGCTTGGCCCTACCGCTCAAGGACCTGTTCACCGGCAAGACCCCGCCTTTTGAGCCCGTGTTCTCCTACATCAGCGGTACGGGCGGCAATCTTTACTATCCCCTGCCTTACGCCCGCTCGCTGAAGATCACCATCGAGGAGAAAGACAAGCTCCCCCGCCTCTATTACGAGATCGGCCACCGAACCTATAGCCCTGACGCCCGCGTCGAGACATTCGACCCCCTCAAGGCCGGCGGATGGGCCGCGGCGCAGGCGAGGGCGGCCAAGCTTCTCGAATCGCCCCAGTCCGCGCCGGCCCCCGCGGGCGCGGAATGGAAGGCCGTCAAGCTGACGGTCCCGGCCGGCAAGAGCTCCGCGATCCCGGATATGGCCGGCCCCGCCGCCGTCTACGAGTGGTCGGCCCGGGTGAAAGGAACGCGGGAGGACGGGCCGTGGACCGATCCGGCCCGGGCCCACAATGCTTATCGCCATCTTCTGCTGGAGGTCGACTTCGACGGCCGGGCAAGCGTCCGCGCGCCGTTGGGCGACTTCTTCGGCTCCGGCCCCGGCGTCAACCCCTACGCCAATCTCTTCTTCACGGTCGCCGCGGACGGCACGATGACCAGCCGTCTGCTCATGCCGTTCAAGTCGTCGATGCGCCTGGGGCTTTTCAACGCCGGGAGCGTGCCTTATGAAGTCGATCTCAGGCTGCGCGCCGGCAAGCGCCCCTTCGACGGCCGCGATATGCACCTGCGGGCCCAGTGGGGCGTGCTGACCCGCGACAGCTGGCCGTTCTTCGACTGGAATGTCCTCACGGCGCAAGGCTCCGGCAAGGTCGTCGGCACGGTCTACCAGATCGCCAACCCGGTCCTGATCTGGTGGGGCGAGGGCGACCAGAAGATCTTCGTCGACAACGAGCCCTATCCCAGCACCTTCGGCACGGGCACCGAGGACGACTACGGCTACGCTTACGGCGACAACCGGCCCTTCCTGCGGCCCTACCACGCCCAGACCCGGGTGGACGGCCCTGGCAGCGGCGGCCACATCAGCCTCAACCGCTGGTACGTCCTCGACGCCCTGCCCCACCGCGACGGCCTGCGCTTCGAGCAGGAGATGTGGCACTGGATGCCCTGCCGGCCGACCTGGTCGCACGTCGTCTTTTGGTACGCGGCGCCCGGAACGCCCGGCCCGGCTGAGATCGACCACGCCTCGCTCGGCCCCGTGGACTTGGGCGTGCGGGCCGACATGCTCGAGCCGCAGGAAGGCGAAGCCCTGCCTTTCGAGGCCGCCGGCGGAAAAGCGGCCAAGGAGCGGCTGGCCAACTGCTCGGGAGCCGAGCACCTGGTCTGGCGCGAGGCCATGCCCGGCGACAAGCTGACGGTCAGATTCACGGCGCCCGAGGAGGGCCCCTATTCCGTTGAGCTCAACCTCTGCCAGAACACGGGCTACGGCCGCTTCAAGCTTGCCGTCAACGGAGCGGTCATCCCGGATGCCATCGACTGTTACTCGCCCAAGCTCTTCTGGCTCCACCCCAAGCTGGGCGTCTTCCCGATGAAGAAGGGCGAAAACGTCCTGACGGTCGAAGCCCTGGCCTCGAACGCCGCAGCCGAGCCCGGCGCGCCGTTCGGGCTGGATTATGTCTTCCTCATTAGGCAGCGCTGAAGCTTCGGCCGAAGATCGGCCGGCTCAGCGGATCTTCTCCAGCACGATCTCGGCCAGCTCGAGGCCCTGGCTCCAGGACTTCTTGTTCTTGCCCGCGATCCGCAGGACGACCTCATTCTCGCCGGCCATGAGGTCCAGCTCGCCCAGCGGCAGAAGTTCGCTCTTGGTCCGCTTGGGCGCGTAGAGGTCCACCGGCTCGCCCGCCGGGCGATCGTTGCGGGCCAGCTGAACGATGCCCTGCTCCGAACCGAGAATGGTCTTGATGCCGATTCTATAGCGGCCGGCCGAGGGAACGTCCAATCCGAAGGCGATATGATGGGGACCGAAGATATCCGCGTCTTGGACTTTCAGCGAGAGAATCCTCGTCTTCTCCTCTCCGATCGCTGTGACGGTCTTCAGCAGGGTCGCGTTTTCCAGGGAAAAGGAGCGGATCGGAACGTTCCAGCCCGGGATGAAGACGATCCTGGACGGGTCGGCCGCGCGGCGGGCCTCCAAGGCCGGCAGGGGCTCGTACCCGGTCGGCGTCCCGCGCGAGTAGAAGAAGACCAGGCTGGCGTAGTCCGTGGCGATCCGGTTGCCCTCCGGCCCGTGCTCGATCGTGAAGTCGATGTCCTTGCCGTAACCGAGGGCGTCGGCGATGTACCAGCGGTAGCCGCCCGTGCGGGCCTGCGGCTTGAGGTAGTCGAGGCAGCCGCTCAGAGGAAACGAGACCCGGCCGTACCAGCGGCCCGGGACGTCGTACCAGCCGCCGTTGAAGGAATCCTCGGAGCCCGTGCCCGGAATGGCGAACTCGCCGTCGATGACGGCCCGGTCGTCGCCCTCGAAGAAGGGCGTTTGGCCCGGAACCGGCCCCTGGGCCTGAAGGACAACGCCGACGACGCGGCCCTGCCCGGTAGTTTTCAGGTAGGTATAAGACTCGCCTTCCTTGGGCGGGTTCTCGCGGCGCCAGCGGGCATAGAAGCGGCCCTCGGAACCGGCCCGGCCGGCGGCGGCATGCAAGACCTCGGCCCGGACCGCTACCGGCGCTCCGGAAGCGCGCTCGGAGACTAGCTCGACGCGGGCCGACTTGTCATAGGGCATCGGCAGGTAGACATAGCAGGTGTCGTCGGCCGAGCCGAGAAAGAGCGACCGCATCGACGGCCGGCCGAAGCTGAAGCCGAAGAAGTCGCCGACCGGCGCCTCCACCGCCGGCTTTTCTTCGCCGTCCCAGAACATCCGCAGGATGATGTCCCGCTCCGAGCCGGTGAATGCGGCGGCCGGGCCGAGCCGCAGGCCGACCAGGCGGCCGGGCTTGTTCGATGCGAAGAGAATCAGCGGCTGCCCCGGCGCCAGGGGGGCCTGGACCGCTCCGACTTCGATCTTGGCCCCGGGCGGGGCGATCTTGTCGGAGATGTCCGAACCGGTCCGGCCGAAAAGCCTGCCGATCTCCTTCATCCGGGCCAGGAAGGCATCGGAAGCGTCCGGCTGGAATGTCTCGATCGCCGTTTCGGCCGGCAGCTTGACGTGGTTGATCTGGATGAACTGGAACGACTCGGCCTTGACCAGCACCTTGCAGGACTTCCGAAAGGCCAGCGGAGCATAGGAGACCGACCCGCCGGCGCCCGTCCAGACCAGCGGCGCCAGGAAGGGCGAATGGCGGCCGTCGAACATCTCGTGGACCTTGAGGCTGAGCCGGGGCGCCGCCTCACCGTCGAAATAGAACTCGACGATGTCGTCGGTCGGCGTGGGCGTGTGAAAGCGGGTGATGAGACCCGGACCCTCCAGGTCCGCCAGCACGAGGCAGCCGGCCTCTTTGCGGACGAACGAATACTTGCCGGAGAATCCGTCATCGTTGCCGCCGCTGCGGTCGTAGCTCGAGACCATGCCGGCCTTGGCGGACGGATCGATCACGGCCAGCAGGTCGGGTCGGGCCAGGGCTTCCAGGCCGTAGACCGGCGTGGTGGCCGGCTCGGGAGCCGACGTGGCGCAGGAGAGGGAGAGGAAAGCCAGGCTGAGGACGGCGGCCGCCGCGGCGAGACGCGGCATTGAAGTCGGGGCGAGGGACATCGGGGATTCCTCCTCGGGGAAATGCATCGCCGCGAATCGTATGCCGCGGCCGCGGCCCGGGTCAAGAGGAAGGTCCCGCCCGGGATCGATCCCCGCACGGCGTCGGATCGCGGGCGGACGGAGCGCGTCTCCCGGGATCGGAATAGGCGCTTCCGGCTTTCAGTGGCTGAAGACGTCCCGCAGGAACTTCAGGTCATACTTCAAGCTCTCTTCCCGGCCGATGGGGTACTTGGTCCCTTCGAAGATCAGCCAGCCCTTGTAGGGGATTTCGTCCATGACCATGCGGACGCGGACGAAGTCGATATTCCCCTTGCCGTAGAGGTCCTTGTTGTCCTTGGCGTGGATCTCGACGATCTTGCCGCCGAGGGCGGGGATCTCCTTGAAGATGTCCAGCCCGACTTCGGTCGAGTTGGCCACGTCGTAATAGACCTTGACCGCCGGAGAGCCTACGCGCTCCATGATCTTCAGGTTGTCCTCGGCGCTTAAGTAGGATTCCAGGGCCAGGATGATGCCGGCCTTTTCGGCTTTGGGCGCCAGCCGCTGGAGGGCGGCCACGACGTCGTCGATGCCTTTCGCATCGGCCCGCAGGTCCCCGGCCCCGAAGAACGGCACCAAGATCAAGGAGACCTTCATGGCCGCGGCGATGTCGATGCCCTGCCCCAGCCACTTCTCGGCCCGAGGGTTATTCTTGAGGGGGACGTCATTCAGCTTGCCGACGGCGAAGGAGGCGATGGCCACTCCAGTCGATTCCGCTGCGCTCATGTAGGCGCGGCGGGCCTCTTCCTTCAACAGGGCCAAATCATCCCCGGCCGGCTCCAGGCTGACCTGGACGCCGTCGAAGCCCAGCTGGCCGGCCAAGGCCAGGGCCGCGGGATCGCCTCCCTTAGCCAGCGTCCAGTCGCAGACGCCGAAGCGGATGGAAGTCTTCTGGGCCGGCCCAGCCGCTGCGCCGCGAACGGTCGACAGCGGGCCGGCCCCAGCGAACCCTGCGGCCAGAGCGACGATACAAATCGCGGAGAACGCGCGCTTCTTCATGGCTTCAATCCTTCAGCCCCTTGAGATCGGGCAGCAGCCGGTCCTCGTCCTTCTCGATCTCGGCCCAAGTCACGGCCCGGCCCTCGATGGCCGCCTTGCGGCCCAGGACCGTGACCAGGTTGCTCATGACGCTGGGCTCCACGGTCGGGTTCCGGAAGTCCCCCTCCCGGATCGAGCGGTGGAACTCGGCAATGTTGGCCTCGGCGCCCTCCTTATAGATGGCCGCGGTGTCGCCGCCCCGGTAGAAGTGTTCGCCCCGGATGAGGACCTGGCCGCCGTAGGTGGTCTCCAGGACGCCCTTGGAACCGAAGACCCGGTTCTTGATTCCCTCGGCCGTGCCGTGGCCCTTGAATTGGCGGCCGCTGAACTGGATCCCGACGCCGCCGGGGTAGGCATACTGGACGACGAAGTGGTCCCAGCAGGAGCCGATCTTGGGCCGGGCCTTGATCCCTCCGGTCCCGACGGCCGAGAGCGGGGCCGAGTCCATGACCCAGCTGGCCACGTCGAGGGCGTGGATGTCCTGCTCGGTGATCATGTCGCCGGACAGGGCCCGGTCCAGGCCCCAGGCGCGCAGCTTGGCTTCCGGGTCGTTGGGCTTGGCGGTGAGAAGCTCGTAATGCTCCTCGAACGGGCAGTCGGCGTGATAGAAGGCCTCGGCAAAGACGATCTCGCCCAGCTCGCCCCGATGGATCCTGGCCAGCGCCTCGCGGTAAAAAACATTGGTCCGGGTCTGGAAGTCGACCAGAAAGACCCGCTTCTTCCCCGTCGCTTGGCGGCCGGAGGCGGCGATGGAGCAGCAACCCGGCGCATCGACCGCAGCCGGCTTGGCCAGGTAGACGTGGACGCCGGCGTCGACGGCCGCCGCCGCCTGCTCGGGATGGAAGTAGGGCGGGCTCTCGATGGCCACGGCGTCCAGGCCCGACTTGAGAAGGCGCTTGTAGCCGGAGAGGCCGGAGTAGAGGCGCGAAGCGGGAATTCCGAATTTGGGCCCGAATTCGGCCAGGCGGTCAGGGAAGTAGTCGGCGCCGGCGACGATCTCGTACCCGCCGTGCTGCTTGAAGAGATTGGCGATCCAGGTCCCGCGGCCGCCGCAGCCGATGAGGCCCAGCCTGATGGGAGGCCCGGATGGCGCTGTCTGCCCCTCCGAAGCCGCTTGACCGGATGCCTCGGCCGGCCCGTTCGACCCGGCCCAGCCCGTCTTAAANNCCCGCCACAGCGGCGCCCGCCTTGGCCAGGAAGCTCCGACGATCGATGACCTGCCTTGCTCCGCTCATTTCCAACTGCTCTTTTATCAATTCCTCTGGCCGACACCGATCGATAAATCTTGGCCGACCGGCCTATTTCCAGCCCTTGCCGATGCTCACATCCGTCCGGCGCGATTCGGGGGTGACCTTCCAGGACTGCAGCCTGCCGTCCTGGACCCGGCCTTCGATCACCGTTTGGAAAGGCGTATGAAGCTTGAAGTCGACGTCCCAGTCGCGCGGCCAGGCGGGCAGGAGATAAATCACCCGCCCCTCGGTTTGCACGAGCATCGACTGCACGGCCTTGACCAGCACGCCGCCGTGGTCCTGGTCGGGCGTCCAGTCGTAGTTGGGGCCCCAGAAGGCCGGGAAGCGGCAGTCGGGGTCGCTCTTGCGGGCCCGCAGGACGACGTTCTCCTGCGCGGCCGTGTCCAGCCCCAGGTAGGCTTTGAAGATGTCGTCCTGCCGCCAGCCGAAGGCGCCCTGATCGGTGACATGGAGCAGGGCCTGCCGGCCGAGGATCGCGTTCGGCCTGTCGAAGGAGCACAGCCGGAACGGGAAGACGGCGTAAAGCTCGGGATTCTCGACGTTCTTCTTGTCGGCGAACTTCTCGGCCGGCGCCAGCATCGCAACACCGTCCAGCTCGCGCACGGGGAGCTCGGGGATCTTCTTCTGGAAATCAAGGACGAAGGACTCCTCGGCCGCCGAGAGGCTTCCCTCCGGCAGGGTCAACAGGCGCGCGGTGATCGCCCTCAGCCCGGCCACTTCGGGCATCGGATTCGTGCAATCCCACCAGGTCTCGAGCGCCTGCGAGGGATGCATGACCAGCTTGCCGGCCGTATCGGTCTTGTAGTGGCGGTCGAAGAAGGTCATGACCTCGAGCGACAGCGGCACGGCCTTGGCCTTGAGGAAGGCCGCATCGCCGGTGTAGTCGAAGTATTCCAGCATCATCCAGGCCAACTCGGGCCCGGCCACCCACTCCCACTTGTGCCAGCCCGAGGTCTGCAGCTTGTCCACGCGCTCGGCGGCCGGGACCTCCCAGCCGTAGGACTGCATGAAGACCGCGCCCCAGGGGAAGACGCACTCGGCGAAGTAGGCGCCGGGGTGGCCGAAGTAGCGGCGGGTGCGGTACTTGGAGACCTCGAAGATCTCGCCGCCGAACATGCGGAAGAAGGGCTGGATGAGATCGAAATCCCCCGAAGCGCAGGAGCCGATGTAGGGCAGGCGCGAATTCTGCCACCAGTAGCCGGGGCCCCAGAGGCGGTAGTCGGCGTCGCCGGGCTTGCCGGGCCGGCCGACGGTGAAGATGTTGCCGTTGAACTTGATCGGGTAAGCCCCGCGTCCGGAGCAGGCGTTGATGAACCTCTGCAGGGCGTAGCCGCGCGAGACGTCGAAGCCGGCGGTGATGGGCTGGGGCGGATTGCCGTCACGGGAGGCGTCGCGGATATCGATATGGCTGCGGTCCCAGAAGGCCGCCCACCAGACCAGGTGCGCGGCGCGGCGCTTCTCGAGTCCGACGGATTCGATCTTCTTGGCCAGGGCGCGGACCCCGGCCAGCCAGGCCTCAGGCGCGGCCGGTTGGCGGGTCAGGACATAGACGCTGACGTGCTGGCGGGGAGAGGCCGGGCTGACGAGGTGAAGGTCGTCAAGCCGGTTTCCCTTGTCGGCCCGGATCAGAGCGCCGAAGGTGCGGTGCAGGAGCGGATCCTTCCAGGGCGCCTCCAGGAGGTCCTGGAAGCGCATGGACAGCTCGGGACCGACCGACTTGATGTTGTGATGGCACCAGGCAATCTCGCCGGAGAGATCAGGGAAGACGTGGTCCGGCTCGACCACGGTCGGCTGGATCTTGTCGGGCGGCGCGGAGGAATAGGTATCGCTGACCTCGATGGAAGGCAGGGCGGCCTTTTCCGTTCGCCACAGCTCGATGGCGGCGGTCGCGGTCAGGGGGACGGCGCCCTCGGTCTCGACATGGATGACGGGATTGTCGGCCTCGACCCAAATGCGGGCCTTGACGGGCTTGCCGCCGGCCTGGCCGCCGACTACGATCTCGCCCCGTCCGAGCAGGAGCTCCTGGCGGAAGCCGGGGCCAGAGAACGGATTGGGCCGCAGGGAGATGCGGACCCGGCCGACCTTGACAAGCCGATTGTTGTCGTCCCAGGAGTCGGTCTTGCCGATGTAGAAAAGGATGTCGCCGGAGGTCTCCACCCAGACGTTCAGGCCGATGTCGCCGTTGCCGAGCGGCATGGAGCCCAAAGCATCTTTACTGGGCGTATCCCAAACGATGTTGTAGGCGTCGGGAACGGCGCGCCGGCCGACGGGGGGAAGCGGCCCGTCGGGCGCCTGGACGGAGCCGGCCGCTGCGGCCGCGAGAGGGAGGCCAAACGCCACGAGAATGAGGAGCTCGGCCATGGCCCGACTCAGCCTGGGAAATGTTTTCTTGTTTGTTTTCATGGCGTTATCTCCCTCGACGGAAGGCTTTCCCGGCTTTTTTCCGAGCCGGGGCGCCCCGCGGCCCGGATGCCCGCCAGCGTATCACCGGGCGCGCCAAAAATCCATCCCCCGCCGGGCGTTTGATCGTCCTCTCCAGCCCGATTGTCCTGTCCGGGAAAGACACAGCCAAAGGCGCGGCCGTCACGCCAGACAACATGAAAGAGCCCTTGGATTGATTGAATTCGGGAGTCAGGCAGGGTGTCCCCCTCATCAGCGATTCGGCGTATATATAGTCGGTAGAGACGCCATGGACGAGACCATCCTGATCCAGACGGCCCGGACGGGCGACGGGGAAGCCTTCCGGACCCTCTTCGAGACGCACAACGGGCGGGTCTTCGGCCTGGCCTACAAGTATTTACGCAATCGGACCGACGCCGAAGATGTCCTGCAGGAGACTTTCGTTCGAGCTTATCGGGCCCTGGGCACGTTCGACTCGGAGAAGAGCCCCGACTTCGGGGTCTGGATCAACCGCATCTGCGTCAACTGCAGCATCGACGCCCTGCGCCGGTCCCAGCGCCGCAGCGCCCAGCCCCTGGAGGGTGCGCCCCTGGCCACCCTCTCCGCGGAGACGCCCGAAGACGACCCGGAGCGGGCGGCCCGCAGCCGCGAGATTCGGGAGCGGGTCGACCAGGCCCTGGACCGGCTCTCGCCCCGGCAGCGCATGATCTTCACCCTGCGCCACGATATGGGCTGCTCCATCAAGGAGATCGCCCGCACGGTGCAGACGACCGAGGGCAGCGTCAAAAAGCACCTCTTCCGGGCCGTGGAGGCCTTGAAGAAGCGCCTGCGGCGCTACGCCCTGGAGGATGGCTATGAACTGTAAGCAAGCCCGGAAAGCCATTGTGCTCGGCCATTACAACGAGCTCGACCCGGCCGAGAAGGCCGCGCTCGAAGCCCACCTGCTCGGCTGCGAAGCCTGTGCCGCCGACCGGGACGAGACCAGGGCCGTGCTGAACCTGGTTGCGGCCCACCGCCCGGCCGAAGTACCGGCCTACAACGCCGACAAGGCTTGGGGTGCGGTGCGGCAGGGGATCGAAGCCCCGGCCCGGGCCGTGCGCCCGACCGTATCGCCCTGGCGGCGCTTCGCCCCGGCCGCGGCCGGACTGGCCGTCGTCCTGGCGGCCGGCATTCTGATCGGACGGTTCGCCTTCAAGCCGGGGCCGGTTCCGGTTCCGGGCACCCTGGTCGAGACCGGAGGCGCATCCGGCGGCGGAACCGCCTCTTCCCCTATCGCTGATTTCGTCCGGCCCATGCTCGCCTCTCACATCGAGGATATGCGGCCGCTGCTGCTCGATTTCGCCCATGCCGTCAACGGGGCCAAGCCGGGTCCTGTCGTCCAGGTGGACGAGCGGCTGCTGCGCGGGCTGCTCATGCAGAACCTGCTGCTGCGGCGGGCCCTCAACGGCAATGACCCGGCCGCGGCCGAGCTTCTCGACGACCTCGATCTCGTCCTTAAAGAAATCATCAACGTTCAGTCCCCCGGCGGCGCATCCCCGGCGCAGGTCCGGGGCCTGATCGATGAGCGCGGCATCCTTTTCCGGATGCAGATTTTGAAAACGATCTAGGAGCACGATCATGACCAAGAAGATTTTTGGCTGGATGCTGATCATCGCCCTGGCCCTGGCCGGCAGCCTGGCTGCCCAGGACAAGACCCAGGACCAGGCCAAGCAGACCTACGACAAGGCCAAGCAGGCCATCTACCAGAAGAACTGGACGGCCGCCCTGGACGCCCTGCGGATGCTCGAAAAAAGCTACCCCAAGAGCGCCTACATGGGCGAATCTTACTATTGGCTGGGCTACAGCCTGGACAAGATGGCGGCCGGCATGGCCGATCAGGCCCGCAAGCTGGAGACCAAGAAGGAAGCCATCGACAAGCTCAACACCCTTCTCGAGGGCTACGCGGCCAGCAACTGGGCCAAGGACGCCAAGATCCTGAGGCTGCAGATCGCCGAGAGCCTGGCCAAGAGCGGCCTGGAGGATTACGAGAAGTACATCGACGGCTCGATCGAGGAGCCGGAGGAGCCCGAGGAGCCCGAGGATTCGGAGGATCGTCACAAAGCCAGGCTCACGCCCGACGAGGAAATCAAGCTGGTGGCTCTGCACGCCATGCTGGGCATGGACAAGGAGAAGGCTTTCCCGGTCCTGGAGAAGATGGTCCGCACGGAGAAGTCCGACGAGCTGCGCGTCCAGGCCCTGTTCGTCATCACTCAGAGCAAAGACCCCAAGGTGATCCCCCTGCTGACGGACCTGGCCGTCAAGGATCCCTCGCCCAAAGTCCGCGATATGGCTTTCCTCGGGCTGGCCCAGAGCAAGGATGAGGCCGCCCTGGACGCCCTGCTCAAGATCTACGGCAGCGCCGAGGCCAAAGGCAAGGAGCGGATCTTTTTCGCCCTGGCCCAGAGCAAGAGCCCCAAAGCCACGGCCAAGATGGTCGAGGTGGCCAAGTCCGACCCCGATCCCAAGCTGCGGGCCCAGGCCATCTTCTGGCTCGGCCAACACAAGGACGAGGCCAGCCAAGCCCTGCTCTTCGGGCTCTACAACGAGGCCCAGGACACCAAGGTCAAGGAGAGCCTGATCATGGCCTTCGGCCAGAGCAAGAGCCCCCAGGCCCGGGCCAAGCTGATCGAGATCGCCCGCACCGAGAAGGACGCCAAGGCCCGCGAGCAGGCCGTCTTCTGGCTGGGCCAGATGAAGGGCGAGGACATCGCGCCGGTGCTGGTCGACATCTACAAAAAAAGCTCCGACTCCAAGACCAAGCAGATGGTCATCCATTCGCTGGCCCAAAGCGGCATGGACAAGGCCGTGCCGATGCTGATCGAGATGGCCCGGGCCGAGAAAGACTCCGAAGCCAAGAAGCAGATCGTCTTCTGGCTGGGCCAGTCCAAGAGCGAAGAGGCCCTGAAGTACCTGCGCGAGCTGCTGGAGAAGTGACCCGGCACCCGCGGAGGGAAACCGACATGAGCAAGATGAGCCTGAGACGGACAGCGGGGGCGGCCGGGATCGCGGCCGCCCTCCTCCTGGCCCTGGCCGGGGCCTGGGCTGCCGGTACGGCTCCCGACAGATCAAGAGCCGCCGCGGCGGCCCTGAACGCATCCATGGGCCAAACCGCGGCGCAAGCGCCCGTATTCCTGACCGGCCAGGTCAGACCGGCAGCCGGCGCCACCCTGGCCGTGCGCGACGATGCCGCCCGCCGCGAAGCCGGCGGCGCGGCCTATTTCACGGCCTGGATGTTCGAAAGCCGCCACACGATCCATTCCCACGGCGACGCCAAGATCGTCCAGACTTATTCGGTCGGGTCGGAAGGCGCCAAGATCAAGGTCCGCGGCCGCGACAAGTCGGACGCCAACGGGATCTCGACCGGCGACGACAAGGACGCTCCGTCACCGGCCGCCCTGCTGCTCCTTCACGGCGCCTCGGGCGCGGTCATCGACGCCACGGTGCTGGATCCCGCCCAGACCTACGAGTTCGACCCCACGCCGGCGTTCTGGCTGGGCCAGGCGGCGAACGACGACAGTATGGTCCGGGTCGAAGCCGCGTTCGCCAAATCGGCGGACGAGAAGCTCAAGACGAGCCTCCTCTTCCTGGCCTCCCTCCACAGCGGCCCGCGCGGCTACGGCTTCGTCAAGGCGGTGGCCATGGGCCCCGAGCCGGTCAAGGTCCGCGAACAGGCGGTCTTCTGGCTGGGCGCCGCGCAGGATCCCCGCAGCCTGGCCGACTTGAAGGCCGTCTACGCCCGGGAGAAGGTCGAGTCGGTCAAGAAGCAGATCGTTTTCGGCATCCAGCTCACCAAGAGCCCCGAAGCGACGGCCGAGCTTATCGCCCTGGCCAAGGGCGAGCCGGACGCCGAGATTCGCAAGACGGCCCTTTTCTGGCTGGGCCAGAGCGGCGATCCGTCGGCCATCAGACTGTTCGAGGAGATCCTGCTTAAAAAATAAGAATGGGCCGACACCTACCGTATTCATTCGGTAGGTGTCGGCTATTTCCTGGCCGGACCCCGACGGGATTCCGGAGGGAAATCGTCAAGCGCCATCCCTCAACCCTCCCTGGCCGGCTTGTCCTTGGGGGACAGGACCTCATACAGCACCGGGACCATGATCAGCCGCAGGAAGATGGCGAAGAAGAAGCCCCCGATATAGACGATGGCCAGGGGTCGGTGCAGCTCCGAGCCGGTCGAGCGGACCAGGGCCATGGGCAGGAGTCCGACGATCATGACCAGGTCGGTCATGAAGATGGGCCGGAATTTGAGCATGGCCCCCTCGATGACCGATTCCCGCAGGCTCCGCCCCTGCCGCCGCAGATCGTTGATCTTGGCCACCAGGACGATGTCGTTCTGGGCGCAGATTCCGAAAAGGGCGATCAGGCCGATGGTCGAAGAGACATTGAGGGATTCCCCGGCGATGATCAGCCCGATCACCCCCCCGATCAGGGCCGAGGGAATGTTCATGATCACGAGAAGCGCCTGGCGGATCGAACCGAAGGACGAGAAGAGGATGACAAAGATGATCAGGATGACGAGGGCCATCAGCACGGACAAGTGATGGAGGGCCCGTTGCGAGCTCTCGAACTGGCCGCCGAAGGTCACATAATATCCGGCTGGAAGATCCACCTCCGCGTCAATCCTGCGCCGGGCCTCCTCGACGAAGCCGCCGATGTCCCGGCCGGAGACATTGCCCATGATGATCTTGCGCCGCTGCAAACCCTCCCGAAAGATCGTTTGCGGACCCTCATCCCGCCGGATATCGGCCAGTTCAGCCAGGGGAACCCTCTGCCCGCCGGGAGCGTCGATGAGCAGATTGCGGACCGCATTCTCGTCGCTCCTGTACTCCTCGGACAGGCGCAGAAGGACCGATGTGACGCGCCCGGACTCGTAGACATCGGCGGCCTCGATGCCGTTGAGAGCCGTTTCCACAGTATCGGCCACTTGCCCGACGGAAATGCCATAGAGGGCCAGCTTGGCCCGATCGGCCTGAATGATCAGCTGGGGCACGCCCGCTGTCTGCTCGACCTGGAGGTCGGCGGCCCCGGGAATCTCGTTCAGGACGTTGCGAATCTCCTCGATTCTGTCATTGAGAACGCCCAGGTCCGGGCCGAACAGCTTGACCGAAAGCTGGCCTTCCGTCCCGGTCAGCATCTCGGCCAGCTTGTTGGCGATCGGCTGCTCGAAGATATAGGCCACGCCCGGGAGCTTGTCCAGCTCGGGGCGCAGGGCCTCGGTGATTTCCTTGAATCCCCGCTTGCGCCGCTCCCGCGGCACCAGCTCGATGTTGTAATGGCTGTGATTCACCGGATGGAGATGCTCCGACGCTTCGGCCGTCCCCGTGGTTCGGGAGACCGAGATCACCTCGGGTAAGGACATGAAGATTTTCTCCACCCGGGCCGCCATCTTCAGGCTTTCCTCGAGGGAGGTCTCGGGCAGCATGACCGTCGAGGCCATGATCGCGCCCTCATCCAGCGGCGGCACGAACTCCTTGCCTAAGAAGGTGAAGGCCACCGCCGCGCCCACGACGAGGATCCCAAACAAGGTCAGGATCAGCTTCTTGCGCCCGAGGGCCCTGACAAGAACAGAGTGATAGACCGTGGCCAGGAAGCGGGTGATCGAATCGCGGGACGGGCCGAGCCGCCGGCGGGCCAGGAAGTAGGAGGCCAGAATCGGCTGCAGGGTGATATTGAGGATCATGGCTCCGAAGAGGGCCGCCGCCACAGCGAAGGCGGTCGGGCGGAACATAGCCCCCTCCAGACCCTGCAGAGTCAACAGGGGGAGGAAGACGAGGATGATGATCAGGCTGGCCGAGAAGAGATACTTGCCGACGTCCTTGGCCGCCTCGGTAACGATCTCCGCCGCCGGCCGCCGCCCGTCGTTTTCCCTCAGCATGCGGATGATGTTCTCGACCATGATGATCGAGCCGTTGGCCATCTTCCCGATTCCAATAGCCAGCCCCCCAAGGGACATGACCGTCAGCTTGACCCCGAACAGGTTCATCAGGACCAAGGCCATGAGGATGGAGAACGGGATGGTGAGCGAGGCGATGAGCGAGCTGCGGAGGTTGCCCATGAAGAGGATCATGACCAGGACGATGAGGATGATCCCCTCCAGGATGGTCACCTCGACGTGCTGGATGGACTTGAGAATCAGCACGGACTGGTCGTAGAACGGTTTGACGCCGATGGAGGGTGGGAGGTCGCGGGCGATGTCCCGCAGGGTGCTCTTGACGTTGGCAATCGCCGACAGCGTATCGCCGCCATACTGTTTCTCGACGGTGACGTAGACCGCCTCCTGACCGTTGTGTCCGCCGGACTCGCGTCGGAACTTGGCCCCGATCTCGACCTCGGCCACGTCCTTGACGAAGACCGGCACGTTGTTGCGGGCGGCGATGACCGTGTCGCGGATATGATCGATCGTCTCGATCCTCCCCTGACCTTTGATCAGGACCTCCTGCGAGCCGCGGGTGATGACCCCGCCGCTGAAGTTCCGGTTGCTGTCCTCGATGGCCGTCTTGACGTCCGCGATGGCGATCCCGTAGTGCTTGAGCATTTCGGGCTTGAGCCGGACCTGGAACTGGCGGACGAAGCCTCCCAGGTTGATGATGAAGGACACCCCGGGCACACCCTGCAAGCGGTAGCGGATGGTCCAGTCGGCCACCGAGCGGAGATCCATCGGGTCGACCGTCTCATCACCGGTGACGGCGAACTCGAAGACTTCGCCCATCCGGGAGGAGACCGGCCCCAGCAGGGGCGGCGTGGTGCCCATGGGCAGCCGCCCGGTGATGAGCTCGAGCTTGCTGGTGACGATCTGGCGGGCCAGATAGATATCCGTGCCCCAGGCGAATTCCACCGTGACCACGGAGTCGCCCGTCGTCGATTCCGAACGTATCCGCTCCACGCCCGGGGCCCCGGCCAGGAGACTCTCGAGAGGGAATGTGATAAGCGTCTCGACGTCCTCCGCCGCCATGCCCTCGTTCTCGGTGATGATCTTGACCAGCGGGGCGTTGAGGTCCGGGTAGATGTCCTTGGGCATTCGGGTGAAGACCACCACGCCCCAGAGACACACCAGGAAGATGACCAGAACCGTCAGCAGGCGGTGATGGAGGGCCGCGTCGATGATCTTGCTGATCATGGCCCCGTCCTCAATGGATATGGGCGCCCTTGAGGGCGTCGTCCTGGAGCTTGCCCTTCAGCAGGAAGCTCCCTTCGGAAACAACCACATCCCCTTTGGCCAAGCCCTCCCGGATCTCGATATGCCCGTCGACCCGCACCCCGGTCCGGACAGCCTGCGGACGGTACTCGCCGGCCCGAAGGACGAAAACGATGCGGTCTTCCCCTTCCTCGAGCACGGCCGAGGCAGGGATGACCAGGGCCTCGGCGTCGCCGCCGAGAAGAATGCGGACGCGGGCGAACATGCCCGGCTTGAGCCGGTCGCCGGCATTGGGCACCTCGGTCCGGATGGTGATCGTCCGAGTTTCCTCGTTCAGGACTTCGCCGATGTACTTCAGCGTCCCCCGGAAGACGAGGCCGGCGTAGGCCGGGACCGTGACCTCGACCCCGAGGCCCAGCTTCAGGCGGGACAGGTCCCTCTCGTAGATCTCAGCGTCAACGCACAGAAGGCTGGGATCAAGCAAAGTCAGAATCTCGGTGGATTGGTCGACCATGCCGCCGAGGACGGCCAAGTTGGCCATGACCTTGCCGTTGATGGGGGCCAGGAGGGTGATGTCCGGATTGATCTCGTGCTGGCCGGCGGCGGCTCGAACTTGGTCCTCGTTGAATCCCAGGAGGTGGAGCTTCTTCTCCGCCGCCTCGAGCGCGGCCATGGCGACTTTCCATTCGGCTTCAGCGGTCTGGAGGTTCTTGCCCGCTCCCGCTCCTTGGTCGAAAAGCCTTTTTTCCCTCTCGTGCCGGGTTCTGGCCAGTTCCTGGTCCGCCTGAGCCTTAAGATAGGCCGACTTGGCTTCGCCGACCGCCTCGCTCTGAAGGGACACCAGAGGCTGCCCGGCCTTGACCCAGTCGCCCGGCCGGACATGGATGCGGGAGAGCCGGGCCGGGAACGGGTAGCTGACCACGGCCTTGCGCATCTGGTGGGCGAAGACTTTGCCCATGGCCTGCAAGCTGTCGGTCATCGGGCGCGTCTCGACCAGGGCCGTCTTCACTTCCAATCCGGCGACTTCCTCGGTTGACAGCCGGAG
>DFYJ01000132.1 GCA_002383325.1 Candidatus Aminicenantes bacterium UBA4085
CCTCCGGCCGGGCGGGCCGACCAGCAGGAACGGCGCGAAGCCTTCCCCGGCCGGGGCGGCCGTGAGCGTCCGGATGGCGGCCTCGGTCGGGCCGTCGACCCGGAAGTCCAGCCCCATCTGGAGCGATTCCGCCGGCTCGGCCGGACGGCGCCGCGGCTTGCGGGCCGGCTTTCGGATCCGCAGCGCCGGCGGAACGGCGGTCCGAAGCATCTCCCCCTGTGAGGACAGGAAGCGGCGGCTCAACCGGGCGGTCAGGTCCAGGATCTCGGCCGGGACGACCGGCTCCGCGTCGACCAGATCGAGGACGGCCTTGGCCTCGGCCGGCGGCGCCTGATCGTGCGTCCTGATGACGAAGCCCTCAGCCGGCCGGGATTTGAGTAGGACCAGGACCCGCTGCCCGGGCCGGAGGCGATCCCGCAGGCCCTCCGGGACGGCGTAGGTGAAGGCCCGCGACAGAGGCAGGGCGAAGACGACGTCCACGTACAGGTTCATTTCCCGCCGAGAAGCGCCATGACGAGCTTCATGTCGTCCCAGACCATCTTCTTGGGCGTCTTGTTGCCCTCGTTGCGGATGAGGTACGAGGGGTGGAAGGTGGGCATGATCCGGATGCCGTTCCAGTCGTAGAAGCGGCCGCGGATGGAGGTCATGCTGCCGGTCGCTTCGGGCAGGAAGTGGTCCGTAGCCGTCTTGCCCAGGGTGACGATGACCCGGGGCCGGATGATCTCGATCTGGCGCAGGAGATAGGGCGTGCAGGCCTCGACCTCGCCGCGGTGCGGAACGCGGTTCTCGGGAGGCCGGCACTTGACGATGTTGGCGATGAAGACCTGGCTGCGGCTGAAGCCCATGGCGGCGATGATCTTGGTCAGCAGCTGGCCGGCCCGGCCGACGAACGGGCGGCCCTGCTCGTCCTCGTCGCGGCCGGGGCCTTCGCCGACGAACATCAGCTCGGCCTTCGGGTCGCCCTCCCCCGGCACGGCCTGGATGCGGCCTTGGCCCAGGGCGCATTTGCGGCAGGCCAGAATCTCCTTGTGCAGATCGTCCAACTCGGCCGGCAGAACCGCTTTCGATGGATCGGACGTCCGCGGCGCGGCTGCCGAGCTTGACCGGCCCGGCGGGGGCGTCCGGACGATATCCTCCACCCCCATCTCCTTCAGGAAGCGGAGGTTGACGTCCAGTCCGTCCAGAATCTTAACGCTTTTTCGCGGCATGGCTTTCGATGATGTCCCAGAGGCGCCGAGCCAGCTCGGACTTGGTCAGGACGGGGGTCTCGATCTCGCCGCCCGCGGCGTCGAGGATGACGGCCTGGTTCAAGTCGGAGTCGAAGCCCCGCCCCTCGACCGCTACGTCATTGGCTACAATGAGGTCGAGGGACTTGGCCTTGAGCTTGGCCCGGGCGCCGGCCCGCAGGCTCCCGGTCTCGGCCGCGAAGCCGACCACGAAGCGGCGGCCGGGTCGTCCGGCCAGGGCTTTGAGGATATCGACCGTCGGGGCCAGCTTCAGGGCCGGCGCCCCGGCGCTTTTCTTGATCTTGGCCTTGGCCGGACGGGCCACGGTGAAGTCGGCCACGGCGGCTGCCATGACGACGATCTCCGCGGACCGAGCCTTGTCGAGGACGGCGGCGGCCATCTCCGCCGCCGAGGTCACCCGGACGATCTCCGCCCCCGCCGGAGGCTCGAGCCCGGTCGGCCCGGAGACCAGGATGACATCCCCTCCCCGCCGGAGAGCTTCGGCCGCCACGGCAAAGCCCATCTTGCCGGAGGACCGGTTGGACAGGAAGCGGACCGGATCGATCGCCTCCCGGGTCGGCCCGGCGGTCACCAGAATCCGCCTCCCGGCCAAGCTTCGGGCCCGTCGGAGGAGGGATAGTCCGGCGGCCACGATGGCCTCCGGATCGGCCAGGCGTCCCGGGCCGCTGTCGCCGCAAGCCAAGTAACCGGCTTCCGGTTCGATGAATTCCACGCCCCGGGCCTTCAGACGGGAGACGTTGTCCCGAGTCTGGGGGTGGCGCCACATGGCCTCGTTCATGGCCGGCGCGATCAGGACCGGCTTCTCCACGGCCAGGTAGAAGGTGGACAGGAAGTCGTCGGCGATGCCGTTGGCCAGCTTGGCCAGGACGTTGGCCGTGGCCGGAGCGATCACCAGCAGATCGATCTCCTTGGCCAAGGCCACGTGGGCCACGGACCACTCGTGGTCCGGGTCGAAGGTCTCGACGATCGTCTTCCGCCCGCTCAGGCTGCTGAAAAGCAGGGGCGAGACCAGGCGGGCGGCGTTGGGGGTCAGGATCGGCTGCACTTCGCAGCCGGCCTTCTTAAAACCGCGCAGGATCTGGCAGGCCTTGTATAGGCTGACCGAGGAAGCAGCGCCCAGAGCAATCTTCGGCATGGCGTCTCCCTTACCCCGCCCGGCCGGCCAGGGCGGACCGCAAGGCCCGCTTGCGGTTCTCGGCCCGGCAGCGGACGCTGAGGATGATGGCTTCCAGTTCCAGGATGGCCCGATCCAGCCGGTCGTTGACGATGAGATAGTCGAACCGCCCGGCTTCGCGGATCTCGGCCTTGGCGTTGCGCAGCCTCGTCCGCACCGCGGCCGGGTCATCCTCGCCGCGGTCGACGAGGCGGCGGCGGAGGGCGGCGAAAGAGGGCGGCAGGACGAAGACGAGGACGGCTCCGGGCAGGCGGCGGCGGATCTGGCGGGCGCCCTGGACGTCGATGTCCAGGATGACGTCCGAGCTGCGGCCCTGGCGCCGGATCTCCTCCTTGGACGTCCCATAGAGGTGGTCGTGGACGACGGCCCACTCGAGGAAGGCTTCCCGGGCGGCCAGGCGGCGGAACTCCGCCTCCGAAACGAAGTGGTACTCGCGGCCGTCCCGCTCGGAATCACGGCGGGGCCGGGTGGTGTGGGAAACCGAGAAGGCCAGCCCGCGCATGTCCTTGATGATGTGGCGCAGGATGGTCGATTTGCCGCTGCCCGACGGCCCGGTGACGACGAAGACCATGTCTTCCCTCCCTACTCCAGGTTTTGGACCTGCTGGCGGATGCTCTCGACCTCGCCCTTGATGACCAGGCCTTCCTTGGTCACGTCGATGTCCTGCGACTTGGAGTTCAGGGTGTTCGCTTCCCGGTAGAGCTCCTGGGCCAGGAAGTCCAGCATCTTGCCGGCCGGCTCGCCCTTGGTCGAGCGGGCCAGCTGGAGGACCGTCCCGAGATGGACTTTAAGGCGGTGGATCTCCTCGCTGACGTCGTAGCGCTGAGCCAGGTAGGCGACTTCCTCGTTCAGGCGGCCCTCGGAGGCCGAGGTCCGGTTGTTGCCTTCCTGGACCTTGCGCCGCAGCCTTTGGCGGACCAGCTTGGGCTGGGATCGGACCTTCTTCTCCAGGCGGCCGACGGCCTTGCGGATGGCCTGGACGTGGGCCTGCAGCTGGACGGCCGTCTGGCGCCCCTCCTTGCGGCGGGCCTTGAACACGTCCTCCAACGTCCGCAGGAAGCTTCTCTCCAAAAAGACGGTCTCGGCCTCGCTGAAGTCCTTGCGCCGAAGCTCCAGGACCTGGGGGATGCGCAGCAGCGTCTCGGCCGACATCGGCATCTCTCGACCCAGCCGCGAGGAGGCCCGCTCCACGGCGCCCAGGATCTTCTCCAGCAGGCCCTCGTTGAGGGCCACGTCCCAGCTGGACGGATCGGGACAGTGGAGGTCCAGAACGACCTCGATGCGGCCGCGGTGGAGGCGCTCCTGGCAGAGAGACCGCAGCCGGTTCTCGGCTTCGCCGATGGCGGCCCCCTTGTAGCTCCAATCGAAGAAGCGGTGGTTGAGGCTCTTGATGGCGATCTTCAGGCGCATCGTCGGGGCGTCGAAGCTCCGCTCGGCGAACCCGGTCATGCTCATGATCATGGGGCGATCTCCTCGTCCTGGGCAAACTGCAGGTCGTACAGCATCCGGTAGATGCCGTGCTTGCGCAGAAGCTTATCATGCGGGCCGGACTCGACGATGCGGCCCTTCTCGATGACCAGGATCATGTCGGCGTTGCGGATCGTCGACAGGCGGTGGGCGATGACGAAGGTCGTCCGGTCGCGCATGATCTTGGCCAGGGCCTTCTGGATCAGCCGCTCCGATTCGGAGTCGAGCGAGGAGGTGGCCTCGTCCAGGATCAGGATGGGCGGGTTTTTCAAAAGAGCCCGGGCGATGGCCAGCCGCTGGCGCTGGCCGACGGAAAGCAGGCCGCCCCGCTCCCCGATCAGGGTGTCGTAGCCCTTGGGAAGCTCCGTGATGAAGCGGTGGCACTCGGCCGCCTCGGCCGCCGCCTGGATCCTCTCGATCGGCACGTCGTCCAACCCGTAGGCGATGTTGCCCCGAACGGAGTCGTTGAACAGGACGATGTCCTGGGTCACCAGGCCGATCTGGGATCGCAGCGACGGCAGGGTCACGTCGTGGATGTCGATGCCGTCGATCAGCACTCGGCCGGCGGTCGGCTCGTAGAAGCGGGCCAGGAGGTTGATGATGGTTGTCTTGCCGGCCCCGCTGAAGCCGACCAAGGCTACCGTCTGGCGCGGCTCGACTTCGAAGCTGATGTCGTGCAGCACCGGGCGGTCGGGCCGGTAGGCGAAGCGGACGGCCTCGTAGCGGACCCGGCCCTGGACGGGCGGCAGGGGGAAAGCGCCGGGCCGCTCCTGGATCTGGAGCGGTACTTTCAGGACTTCCTCCACCCGGTCCAGGCAGGCCGTGGCCTGGACGACTACGTTCTGGGCTCGGGTCAGGCGCTTGATGGGGGTGAAGAGCGAGAAGACGGCCATGGCGAAGGCCGCAAAGTCCCCGGCGCTGATGTACCCGGCCGAGATGCGCTTGGATCCGATCCACAGGATGAAGGCGCCGACGAACCCGCCGACGAGTTCCATGAACGGCGAGGACAGCGAGGAGACCCAGGCCAGCTTGAGATTGATCCGGAAATAGCGCCAGGAGGCCTTCAGAAACTTGCGCAGCTCGAACGGCTCCGTGGTGAAGGCCTTGACGATGCGGTGGCCGGAGATGGTCTCATAGACGTGGTTGTAGATCTCGGCCATCTTGATCTGGCTGCGGCGGCCCTGCTTCTTGAGCTGGCGGCTGAAGGCGGCCATGGGCAGGACAGCCAGCGGGGTCAGGACGAAGGCCATCAGGGCCAGCTTCACGTCGATGGCCAGCATGACGACCAGGATGCCGACCATGACGAAAGTCTCCTCGACCAAGTCGCTCATGGCCGTCCCGACGGCCTGCTGGATGCGATCGATGTCGTTGGTCAGCCGGGACATCAAGTCGCCGGTGGTCGCGGCGTCATAGAACGACGTGGATTGGTAGAGGATATGCTTGTAGAGCTGGTCGCGCAGGGTCTTGACGATCTTGTTGCCGACCGCTTTCATGAAGAACGAGGATAAAAAGGTGAACAGGCTTTTGCCGAACAGGACGCCCAGGATGACCCAGGGCAGGACGTGCCGGATGTCCTCCGGGGCCACTCCCAGGGCCCGCCACAGGAGGTCCAGGAGCCTGGTTTTGGCGGCGGCCGCCGTCCCCGGGTGCTCGTTCACCATCCGCTGCTGCTGCTCGGCCTGCTGGGCCGGGTTCATCCACATGTTGTCGATGATCGGCTGGACGAGGTAGACGAAGGTCGAACTGAAGAGGGCCACGAAGACGGTGGCCAGGAAGGCCAGGGCAACGTACTTCCTCTCGTGCAGGGTCAGCTTGAGGAGGCGGAACATGGCGCCCCCGCCTCAGCGGGCCTTGGTCCCCAGGAGGCGGCGGGCCGTCTCGACCGCGTTCTGGGCCGAGCCGCGGGTCAGGTTGTCGGCCGTCAGCCAGATCCAGAAGGCCCGCGGCACGGCGGGATCGCGCTTCAGGCGGCCGACATAGATCGCGTCCTGGCCGGCCACGGACAGGGGCGAGGCGGAGCATCCCTCCCGGTACTTGGTCATATGGAAAACCGGCAGCCCGGCGAAAAGCGCCTCCAGGCCGTCCAGATCGGCCTCCCGAAGGAGCTCGCAGTAAGTGATCAGGGTGTAGGTGTGGAAGACGGGGGCCTGGATGGCGGCCAGGGACAGCGGCAGGTCCGGCCGCTCCAGGATCCTCCGGATCTCGGCCTCCGTCTGCAGCTCGGCCGGGCAGGAACCGTCTAAATCAAGCTCCTCGGTGTGGGACAGGATGTTATAGGCGATCTGCTCGCGGAAGACCTTCTTCTCGGGGTCGGCCCCGCTGAGCAGGGAGGCGCTCTGGCTGGCCAGCTCCTGGATCCCCGCATCATCGAAGGCCGAGACCGGACGCAGGACGAGCGACACCGCCTTGGCCAGCCCGAAGGCGGGCTCCAGGGCGTGGAAGAGGTGGGACAGGATCAAGGCGGCCGGATTGGGATTGGCCAGGAGCTTGGACTTGCGGCGATCCACGGCCCGATCGTTGACCCCGGCCACGGCCAGCGGAACGGAGGGATCGGTGTTGAAGGCTTCGCTCAGGTCATAAAGGCGGAATTTATAGGTCTTGGCCATCCGGCGGAGGTCCGGGCCCGCTTCCGGGTCGGCGTTGAAGACAAGATCCTTGCCCTCCAAATCCTCCCCCCGCAGAGGCTTGATGACCCGAGGCTCCTCGCGGAAGTCGGTCAGCTTGCTGTATTCCTCCTGGACGTCGACGTCAAAGAAGTCCAGATCGATGCCCGGCCAGGCAGCCCGCCCGAGGGCGTCCTTGATCTCCCGGCCGCGCAGAGTATCGCCGCCGACAAGGGCCAGCTTGATCTTGGATTGGGGAGCCATGGGAGATGCCGGGCGGCCTCAGGGATTCTTCCCGAAGGCGGAGATCATGAGGGCCATCCTGTCCTTCAGGGCCAGCTTGAGCTTTTTCAGCTCCCGCTCCTGAACCGATTCCTCCGAGCTCAAAAAAGGCTTGGCGGCCAGCTCGGCCAGGCGGGATTCGTGGCGCTGATGCTCCTCGTGCAGCCGGCGGAAATCGGAACTGGAAATCAGCAGATGATCCTTGATTCTCTGTTCTTCCATGCCGGCCTCGGGGGGAGAAGAATAACACAAGGGGGGAGCGTAATTCAATTTGGGCCGGAGGCGCGGAAGAGGCCTTCCAGGCGCTCGGCCAGGGCTTCCCAGCGAAAGGACAGGATCCGCTCGCGGCCGGCGGCGGCCAGGGCCTCCCCCATCTCCGGGTCGAGCCGCAGGCGCTCCACAGCCCGGGCCAGGAGCCGGGGAGAGGGCCGGGGGACGACCAGCGCCGTCCGGCCGTCTTCGGCGAAGTCGCTGGTGCCGCTGGGCGTGCAGACGACCGGACGGCCGCAAGCCATGGCCTCGGCACAGGTGTTGGACCAGCCGGCCCGGCGCTCGGCGCTGACGAAAACGTCGGCCTGGGCGTAGAGCCAGGCCATCTTCTCCTGCGGCAGTCCGAGATGGAAGTCAAACGGCAGTGAGGTCTTCACAAGCGGCCGGGGATCGCGCTTGTCCCGGCCGACCGGGGTATCGAAGAGGATCAAGCGCATGGATCTCCCCTTGCGGGCCAGCCGCTCGGCCGCCCGGATGACCTCCGGCACCCCCTTGCGCCGGCGGGTGATGCGGCCGTAGCAGAGGACCCGGAACGAGCCGTCAGCCGGGGGGCGCGTCTCGGGATGGAAGATGTCCGGGTTGACTCCGCCGGCTGCCCGATCGACCGCCACTCCGTACTTATTCTCCAGCCGCCGGCAGATTCCTTCGGAGTTGCCCAGGAAGAGAAGGTCACGGCGGCGGACCACTTCCCGCTCGCGCTTGTGGCCCTCCAAGACGAAGTAGAAATAGCGGCGGGCGGCTGGAATTCGGGTCAGAGATTCCAGGATAGTAGGCTCGCCGCACAAGGCGACATCGAAGGGCTCCCGCTCCAAGTCGGCGAAGGGACGGGTCTCGGCCCTCAATTCCAGCCAGGCCGGCTTCTCGCCGGAGGGATGGAAGAGGACGAAGCGGTGGCCGCGATCCGTCAAGGCATTGCCCAGCTCGATGTAGCGGCGGACGCCGCCGAAGACCTCGACATGGGGCAGAAGGGCGGCGATGCGGAGCGGCGGCACGGCGGCCATTCTACCATATCCGGCCGCGGGCCCCGGAATTGTTGACAACCGCGGCTGGGGCCCATATACTAGGCCGCGCTTCCGGGGCTCGGAAGCTCCTCCGAATGGCGAGGTAGCTCAGCTGGTAGAGCGAGGGACTGAAAATCCCTGCGTCGGCGGTTCAATTCCGTCCCTCGCCATTCCCCCCTCTTCCCCCCAAGAAGCGATCTTCACGTCGAGTCGTTGCCGTTTGAGGAATGCAGGCCGATGCATCTCTCGGCCAGAAGCTTTCTTTGATGGATGACGATCACATGGCCGGCCGGATAGCTTCTGTTGACGACGGTTCCCGCCCCGACGATCGTGTGATCGCCCAACTCGACTCCCGGCAGAATCACCGCGTTGGCGCCGATCCAGCAATGGCGGCCGATCCTGATGGGCCGGCATGGGGTCCATTCGTCGAAATTCCCGATCCGATGATTGGCGCTGATCATGGCCACGCCGGGTCCGAAAACAGTCCCGTCTCCAATCAGGATTCCGTTGATCGCTTGAATATAGCAGTGGCCGCTGGCCAAGAAACTGTGGTCGACCTTCTTGCCCAGCGAGATTTTTGCGGGCCCATGGACTCGGCTCGTAAAATGCACGGAGAAACGGCACTCGCTGTTGATTCGAAAAATCCTCTGGAAAATGAAATTGACGAATCTTTGCCTTCGGAGATCCTTCGATGAATATCCGCGATCTCGGAGGAATCGACCCAAGCGGGTGAGTTTCAAGGCCGACTTCATCCGTTTCATGTTCACACCTCCGTCAGAATCGCGCACGGCGGTCTTGGCCATTATATCAAGCCGTCCCGGCCGCCGTCTTGGCGCGCCTGAGATCCAACGGCCGGAAACCGGCCGATGATGTCGACGGCCCCGGACCGGCAGCGGATCTCGCCGGAAAGCTTGATTTTTCGGGCGGAAGCGCTATAGTAGGAGCACTTTTGCGCGAGCGTGAAATTGACTACTAGGCCCGATTTATGGATCGCCGTCTCCGTGCTGGCGGCAGGCTATATCGTCATTCCCGTCCTGGCCGTCGTGCGGGCCGTTCTGCGGCGCGGGCGGGCCCGGAAGGCCGAACGCGAGCGGCAGGAGGTGGCCGAGGAGACGGCCCGCCTCCATACCCAGGCCATCGAGGAGAACCGCAAGGCCATCGAGACGTCCCGCAGCCCGGCGGTGATGGCGGCCCACTTCGACGTCATCCAGGATCACGCCGAGAAGCTCTCCGCCCTGGCCGAACACTACGACCTGCCCGATGTCCCCCCGTCCACCCCCTCCGACCTCAAGATCTTCTACCGCGACGAGAAGGACCGCATCCTGCACGACCGGACTATGGAGCAGGTGGACGCCGCCCTGGCCCGGGCGGACGAGATCCCGCGCCGGCCCGGCAAGATCACCTTCATGGAGCGGGCCCTGATCCTGTGCCTGGAGGGGAAGCGGACGACCCGCGACGAAGCCCTGGTCAGGGCCTTCGACGACCGGGCGGTCCAGATTCAGCAGGCCATCTCCGACGTGCTGTCCGGCTCCCGGCTCGGATAGGACCGCTGCCCTAGGATTCCCGCCGCTTGGCGGCGAAAGCCGCGAAAGCTTCGGCGTATCCCCGGGGATCCCCGGCGTCGAAGCGGCGCCCCTGGAACAAGACGCCCTGGACGGGCTCCCGGCCCAGGAGGATCCGTATGGCGTCGGTGATCTGGATCTCACCTCCATGGCCCGGACGGGTCTCCCGGATGGCTTCGAACACGGAGGGCGTGAAGACGTATCGCCCCAGGACACCCATGTCGGAGGGAGCCTCATCAGGCCCCGGCTTCTCGACAAGGTCGAGGACGCGGTAGACTCTCCCCTCAAGGGGCTCGACCCTGGCTACCCCGTACTTGCGGGTGTCCTCCCGCCCGATCCGCCCCAGTACCACCGTCGTCTCCCCGTTCGACTCGAAGGCTTCCTTCAACTGACCCAGGCAGGGCACCGGGCCGTCGTAGACCGTATCGGGATTCATGACGGCCAGAGGCTCGCCCGCGGCGAACGCTTCGCCCAGGGAGACCGCGTGGCCGAGGCCGAGCTGCTCCGGCTGCTCGAGAAAGGTGATCTCGGCCAGGCTCTGGATGCGGCGCAGACCGTCGAGCAGATCCAGCCGTCCCCTCTTCTTCAGAAAGGCCTCGAGAGCGGGGCTGGGCCCGAAGTGGTCCCGGATGGCCGTCTTCCAGGGCGCGATGACGATTCCGATCCGGTCGATCCCGGCTGCGACCGCCTCCTCCACCGCCACTTGGATCAGCGGCTTGTCGACCAGCGGCAGCATCTCCTTAGGCACCGCCTTGGAGGCTGGGAGCGAGCGGGTGCCGAATCCCGCGGCCGGGATCAGGACCTTGCGGACGGCGCTCATCGCTGGCCGGCTCAGAATTTGTAATGCACCGACATCGTGGGTACGAGGGCTTTCATGCCGTAGACGCCGGGGGTGGCATCCGGTTGCCCGGACGCGATCGTCCTCTTGGCGCCCATCAGGTATTCCAGGCCGAAATCAAGGCTCAGGTCCTTGACCTGGTAACCCAGGCCGAAGGTCAGGACGTTGAAGTCGAATCCGGCCAGAAGCAGCCCCATGGTCTCATCGGGGACGGGGGACGGATCGCTGTACCAGCCTCCCCGGACGGCCAGGGCCGGCGAGACCTTGTACTCCGCCCCCAGTCGAACCTGGACGGCGTCGCGCCAGAGGGTCGGCGTGGAGTCGCGGCCGGCCGCCGCCATCAGCTGGACCCAGAGCGAATCCTCGAACGAGGCGTCGATGCTCTGGACCTTGGCCCAGTTGGTGTAATGCACATCGGCGCTGACGGTCAGCCTGTCGTTGGGCATGAAGGCCAGGCCGCCCGCCAACCAGGCCGGCCAGGTGAAAGTCCGCTCGACGTCCGACTCGCCCGGCAGTCCCATGTACTCGAGGATGGAGATCTCCGCCCGGCCGGACATCTTGATCCGGGTGGCCGTCCGGTAAGCCAGACCCAGACGGACCATGGGATGGGGCTGGCACTGGACGCCGAAGGTGGCTCCCAGGCCGAATCCGGACTCGGTCTCGGAATATTGGCCGAGATCCACCAGGCCGCCGTAGCTTCCGGCATAGGTGGACAGGGCCATCGAGCCCAGGCTGAAATTCAGGGAGGCCCCGACCGACAGCTTGTTGCTGATCCGATAGGCCGCGGACGGCGCCAGTGTCACGAGCCCGATCTTGTTGGACCATTCCATCGTGGACGATCCGCCGGAAATTGCCCCCAAGGCCGCGCCGTCCCAGGCGATGCCCAAGCCGGAGGGGGCGAAGATCCCGACGCCGAGGACCAGGCGGGACGAGACCGGCTGGGCATAGGCGGCCATGCCGGTCAGGTAATTCTTGACCAGCGTCTTGGCATCGACCGCCGTCTCATAGACGTAGGTGCCCCTCGGCAGGACATCCGCGGCGCAGAAGCCGAAAGTCTTGCCGGTCGTTCGGGCCAGTCCGGCCGGATTCCAGAAGATCGAGCTGGAGTCGGAGGCCAGGGCCACATAGGCCCCGCCCATGGTCTGGGCCCGGCTGCCCAGCCCGTTCAGGCTGAGGCCGTTGCCGAAAGCCAAGGCCCCGGCGGTCAAGATGAAAAGCGCAGCCGCGAGGCGGGCGCGGATCCTCATGGCGAATCTCCTGATGAAAAGGGATTTGTAGACTGTAGCGGACGGCCCCGGCTTTGTCAAACGGCCGGGCTCAGGCCTTCTCGAACAGGAAGCCGCCCCGGCCGTCGGCGTCCACGCGCACCGTGTCGCCCGGAAGGAACTCGCCGGCCAGGATCTTCATAGCCAGCGGGTTCTGGACTTCCTGCTGGATGGCCCGCTTCAGCGGGCGGGCCCCGTAGACCGGGTCATAGCCGATCTCGGCCAGCCTCTCCTTGGCCTTGTCCGTCAGCGTCAAGCCGACCTTGCGCTCGGCCAGCCGGAGCCGCAGAAGCTCGGCCTGCAGGTCGACGATCCGCAGGATGGCCTCCTTGGCCAAGGGCTTGAAGATGATGATCTCGTCCACCCGGTTGAGGAACTCGGGCCGAAAGTGGCCCTCCAGGACCCGCTTGACCTCGCGCTCCATGGCCGCGTAATCGCGGCCGAGGCTCTTGATCTCCTGGCTCCCTAGGTTGGAGGTCATGATGATCAAGGCGTTGCGGAAGTCCACGGTCCGGCCCTTGCCGTCGGTCAGACGGCCGTCGTCAAGGATCTGGAGCAGGATGTTGAAGACGTCGGGGTGGGCCTTCTCGATCTCGTCCAAGAGGATGATGCCATACGGCCGCCGCTTGACGGCTTCGGTCAGCTGGCCGCCTTCCTCGTAGCCGACGTAGCCGGGGGGCGCGCCGATGAGGCGCGACACGGCGTGCTTCTCCATGTATTCGGACATATCCAGCCGGACCATGGCTTTCTCGGAGTCGAACAGGAACTCGGCCAGGGCCCGGGCCAGCTCCGTCTTGCCGACGCCGGTCGGGCCGAGAAAGATGAAGGATCCCAGCGGCCGGGCCGCGTCCTGCAGGCCGGCCCGGGCCCGCCGGATGGTGTCGGACACCGCCCGCAGGGCCTCGTCCTGGCCGACCACGCGATGGGCCAGGCGATCCTCCATCTTGATCAGCCTCTCGACGTCCCCCTCCATCATCTTGGCCACCGGGATGCCCGTCCAGCGCGAGACGACCTCGGCCACGTCCTCCTCGTCGACCTCCTCCTTGAGCATCTTGCGGACCTTTTGGACCTCGGCCAGGCCGGCCGTCAGGCGGTCGGCCTCGCGCTGGGCTTCGATCAGCTTGCCGTAGCGGATCTCGGCCGCCTTCTCCAGGTCGCCCCGCCGCTCGGCCGCCGCTCCCTCGGCCTTGAGCGCGTCCTGGCGGGTCTTGACCGACTTGGCCGCATCGATGAGCTCCTTCTCCCGCCGCCACTGGGCTTTCAGGCCGTCGGCCCGCTCCTGCAGCCCGGCCAGCTCTCGGCCCAGGGCTTCCAGCCGCTCCTGCGACCCGGCATCCTTCTCCTTCTTCAGGGCCTGGCGCTCGATCTCGATCTGGCGGATGCGGCGATCCAGCTCGTCGATCTCCTCGGGCAGGCTGTCCACGGCCATGCGGATGCGGGAGGCCGCCTCGTCCATCAGGTCGATGGCCTTGTCCGGCAGGAAGCGGTTGCTGATGTAGCGGTTGGAGAGCGTCGCCGCAGCGATCAGGGCCGCGTCGCGAATGCTGACGCCGTGGTGGATCTCGTACTTCTCCTTCAATCCCCGGAGGATGGAGATGGTGTCTTCGACCGAGGGTTCGCCGACCAGGATCGGCTGGAAGCGCCGCTCCAGGGCGGCGTCCTTCTCGATGTGCTTCTGATACTCGTTGAGGGTGGTGGCCCCGACGCAGCGCAGCTCGCCTCGGGCCAGAGCCGGCTTGAGCATGTTGGAGGCATCCATGGCCCCCTCGGCCGCGCCCGCCCCGACGATGGTGTGCAACTCGTCGATGAAGAGAATGACCCCTCCGGCGGCGTCCTTGATCTCCTTGAGGATAGCCTTCAGTCGATCCTCGAACTCGCCCCGGTACTTGGTCCCGGCCAGCAGGGCCCCCACGTCCAGGGCGGCAAGTCGTTTGTCCTTGAGCGGCTGCGGCACATCCCCGTTCGCGATCCGCTGGGCCAGGCCCTCGGCCACGGCCGTCTTGCCGACGCCGGCCTCGCCGATGAGGACGGGATTGTTCTTGGTCCGCCGCGACAGGACCTGGATGACCCGGCGGATCTCCTCCTCGCGGCCGATGACCGGATCGAGCTTGCCCTGGCGGGCCAGAGCGGTGAAGTCGCGGGTGTATTTGTCCAAAGCCTTGTACTTGGCCTCGGGCTCGGGATCCGTGATCCTCTGCGAGCCGCGGATCCCGGCCAGGGCCTGCAGGACGCCCTCCGGCTTCAGGCCGGCTTGGCCCAGGATGCGGCCGGATTCCGAGGCGCCGTCCTTGAGCATGGCCAGCAGGAGATGTTCGGCCGAGACGTACTCGTCCTTGAGGGCCTCAGCTTCCTTCTCGGCGGCTCCGGCCAAGGCGGCCAGCGAGGGAGCCAGGGAGACCGTACCGCCCTGGACCCGGGGCATCCGCGCCAAGGCCGCCTCGACATCGGACTGGATCCGGCCCCGGTCGGCGCCCAGCTTGTCCAGGACCGCTCCGGCGACCCCGCCCTCCTGGGCCATCAGGGCGGCCAGCAGATGGACGTCGCGGACCTCGGCGTGTCCGGCGTCCGCCGCCTTCCGCTCGGCGGCCTGGAAGGCCTCCTGCGACATGACCGTCAATCGTTCCCAGCGCATGGTTTTCTCCCGAATCGGCGTGAGCTATTTAGATAGGTCTCCTGGCGCGAAAAGTCAAGCCGCCGCGGCCTTCGGAGCGGCTTGACATTTGCGGTGAAAAGGTTATTTATTGGAGCGGAAATAATCGAGGGAGCAAGGTCCATGGAAGAGATGGAGATCTCGAGCTGGCTGACGCTGGACGCTCTGAAGAAGAAAGCCGACGTGGCCGAGACGGTCGGCAACCTTCAGACCGGACACAGCATGTCGGTCTTTTGCCAGATCGAGGACGACTATCTCGAGCTCGTCTACACCGACGCCACCGCCAACAGCCTCCGCCGCTACGAGGACAAGGACGAGTTCGAGGCGGCCATCGAGCAGCGCAAGGAAGAGGACGGCGAGGCCGCCTACGACGAGGACCGCGACTTCGACGAGAGCGAGGACGAGGACAAGAACGACGAGGACGATCTCGAGCCCGAAAGCGAAGAGGACGACTACTGACGCATCCGCTCGACCAGCCGGTTGAGCAGATTGAGCGCTTCCAGGGGGGTCATCGCCCCCGTATCCAGGCCCGCCAGGGCCTCCCCGACCTCCTCCAGGGCCGCGCTCCGCTGGTCCTCCCCAAAAAGCCACATCTGCCGCTTGTCCGCCGCCCGGCCCTTGCCCCGGGCGTAGGCCAGCCGCGGCGATCCGGCGTCGTCCAGCTCGGCCTTCTCCAAGTTGAAGAGGATCTCCCGGGCCCGGCCGATCACGGCTTGAGGCAGGCCGGCTAGCTGGGCCACGTGAATGCCGTAGCTGCGGTCCGAGGGGCCGGGCACGATGCGCCGCAGGAAGACGACCTCTCCGCCCCGCTCCTCGACCGCGACATGGAAGTTGCGGATGCGGGGCAGGGTCAGGGCCAGCTCGGTCAGCTCGTGGTAGTGGGTGGCGAAGAGCGTCTTGGCCCGGACCCTGTCGCTGTCGTGCAGGTGCTCGGCCACGGCCCAAGCGATGCTCAGGCCGTCGAAGGTGCNNGGTGCCGCGGCCGATCTCGTCCAGGAGGATGAGGCTGCGCGGAGTGGCGCTGTGGAGGATGGCGGCCGTCTCCAGCATCTCGACCATGAAGGTCGACTGCCCGGCGCTGAGGAAGTCCGTGGCCCCGATGCGGGTGAAGATGCGATCCAGCAGGCCGATCGCGGCCGATGAGGCCGGGACAAAGGAGCCCATCTGGGCCAGGATGGCGATCAGGGCGGCCTGGCGCAGGTAGGTCGACTTGCCGCCCATGTTGGGCCCGGTGATGATCAGGATCTGGTCGGAGTCGCGGTCCAGCCGCAGGTCGTTGGGGACGAACGGCTCGGAGCTGACCGCCTCGACGACGGGATGCCGCCCGCCGGCGATCTCCAGGGCGTCGCCGTCGCCGACGGTGGGGCGGGCGTAGCCGCGGCGGGCGGCCAGCTCGGCCAGGCCGGCCAGGACGTCCAGCCGGGCGATCACGTCGGCCACGGCCTGCAG
>DFYJ01000070.1 GCA_002383325.1 Candidatus Aminicenantes bacterium UBA4085
GCGGCGGGCCGGCGTAGACGACGGTCCCGCCGTCCCGCCCGGGACCGGGCCCGAGCTCCAGGACATGATCGGCGGCCCGGAGGACATCCTCGTCATGCTCGACGACGAGGACGGTGTTGCCGGCGTCGCGAAGCGTCCTCAGGACTTCGATCAGCCCGGCCGTCTCGCTGGGGTGGAGCCCCGCGGTCGGCTCGTCGAGGACAAAGAGGACGCCGCGCAGCCCCCCGGCGGCCTNNCCGCTGGGCTTCGCCGCCCGAGAGGGTGGCCGAATCGCGGTCGAGGGACAGGTGTCCCAAACCTAGGCGGAGCAGGATCCCGGTCCGATCCAGCAGGGCCCGCCGGACGGCTTCTCCGACCGCGATCTCGCCGGGCTCGAAGCGAAGCTGTCCGAAGGCCTCGGCGATCCCGGCGATGGTCAGGGCCGACCAGTCCGCGATGGAGCGGCCGTAGAAGAGGACCTGCAGGGCTTCGGGCCGCAATCGCCGCCCGCCGCAGGATCGGCAGGGGAGGGTCCGGGCGTAGCGCAGGACGCCGTCGTTGCGCCTGGCTCTGAGGATGGCTTCCATGACCGGCAGGATGCCTTTGTAGGTTCCCTCCTGCCGCGGCCGGGCGGTGATGCCTTTCCAACGCAGGCGCGATTCCAGAGGGTGCTTGCCGTAGGGGATGCGGATCCTGTTCGATCCGTGAAGGACGACCCGGCGGGCGGCTTCGTCCAGATTGCGCCAGGGCGTGTCGACGTCGAAGCCGTGGGCCCGGCAGACCGTATCGAGCACGTCCATGGTCACTTGGCTGTAGGTGATGTAGCCGTTGGGGGTGGTCAGGGACAAGGCGCCCTGACGAAGGGAGCGGGAAGGATCGGCGACGAGAAGATCGGGATCGATCCGGTCTTCCACGCCCAGTCCCTTGCAGGCCGGGCAGGCGCCGGCCGGGGTGTTGAAGGAGAAGAGACTTCTTTCCAGCTTGAGGGAGAATCCGTCCGGCGGGCGGCCGAGGCGGGCCAGCAGCAGACGGAGCAGGTCATGGATCTCGGTCAGAGTGCCGACCGTCGAGCGCGGTCCCGAGACCGTCGTCCGCTGGGAGACGGCCAATGCGGGGCGGAGGCCCTCGATGTGGTCGACTTCGGGGCGCATGAGCTTGCCCAGGGCCATCCGGGCCGAGGCTGAGAAGGCTTCCAGGTAGCGGCGCTGGGCCTCGCGGAAGACGACGTCATAGGCCAGGGACGACTTGCCGGAGCCGGAGACGCCGGTGACGACGGTCAGGCGGTCGTGCGGGATGTCGGCGTCCAGCGACCGAAGATTATTCTGCCGGGCGCCGCGAACGCGGAGGATGGGACATTCCGGCGATGAGCTCATGACCTGTCCGCTCCCAAGACCATGCCGGCTTNNCCATCCAGCGGCTCGGGGATGGATTCGGGCTCCGGCTGCGGAAGCTCGGCGGGCTTGGGGGCCCGGCTCGTCCGGCCGCACAATAGGCGCTTCAGCCGCGACCACCCGCTCGGCGGGACGTCGGCGTCCTCAATGGCGCAGGGCCGGCAGGTTTTGCGGGCCAGGACCGGGTCGCGGTCGGGCTCTTGGCGCTCGGAATCGTCCATGGGAGCTCCATCTTAGGGGAAATCTCAGCCGAGCTCAAGCCGTCCCTTGTCAGGCGGGCCGTTTTCTGTTAACATAGGGGCCCTTTCTCACTATCCTACCCAAGGAGATCGCGCCTTTGCAGACGTATGGTAAGCTCGACAGCAAGTTCCGTTTCGTCATCGTGGCGTCCAAGCGAGCCAAGCAGCTTCTCAAAGGCGCCAAGGTCAAGATCCGGACCAAGTCCCGCAACCCCATCCGCATAGCCCAGACCGAGGTGCGGGCGGGGCTGGTCGACTTCGACATCCTTCAGGCCCGGCCTGAGGACCTCCTGGAGGCCGACGAGCAGGTCTTCACCCCCGACGATGAAGCCGACGACCTCGATGCCGTCGCCGGCGGCGACGACGAAGCCGAAGAGGGCGCCGAGCCGGGCGAGGAGGAGGGGGCCGAGTTCGACGAGCTGCCGGACGAGGACGGCGAGGACCGCGGCGACGAGTGAGTCGTCCCCTCCGGATAGCCGGCCTCGGCCAGCATCCGGACGTAGCTCTTGATGATCCAATCCCGGGAAGGCAGATCCAGTTTTTCGGCCAGCCGGGCGATAGCCGGCCGCTCACCCTCCAGCTCGACGAAATATCCCAGCGCCGTCTCATCCAGGGACACGGTCACCTTGTCCAAGCGCAGATCCGTGCGCAGCTTGGCGTAGCGGAAGACCGGCCGCAGCCCCAGCCGCTGCAGGATCCGGCGGGCTTCCCGTAAGCCGCGGACCTCCGTCTCGAACTCCTCCCGGGCTTTGAAGCGGCGCTCTTTCCCGGCCGGGCCCTTGAAGGTCAGATAGACCCGCCGTCTGGCCAGCCGCAGCCGCAGGGCGCAGCCGGTTTCGCGGAGTCGACCATCGGGAAAATCGAACAGGACATTGCTCTCGGGGTGTCGTTCTCTGCGGATTTCGGCGCCCAGGGACAGAAGCTTGGAGCGGAAGGCCTTGGGATCGGGGATCCGGACCTTGATCTCGTTTTCCATCATGTCACTTGTTCCTCTCGAGAACGACGGCGACAAGGCCCGCGAGGGCTTCCCGCGCATCTCCGGCCGGCATGCCTTCCAGACTCGATCCGGCTTCGGCCGCGCTCCGGCGGGCCTCCTTGAACGTCGCCTCGAGGGAGCCCGTCCGGCGGACCTTGTCCAGGACTTCGGGCACCGCCGCGGCATCGCCCGCCGCCACGCGGCCGGCCGCCTTCCTCAGGGTCTCCCGGTCCGGCTCCGTCAGTCGTTCCAGACAGCGGATGAGAGGCAGGGTGGCGCGGCCTTCTCTCAGATCGGAGAGCACGGGCTTGCCCAGGGCGGCCGCATCGCCGGAGTAGTCCAGCCAGTCGTCGATGATCTGAAAGCACAGCCCCAAACGGCGGCCGAAAGCTTCCAGGTCCCCGGCCTGAGCCGGCGAAGCCCCGCCGATCTCCGCCCCGATCCGGCAGGCGCCGGCGAAGAGGGAGGCCGTCTTCTTGTCCAGAATGTCCAGGTAGACCGGCTCCGGGATATCCGTCCGGCCGCGCCAGGAAGCTTCGATGAGCTCACCTTCGACCATCTTGGCCGTCACATCGGCCAGGACATCGATCAAGCCGTGCCGGCGGGTGCGGAGCGATCGCAGGATGGTCCGAATATAGAGGTAGTCGCCGAGAAGGACGGTGATGTTGGAGCCCCAGCGGACATGGACCGCGGTCTGGCCACGCCGGCGGTCGGAGCCGTCGACGATGTCGTCGTGGATGAGGCTGGCCGTATGGATGGATTCGACCATGGCCGCCCAGAAGACGGCCTCATCGGAGGGGGGAGCGAAGAGACGATGGCCGAGAAGCAGCAGGGCCGGCCTTATGCGCTTGCCGCCCAGCCGGAAGAGATAATCGCCGATCTCGCTCAGAAGGGGATTGGCCGAAGGAGCGGATTGGGCCAGCTCGACTTCGACCCGCTCGAGATCGGCCGAAACGGGGCGGAAGAGACGATGCAGGGTGTCGGCGACGGGCGGCTTGTCCATTCCAGGGGGGCTCATCATAACACGCGCCCGGGTGGGGATCCAACCGGGTGCGGAGGCGCCGCCGACGGCTCCGGGCGCCCCGTGACCCGGGCAAAGCCGAGACGGACGGCGGCTGCCAGCTCGGCCGGATCGAGGCCTCTCAATCCGGCCAGGAGGCGGAGTGTCGCGGCGGCGAAGGCCGGCTCGTTGCGCTTGACGCTCCCCCGATAGGGGACCGGGACCAGGTAGGGAGCGTCGGTCTCGATCAAAAGGCGCTCGAGGGGGATGCCGGCGGCGACGGTTCTCAGATCTCCAGCCTTGGGAAAGGTCAGGATGCCGGAGAAGGAAATCCAAAAGCCGCGATCGATCATAGCCGCGGCGAAGGCCGCATCCTCGGTGAAGCAGTGCAGGATGCCGCCGCGGCCGAACTTCGCCGCGTCGACCGCGGCCAGGACGTCCCCGGCCGCCAGGCGGCTGTGAATGATGACGGGCAGGCTGAGCGAATCGGCCAGGGCCAGCTGGTCGGCAAAGACCCTCCGCTGGTCGGGACGGGGCGAGAGGTCGTAGTGGTAGTCGAGGCCGATTTCTCCGACGGCGACGATGTCCTTCTCCCGAGCCAATCCCTCGAGGACTTTGATCCTGGCCGGCCCCCAGTCCTTGGCCAGGTGCGGATGGACGCCGGCCGCTAGCAAAATGGAAGGCCGGCCGGAAGCCATGTCCCGGCCGATGCGGAGGCTGCGCTCGGAGAGCGCGTCGAGGGGAACGAGGATCCTCTCGACGCCGGCCGCGGCGGCCCGTCGCAGGACGTCCTCCCGGTCCGGGTCGAACTCATCCATATCCAGGTGGGCGTGGGTGTCGGGGAAGGTGAAGCCGGGTTGGGCCGCGGCCCGGAGACCAGGATCAAGAGGGGATTCAGGGATCATGGGAGCTCAAAAAAAATCCCCAGCCCCATTTCCGTGAAGGAATGGGGATGGGGAGGGGATCACGGAGCCGGCTTCAGAGGCCCAGCTTGGACTTCAGCGATCGGAAGGGCAGAGGGCCCTGGCTCAGCAGCTTGGAAGCAAAGGCTTTCTTCGAAAAAGCCTGGCCCTCGGCCGCCTTGGCCTGCTTCTCGAGGTCCAGGATCTCCTGGTAGCCCATGTAGGGGTAGACGGCCTGGCCGGGGTTGAGGACGATCATGTCCCACTTGCGCTCGGCCTCGGCCTGGGTCATGAAGCCTTGCTTGGTCATGTAAGACACGACCTGCTCCTTGGTCATGTTGCCCTGATGGACGTTGAGCTCCATCTGGAAGTCGATGACCGCCTTGAGCATGAGCTTAAGCTGGTTGAGGCGCAGACGAAGGTCGTACTCGCCGTAGCCGGCATAGATGAACATGTCCTCGATATACAGCGGCCAACCGGCCATGAGAGGCTGGCTGGGGTAGAGCTTGCGCATGATGTTGGCGTTCTTGCGGGTGAGGGCGGCCGGGAAGTAGGAGCCCGGATAGACCCGCTCGATGGTCCAGAAGGGCAGATAGAAGCTCGTAAATTCCTCAAGCAGGCCGGTCGCCTTGTCCTCGGGCCAGTCGGCCGGGATGGGCTGGACCTGGACCCTGTAGGTTCCGGAAGCATCGTAAGGGGCGGGCCCATTGAGCTTCAGCCAGGTCAGGCCGCGCAGGTACGGATCCATCGTATCTATGGCCAGGTCGCCCTCGGGGACGTTCAGGAGCCCGGCCTTGGCGATAAACGCCTTGACGTCGGCGGCCGTGGTCCTGATCTTGTCGACCCACTCGGACCGGGTCATGTGGTCGCCCTTGATCATGTCCAAGACCGACTTGATGACGTAGTTGCGGCCGGCTTCTTCACTGCCGGCGCTGACCTTATTCAGGTCGATGGCGGGGTACATGACCGGGAAGTAGGAGATGCAGATGATGGCCATGTCGCGCTTGATGTTGTTGATATCGGCCTTGGAGCGCTCGATCAGCTCCTGGATCATGATGTTGTTCTGACCCGTCAGCCGGAGGAGCTTGGCGTGGCCCTCGGGGCCGAGACGGAAGTTGCCGGTCGACTTAGCCAGCAGATCGCCGGCCAGGAAGCGGCCCCAATCCTCGACTGCGGCCGTGGCCTCGCCCAGGGCGGCCTGGAGCTTGCTCTTGCCTTCGCCCCCGGCCGATTGCAGGGCCGCCGGCAGCGCCGACTTGTAGAAGTCGAGGATGGCGGGCATCTGCTTGATGGCCGCGTCGGTGTATTCCTTGGGCGGGGTCTGGAGGTTCTCCTTAGCCTGCTTGATGAAGCCGGGCAGGGCCTTGGCCCGGGCCGCGGCGGCCAGAAGATTGGCGTCAGTGGGATCTTTCGCCAGGCCGCGCAGGCTGTCGAGGATGATCTCGTTGTAAAAGAGCGGATTGTACTGCTGTGAGGCCAGGCTCTCCAGGCGGAAAAGCTCGTAATCGATGGCGTCGAGCATCAGCTCGCGGTCGATCTTGGTCTCGGGGCTGAGCTTGTCGGCCGCGACCTTGGTCACCAGGTCCTTGTTAAAGGCGTCCAGGGCATTGCCGCGCTTCTCGATGGCGGCCTCGCTGAAGTCCTCCAGCTTGTCGGCGTATTTGCCATAGCCCGCCATCGTGCCGGCTGTGGGATAGAACTTCCAGTATTCGTCCAGAAAGCCGTCGACGATTTTAATGAACTTGGCGTCCTCGCCGCTCTGGTGGGAGAGCAGCACTCCGCCTGTTCCGGCCAGGATGGCGATCCCGCACAGCAGCAGGACGAGCTTTTTCCTCATGGAAACCTCCTTCATGGATGTGTAAAGAATATTACAGTCATAACAACCGAGGATATCTCCGGCATCCTATCATAGATGGGAAAAGGAATGCAATTTCCAGGGGAAAAGGCGAAGGGGAGGCGGACGGAGCCCGATTCACGCATGGATTGTCCCCGGTTCACGATTGATAAGACAGCAATTATCGTGCCAGGGAAGGCGCCCGGGCCCAGCCCCGCTCACCAGCGCAGGACGGCGGAAGCCCAGGTGAAGCCTGAGCCGAACGCGGTCATGACCACCAGGTTGCCGCGACGGATCTTCCCCTCTTTGATCGCTTCATCCAAGGCCAAGGGGATCGAGGCCGCGGTCGTATTGCCGTAGCGCTCGATGTTGCGGATAACCTTCTCGACCGGGATCTGGAGCTTCTTGGCCACCATCAGGGAGATGCGGTCATTGGCCTGATGGGGGATGAGCCAGTCGACGTCGCCGATGGCCAGCCCGTTGGCGGCCAGGCCGGCCTGGACCGCCTCGGGCATGCGCTCCGAGGCGTTGACGAAAACCCGCTTGCCGTCCATCCGGGGGAAGGCCAGCTTCTTGTCGACCAGCCCCTGGTGGACATAGGGCTTGTCCTTGATCGTGGGGTAGGGTTGCCAGAGCTCCTCGACGAACCTCCCGTCGGCCCAGAGATGGACCGAGAGCAGTCCTCGGCCGTCCTGGCCCTCATAGGGCTCGCAGAGGACGGCGCCTGCGCCGTCGCCGAAAAGGACCGCGGTGTCCCGGCCTTCGTCCGAGTAGTCGAGGTTGGTGGATTGGACCTCGGAGGCGACCAGAAGGATGCGCTTATAAGTGCCCGTGCGGATGAATTGGTCGGCCACCGACAGGCCATAGAGGAAACCCGAGCATTGGTTGCGGATATCCAAGGCGCCGATGCCGGGCATGCCCAGCTTGGCTCCGATCTGGACTCCGATCCCGGGGAACGTGTAATCGGGCGAGACGGTGGCCGCGATGAGGAAGTCGATGCTGGCGCGATCCACGCCCGCATCGGCGATGGCCCGCTCAGCCGCTTCGACGCCAAGGTCCGAGCTGCCTACGCCGGGCTCGACGTGGTGGCGGGTCTTGATGCCTGAGCGCTGCTGGATCCACTCTTCCGAGGTCGTCATCAGCTTTTCCAGATCGGCGTTGCTGACGGTGCGCGGGGGGACGTAATGCCCGGTTCCGGTGATGATCGTGCGTCGGTTCATGCGGCACCTCGGATAAGATGCTGTCCATTATAATGAAGTGGAGGTCAAAACGAAACGAAATGCGTTCCCATGTCCGGAAGACGCCTTGACGCCGGCCGCGGGCGCGCCTAGACTAGGGCTATCATGCTTCGCCGGGCTCTCCTCATGGGCCTGCTGGCCGCGGCCGCTCGGCCGCCCAGGCCGGACCAGGTGGCCGGGGGACTGGTCCGGGTGGAGGCGGGGGTCACTCCGCTGCGTCTGATGCGGGGGCAGGAGGGCAAGATCCACCTCAAGGTGGTGGTCCTAAGGGATCTCCTGATCAGCCCGCATCCTTCCTTCACGATCGAGTTCGATCCCAGCCCGACGATCGTCTTCCCCAAGCCGTTCTTCACCGCTACCGACCTGAACGCCGAGGTCGTCACGGTCGGGAACCGCCCGGCCCTCAGCTTCCAAAAGCCGCTGGAGATTCCCTTCACCGTGGGGTCCAAGGCTCCGCAGGGGATCCACGCCGTCGAAGGCCGGGTCCGTTTCTACGCCGTCTCCCTGGCCGAAGGCTGGTGCCGGAAGAGCTGGACCCGCTTCCGGGCCACTTACTCCACTCGGACATCCCTGATCCTGCCGGACGATCAGATCCAGCCCTGAGCCCGGTACCAGCCCAGCGTCTCTTCCAGGCCCGACTCCAGCGACCAGGACGTCTCGAAACCCAGACGGTCACGGGCCTTACTGACATCCGCCTCCCAGCCGGCCTGTCGGAGCTCCGCCAGCTTGGGCCGGTTGACCAGACTGGCCCGGCCCGTGAGACGGCTCCTGGCTTCCTCGATGACGGCGGCCGCATGGACGGCGGGCAGGGGGATGCGGAGGGCCCGGACCCGGCGGCCGAGCCGGCGGGCGGCCAGGCGGCCCATTTCCTCCAGACTGGAGGGCGTCGGATTGCCGATGTGAAAGATCTCTCCGGAGTCCGTCCCAGCCTCGCCGGCGAGAATGAGGGCCCGGACGAGATCCCCGACGAAGCAGAGCGAGAGCGGCTGGCGGCCCGGCCCGAAAAGAGGCAGCCAGCCTCGCCGGACGATGCGGAAAAGACGGGCGAACTCGGGGTCGCCGGGCCCGTAGACCGCTCCGACTCGAAGGATGATCGATGGCACCCGGTCGGTTCGCGCAAGGACTTCGTACTCGCCGGCCAGCTTGCTCCGGCCGTAGGGGGAGACGGGCGCGGGCGGATCGTCCTCCCGGCGTGGGCGGCCATCGACCGAAGGTCCGGCGGCCGAGAGGCTGGAAAGATAGACGAAGCGGGGGCTTTGCCCGCTCCTGGCCAAGGCCTCCAGCAGGCTTGCCGTTCCGTCCCGGTTTACGCTAAAATACGCCTCGGTTTTCAAGGATTTCGTCAGGCCCGCGATATGAAAGACCCGGTCCAGGCCGGGAGGCAGGGCGGGCGGATCGGAAAGGCCGCCCGGGAGGGGCCGGACCGGGATGCCCGCCAGGAGCTTGAGGCTCCCGGGATCCCGGACGAGCGCGTGGACCTCATGTCCCGCGGCCGCCAGGGCGGCGGCCAGTCGGCTCCCGATGAAGCCGGTCCCTCCGGTCAGTAGGACTCTCATCTCGCTCGCCGGCTCATTCTATGACGGCGTCCCGGTTCGGTCAAACCGGGCGGCCGCGCCAGGGTCCGGCGACGGGCCCGAGGAGGACCGCATGTCAAGGCCGGGGACAACCCGCCGCCGGACCGCACGACTCCTGGCCGGGCTCATCGGCGTGGCCGCCGCCGCCGCCGCTTCGACCGCGATCATGCCTTTGGATCAGGTCAAGCCGGGGATGAAGGGCAAGGGACGATCGGTTTTTACCGGCACGGCTGTGGAGGAGTTCGAAGTCGAGATTCTGGGCATCCTCCGCAATACCAATCCCAAGCGCGACATCATCATCGCCCGCCTTTCCGGTCACCCGGCCCTGACCGGAGGAGGGATCATCTCCGGCATGAGCGGGAGCCCTGTCTACATCGACGGCAAGATCATCGGCGCCGTAGCCTACGGCTTCGCCTTTTCCAAGGAGCCCATCGCCGGCATCACTCCGATCGGCGAGATGCTGGCCATTCCCGGCCCCGCGGCCGGGCCGCCCGCTCCGACCAAGGCGCCCTCGCTGCCGTTGGCTTCCCGGATGAGCGCGGAGGATCTTCTGGCCGGGCCGGGAGTCCGTCTGGGTCCGGCGGCCGCCGGCGCCGCGGGCTGGATGCCCCTGAAAGTGCCGCTGATCCTGGGCGGCTTCGGCCCGGCCCAGGCCGAGCGTCTCAGGTCCCAGTGGGAGCCGCTCGGTTTCCTGCCCCAGCTGGGCGGCGGGCAGGCGCCGGACAAGCTGCTGGCGGCCGATATGACCCTGCGCGAGGGGGAGGCGGTGGCCCTCCAGCTGGTGACGGGAGACCTGGACGTTTCCGCGGTCGGGACGGTGACTTATGTCGACGGCGACTCAGTCCTGGCTTTCGGGCACCCTCTTTACAACCTCGGCGGCGCCGGGTACGGCATGGCCAAAGCCAGGGTCATCACGATCATCCCGGCCCTGGATACGCCGACCAAGGTGGCGGCGGCCGGGGGGCTTGTCGGCAGCTTCGTTCAGGACCGTACGGCCGGGGCCAGGGGCCTTCTCGGCCGCCCGCCCAAGCTCGTTCCCGTCAACATCAACCTGCTCGGGGGTGCCCCCGGGGAGCCGGCCTTGCGGGAGTTCAAGCTGAACATCGTCACGGATAAGCTGCTGACGCCGCTGCTCCTGAACATGTGCCTGTCCTCCCTGCTGGGCGCCGAGCAGCGGGCCTTGAGCGACCTGACCCTAGAGCTGCAGGGCGACATCTTCCTGCAGGACGGCAAGAGCGTCCACTTGGAGGAGATGGCTTCGGCCGGCATGGGGGCAGCCGTCACCGACATCAGCGGCCTGGTCACGGCGGTGACCTATTACCTGACCAACAACGAATGGGCCGAGGTCGGCATCCACCGCATCGATCTCAACATCCGGGCGGCCGAGGGGCTGCGAACGGCCCGGTTGGAGAGGGTTTGGCTGGATAAATACGAGGCTGCGCCGGGGGAGACCATCCTCATTCGGGTCTTCTACCGCGGCTACCGGGGCGAGACCAAGGTGGAGGAGATTCCCTTTCAGACGCCGCGGCTGCCGGCCGGCTCGGAATTCCGGCTGATTGTCGGCGACGCGGCCTCCATGGCCCAGGTCGAGTCGGGCATGTACCGGGCCCAGGGCCTGACGCCGCGAAGCCTGCCCCAGCTGCTGCGGCTGCTGGGCGCACTCCGCAAGAGCCACCGCATCTACTTCAAGGTCCTGACCGGCAAGCCCGGGCTCTTTCTGCGCGGCGAAGAGATGCCCAACCTCCCCCCCGGGATGAAGGCCATGTTCACCTCGCCCCGCTCGGCCGCCTCGGCCCCGACCGAGCTGTCCCTCTCGACCCTGACCGAGTACCAGATCCCCATCCCGTTCGTCTTCAGCGGATCGGCCTCCGTGCCGGTCAGGATACGCAAGTGACGGCGCTGGACGCCCCCGGGCAAGGAGCAAGACGATGAAGAAGATCCTGACCGCATTGCTGGCGGCCGCCGCGGCCCTGGCGGTCGCCTACGCCGTAGCCCCCCAGAACTGGACCTTGCGGAGCTATGAGGAGTGGCTGCGCGGGAAGTCGAGCGGCGTATCCCTCTCGGGCGACGGGGTGATGACCCTGGCTCCCCGGGCGGACCGGATCGAGGGACCGGCGGAAGAGTTTTACCTGTCCTACGTCCCGGCCCCGGACGGCGCGGCCTTCATCGGCACGGGCCACGGTGGGAAAGTCTTCCGGCGCGGGAAAGACGGCAAGGTCGAGCTCTACTTCCAGACCGCCGAGATGGATGTCACCGCCCTGCTCTTGGACCCGAAGGGGACGCTCTACGCGGGCACTTCGCCACAGGGCAAGATCTACAAGGTCACCGAGAAGGATCAGGGTGCCGAGTTCTTCAATCCGGCCGAGAAGTACATCTGGGACCTGGCCTTCGAGGCCAACGGAAATCTCCTGGCCGCCGTCGGCGAGGCCGGCGGCATCTACGAGATCGCGCCCCAGGGTCAGGGCCGGATGGTCTTCAAGTCCGCTGAAAACCACATCCTCTGCCTGGGCCGCGACAGCGCCGGCGGCCTGATCGCGGGCAGCGGCGGACCGGGTGCGGTCTATCGGATCGGGACCGGCGGCCGGGGGCAGGTCCTCTACGAGACGCCGTTCGAGGAGGTCCGGGCCCTGGCCGTCACTTCCCAGGGCGATATCTTGGCCGGAGCGGGCGGAACGGTCAAGGGGCGCAAAGACGAGCCGGAGTCCGTCGGCGCGGTTGCCGCGCCCGAGGTCGTCGTCACGGTCTCGGCGGCTGCGGCCNNCGTGTTCAGGATCTCAGCCGACGGCTCGGTCCGCCGCGTCTTCGCTTCGCCTGACGAGATGATCTACGCCCTGGGCTGGGACGAGGCCGGGCGGAAGCTGGTCATCGGTACGGGTCCCAAGGGACGGTTGTACGAGCTCGACGGCGAGGATCGCCCCTCGCTCCTTTTCCAGGACGAATCCGAGCAGATCTACGATCTGGTCCCGGCCGCCGGAAAGACCCATATCCTGGCCAACAACCCCCCCCGCCTGGCCGTCCTGTCGTCCGAGTCGCGCTCCGAAGGCGAGTACATCAGCCAGGTCTTCGATGCCCGCCTGCCGGCGGCTTGGGGGCGTGTCCAATGGGAGGCCGTTGTACCTCAAGGAGCCTCTCTCCAGGTCCAAAGCCGCAGCGGCAACACATCCGATCCCGGCGCCTCCTGGTCGGACTGGTCTCCGCCCTACAGTCGAGCGGAAGGGGAGCCGATGCTCAGTCCGCGCGGCCGCTATCTTCAGCTGCGGGTCCTGTTGAAGACGGGCTCCGGCCGGGCCGCTCCGAAGCTCTCCAGCCTGACCGCGGCCTTTCTGCCCATGAACGCGGCGCCCGTGATCGGAAAGCTGGCGCTACTGCCGGCCAACGAGGTCTACCTCAAGCCTATCGATCCGGACGAGGCCATTTGGGGCCTGGAGCGCCGCACGTCCGAGCCGGCTTCCGGCAAGCGCGACGAGATGAAGTTCGCCATGGCCAAGAAGGTCGAGCGGCGCGGCTTTCAGACCGCGGTCTGGGAGGCTGAGGACGAGAACGCCGACGCCCTGTCCTACACGGTCTGGATCCGGGCCGAAGGTGAGACGTCCTGGCGGCAGCTCGAGGACCGCTGGACGGAGTGCCTCTATGCCTTCTCCACGACGGCTCTTCCCGACGGCGTCTACCGCCTCAAGGTCCAAGCCTCCGATCTGCCTGCCAATCCGGCTGCCCTAGCCCGCAGCGGTGAGCGGGTCAGCCCCTCCTTCCTGGTCGACAACGCCGCGCCCGAGGTCCGGGACCTCAAAGTCCAGAAGACGGGCGGGGTGCTGGAGGCGGCTTTCGCGGTCGAGGATCGGTTCTCGGCCGTGCGCGAGGTTCGCTACCTGGTGCGGCCGGACGAATGGCGGGTGGCCTTCCCGGAAGACGGGATCTGCGACGGCCGGTCGGAGTCGTTCAAGCTGAAAATCCCGCTGCCGGCCGGAGCGGACGGGCTGCTGACCGTCCTGGTCCGTGACGCGGCCGGGAACACCGCTTCGTTCAAGACGGTTTTCTGAGCCGTCTCACTTGGCCCGCTCGAGGTACTTGTCCTCGCGGGTGTCGATGCGGATGCGGTCGCCCTCGTTGACGAAGGGCGGCACGTTGACCACCAGCCCGGTTTCCATGGTCGCCGGCTTGTAGGAGGCGGCCGCCGTGGCCCCTTTCATGGACAGCTCGGTCGCCTGGACGGTCATTTCCATGAAGGTGGGCGGGATGACATTGATCGGCCGGCCCTCATGCATCTCGATGGTGAAGATGACGTTGGGGACGAGGTAGTTGACCGAGTCGCCGATGGCCTCGGCCGACAGCTGGACCTGGTCGTAGGTCTCGCGGTTCATGAAGACGAAATCGTCGCCGCTCTGGTAGAGAAACTCCATCTCCACGTCGTCCAGGTGGATCTGCTCGACCCGGTCGACGGAGCGGAAGCGATGGTCCTTGATCGAGTTGTCCCGCAGGCTGCGCAGCTTGGTCTGGACCATGGCCTTCCAGCGGCCCGGGGTGATGAGCTGCATCTCGACGACGCGCCAAAGCTGGCCGTCTTCCATCTTCAGGATCATGTTCTTGCGGATCTGGGTGGCGTCGATCATGGGGTCTCCGGTTTCAGGATTCGCGCCGGGCTCCTTCATCCACGTGGACGACGAAAGCTTGGCCTCCGGCCTCGGCCACGGCGGCGGCGACGCGATCGGGGCGGACGGGAGCGTAGGCGAACATGCACCCTCCGCCGCCGGAGCCGTTTATTTTAGCACCCAAAGCCCCGGCGTCAAGGGCGGCCGCGATCATGGCCTCGATCTTGTCGGTCGAGATGCGGAGATGATCGCGGAGGATGGCGTGCTGGGCGGTCAACATGGCCCCGAAGCGGCCGTGGTCGAAGGCGGGCTTCTGGAACAGGGCCGCCCCATCGCGGGTCAGGTCGCGGGTCATCAGGGTCCCCAGCAGCAGGCGGCCGTAGTCGGGCGGCAGGGCCTTGATCGCGGCCCGGACTTCATCCGTCAGCGGCTCCTTGAGGCCGAAGCCCGGCACGCTTTCGGCCACCTTGGCCGCACCAGCCAGGACGTTGCTCTTGATGAAGCCCAGCGTCCCGGTGGTGTCCTTCTTCTGCAGGGAGTTGGCCAGGACGAAGGCGCCTAGGGGATTGCGCATGCGCTCGAAGAGCAGCGGCTCCTCGAAGCGGATCCAGACGACCCCGCCGTAGGCGGAGGCGTAGTGGTCCATCCGGCCGCCCGGCTCCTTGAACTCGGCCACTTCGGTCTCGAAGCCCAGCTCGGCCAGCTCCCGCGGATCCCCGGCCCGGGGATCGCCCGCGGCTTCCAGCAAGAACTTGTTCCAGGCCACGACCATGGCCGAGGAGCTGGAGGTCCCGGCGTTGATGGGGATGGTGCTGGTGATGCGGCAGTCCCAGCCCCGCATCGGCAGGCCGGCCCGGCGATGGATGTTGACCGCGCTCTTGAGATAATCCCGCGGCTTGTCGTAGGGCATGTCCTCGGCCGCCGTCAGCTCCTCCCGCTCGCCCATGTCGGGCATGTCGATGACGATCCGCGAGTCGCGCCGCGGCGTCCCGGCGATGGCGATGCGCCGATCGATGGCCGCGGCCAGGATGGCCAGGCCGAAATAATCCTGATGCTCGCCGAGGAGGCAGACCCGGCCGGGGGAAGAGACGCGGAGCTGCGAGGAAGGCATGGCCCTATTTATGGCCGATTCGCCCGGTCCAGTCAATACGAGAGACCGGTCGGCCGGGTTGGGAAGGACCGATTGACAGGCTCGCGGCTGGGTCCTATAGTGGCGGCGTCGGCCGCCCCGGGCGGCCGCGGGGAGGCGGCCGATGAGAAGAAAAGGCGCGCTCGCTTCCGCCGCTGTCGTTGCCGCCGCTGTGGCGGCGACGACGATGGCGACGATGATCCTGGCCGGAGCCGGTTGCCGCCGAGGAGAGTCCATGACGGCGGACGCAGTCTATGTCAACGCCTCCTTCATCACCCTGGATCCGGCCCGGCCGCGGGTCGAGGCGCTTGCAGTCAGGGGCGGCGAGATCACCGCTGCCGGATCGCGGCGGGAGATCCTGGACCTGTCCGGACCGCAGACCCGAGTCGTCGACCTGGAGGACGGCTTCGTCCTGCCGGGATTCATCGACAGCCATGTCCATCTGATGAACGGAGGCTTCGCCCTCCTTTCCGTCCAGCTGCGTGACGCCTGCTCCAAGGAGGAGCTCGTTGTCCGGCTGGCGGCGGCGGCCAAGGCCCGGCCGGAAGGGGAGTGGATCCTCAACGGCGACTGGGACCATCAGCTCTTCCGCCCGGTGGAGCTTCCGCACCGGGAGTGGATCGATGCCGCGACCCCCCGCCATCCCGTCTGCGTCAACCGGCTGGACGGCCACATGGTGCTCTGCAACAGCCTGGCCCTCCGCCTGGCCGGGATCGACCGGACGACGCCGGCGCCTCCCGGCGGGGAGATCGTCCGCGACCCGGTGACGGGGGATCCGACCGGCATCCTCAAAGACACGGCTATGGGGCTGGTCGAGCGGATCATTCCGGCCCCCTCGATCGAGGAGCGCCGCCGGGCTCTGGACGCGGCCCTGCGCTACGCGGCCGAGCGAGGGGTGACTTCCGTCCACGATGTCTCCGGGGAGGCCGGGCTGGACCTCTACCAGGAATACCGCCGGGCTGGGCGGCTGACTCTGCGCATGTATTTTTATATGCCCATCGGCCGGGCCGAAGAGATCCTGGCCCAGGGCTTCCAGACCGGCTTCGGCGACGATCTCCTGCGCTTCGCCGGGCTGAAGGGCTTCGCCGACGGCTCGCTGGGTTCGGGCACGGCCGCCTTCTTCGAGCCGTACAGCGACGAGCCGGGCAACCGGGGCCTCCTCCACGGCCAGATGTTCCCTGAAGGAATCATGGCCAGCCGCCTGGCGGCCGCCGACGCTGGCGGACTGCAGACCGCCGTCCACGCCATCGGAGACCGGGCGATTGACGCCATTTTGTCCGCCTACGAAGGGGCGACCGCGGCCGGCCCGGTCCGCGACCGCCGCTGGCGCATCGAGCACGCCCAGCACGTCCGCCCGGCCGACTTCGACCGCTTCGCCCGACTGGGGGTGATCGCCTCGGTCCAACCCTACCACGCCGCCGACGACGGCCGCTGGGCGGAGGCCCGGATCGGGCCGCAGAGAGCCCGCTCCACGTACGCCTTCCGGACCTTTCTCGACCGCGGCGTCCCGCTGGCTTTCGGCTCGGACTGGCCGGTGGCCCCGATGGACCCGATTCTGGGACTGGCCGCGGCGGTGACCCGGATGCCGATCGACGGCAGCCGCCCGGAGGGCTGGGTGCCCGAGCAGAAGATCACCGTCGAGGAGGCCCTGCGAGCCTACGCGCTGGGCGGCGCCTATGCCGAATATGCCGAGTCCCGCAAGGGCGCGCTGACCCCGGGGCGGCTGGCCGACATGGTCGTCCTGGACCGCGACCCGATGGCCGTGGAGCCGGGAGCGCTGGGGAGCCTGCAGGTGCTGAGGACCATCTGCGGCGGAGCGGAGATCTTCCGCCGCTAAGGCCGGTTTGCCGGGCCTGGGCGATTCTGATATTTTAATCCTCGCATCCCCATGAGCGAGGCCTTCGATATCCGCGACATCCTGCACGCGGCGGGAGGCCGTCCGCACGATCTGATCGGCATCCTGCAGACCGTGCAGGAGCGCTTCGGGCACATCCCGCCGGCCGCCCTGCCCGCGATCGCCCGGCACGTTAGGATGAGCCCGGGCGAGGTCTTCGGGGTGCTGTCCTTCTACCCGGGCTTCTCCCTCCGTCCGCCGGCCCGCCACGTCTGTGAGGTCTGCCTGGGCACGGCCTGCCACGTCCGCGGCGGAGCAGCCGTGGCCGAGTCGTTCGGCCGGGCCTTGGGCGTTTCGCCCGGTGAGGCATCTTCCGACGGCGGCGTCGAATTGAAGACGGTCAACTGTCTGGGTTGCTGCGCCATCGGACCGGTCCTTCGCTTGGACGGGCGCATCGAGGCCCGAATGACCCCGTCCTCCGCCCGGGACCTGGCGTTGGGACTCGGGACGGACGGACGGAAGACGTGATGCGGCTCGCCCATCCCGGCCACCTGGCGGATTGGAGGGCCCGTCTGCTCGAGGAAGCGGTGCCGGAGCGGATCCTGGTCGTCTCGGCGGGCACCTGCGGCCGGGCGTCCGGGGCCATGCCGCTAATCGAGGCCCTGCGGACCGAGATCGAGGCCCGCGGTCTGGGGGAGCGGGTCGGGCTTCGCGTGACCGGCTGCCATGGCTACTGCGAGGCGGAGCCGAATCTCGTCGTCGAGCCTGAAGGATATTTCTACGGGCGCCTCAAGCCCGCCGATGCGGCCGAGATCGTGGACCGCACCGGTCGGCAGGGCAGGATCATCGAGCGCCTGACGTACCCGGTCGGGCCGGGGGGCAAGCCCGCGCCCCGCTTGAAGGACCTGCCCTTCTACCGCAAGCAGGTCCAGCGACTGACCGAATCCCATCTGGCCATCGATCCGGAGAGAATCGAGGACTACGTGTCCCGGGGCGGCTACACGGCCCTGTCCAAGGCCCTTTTTGAGATGACCGGGGCCTCGGTGATCGAGGAGATCAAGGCCTCCGGCCTGCGCGGAAGGGGAGGTGCGGGCTTTCCGACCGGGCTCAAGTGGCAAATGGTCCGGGACGCTTCCGGGCGGGCCAAGAGCGTCGTCGGCAACGCCGACGAGGGCGATCCGGGCGCGTACATGGACCGCGGCCTGCTGGAGGGGAATCCGCACTCCATCCTGGAGGGGATGATCATCGGAGCCTACGCGGTCGGCGCCTCGGAGGGCTGGATCTACGTCCGGGCCGAATACCCCTTGGCCGTGGCCAACATCCGCCGGGCGGTGGGCCAGGCCCGGGCCATCGGCCTGCTGGGCGAGAACATCCTCGGCTCGGAGTTCGGCCTTGATATCCGGGTCGTCCAGGGCGCGGGCGCCTTCGTCTCCGGCGAGGAGACCGCGCTCATCGCCTCCATCGAGGGCCGCCGCCCCCACCCGCGGCCCCGGCCCCCTTATCCCGCCCAGTCGGGCCTGGACGGGCGCCCCACGGTCATCAACAACGTCGAGACCTGGGCCAACGTGGCCCCGATCATCGACCGGGGCTCCGGATGGTTCGCCTCGGTCGGTGCGGGGAAAAGCCGCGGGACCAAGATCTTCTCTTTGGTCGGCCGTGTCCGCTGGACGGGACTGGTCGAGGTGCCGATGGGCGCGCCGCTGCGGGATATCCTGGAGGACATCGGCGGCGGACCGCTGGCCGGCCGGACCCTCAAGGCCGTCCAGACCGGGGGCCCTTCGGGCGGCTGCCTGCCCGCTTCGAGCTTCGACGTCAAGGTGGATTACGAGGACCTGGCCCGGGCCGGCTCGATCATGGGTTCCGGCGGCTTGATCGTCCTGGACGACCGCTCCTGCATGGTCGATGTGGCCCGCTACTTCATCGGCTTCGCGGCCGAGGAGTCGTGCGGCAAGTGCGCGCCCTGCCGCATCGGCACCCGGCGGCTGCGCGACATCCTCGACCGCATCGTCGAGGGGCGGGCCGAGCCGGAGGACTTGGAGCGGCTGGAGTCCCTGGCCCGGACAGTCCGCGACGCCTCGCTCTGCGGTCTGGGCCGGACCTCGGCCAATCCGGTCCTCTCGACCCTGCGCTACTTCCGGGCCGAGTATGAGGCTCATATCCGCGATCGCCGCTGCCCGGCCGGCGTCTGCCGGGCCCTGACCTCCTTCTCGATCGCGGCCGACCGGTGTACGGGCTGCGGATTGTGCCGCAAGGCCTGCCCGGTCGAAGCGATCGCCGGCCGGCCGAAGAAGGCCCATGCGATCGATCCGGAGCGCTGCGTCCGCTGCGGGGCCTGTTTCGACGTCTGCCCGCCGGCCGTCAAGGCCGTCCGGATCGGGACGACCGGGCGGAAGAAGGGGAGCCTCCGGCCATGAGGGCGCACATCGACGACCGGGTTTTCGAATCGGCGGGGAGAGTGACGATCCTTGAAGCGGCCCGGCGCCTGGGCTTGTCGATCCCGACCTTGTGCGACCATCCCCGGCTCGATCCCGCGGCGGCCTGCCGCATCTGTCTGGTCCAGGTCGAAGGCCGCCGGGAGCCCGTCCCGGCCTGCGCCACCATCCTCGAGGACGGCATGCGGGTGAGCACGGACTCGCCGGACCTGCGGCGCCTCCGCCGCGGGGTCCTGGAGCTCATCCTGTCCGAGCATCCCTCGGCCTGCCTGGTCTGCGCCGAGCGCAAGGACTGCCGGGAGCCCAAGGAAGGTATCCGCAAGACCGTCGAGCCGACCGGCTGCGTCCTCTGCCCGGAGGACAAACGCTGCCGCCTGCAGGCCGTGGTCGAGGCGGTGGGGCTGGAGAGAACGGCCTTCCCGGAAGCCCCGCGGACGGCCGAGCCGCGACGGGATGATCCCTTGATCGACCGCGATGCCGGGCTCTGCATCCTCTGCGGGCTGTGCGTCCGCGTTTGCCGCGACCTGCGGGGCGCGTCCGTCCTGAGCTTCGCCGGGCGGGGGGGGAGGACGACGGTTGCGGCGGCCCTGGACGGCACCCTGCTTGAATCGGGCTGCCGTTTCTGCGGCGCCTGCGTCGACGTGTGTCCCACGGGCGCCCTGCTCGAGCGGGCCGTCCGCCATATCCGGCCGGATGAGACCAAGCCTCTGCTTTGCGGCCTGTGCGGTGAAGGATGCCTTCTCGAGGTGGATTTGGAAAGAGGAAGGCTCGTCGGAACGCGGCCGAGCGAGGGCCCGGCCAACCGGGGCCAGGCCTGTGTCAAGGGGCGCTTCCTGGTCCCTGACCTGCTCGGTCATCCCGAGCGCTTGACTTCCCCTCTTGTCCGCCGCAACGGGATCCTGGTCCGCGTCCCGTGGGAGGGAGCCCTGGCCGCGGCGGCGGAAGGGCTGGGCGGGACGGAGGGGCCGTTCGAGGCGATCGGGTCGGCCCAGGACAGCTGTGAGGATCTTCGGGCCCTGGCCGGGCTCGGCCGCGAAGTCTTCGAATCCGGCCGCTTTTTCCTCGCCGGGAGGCCGTCGCCGCTCGAATCGCTCCGATCGGCGGCGGGGATGGGAATAGGGGACGGCTGGCCGGATGTCCCCAACTCCGGACTGACGGCGATGAAGGCTCTGGTCGTATTCGATGAGGACCTGTCGGTCACGGCGCCGATCCTCGGCTTGGAGGTTTTTCAGGCCGTGCGGGCCGGAGCCCGGCTGGCCGTCTTCGGCTCCCAGGAATCCTGTCTTGACCGCTGCGCCAGGATCCATGTCCGCATGGGCCCGGAGGCGGCAACGGAAATCCTGCTCGAGACCGCGGCCATTCTGGCCCGGACGGCGACGGGCCGGGACGGGAAGGCCTTGGCCGACATCCTCCGGGCGGCCAAGGCCGGCTCCCCGCCGATGGATAGGGCCGAGCGCGCGGCGCTGGAGGAGAAGGCCGGGAGGATCGCTGCCTTGCTGGAGAAGCGCAAGCCGGCAGCCTTCCTCTTCGGCCCGGGATTCGTGTCCGGACCGCCCGGACCGAGGAACGCGGCCGGGTTGTGGAACCTGGCCCGCCTGGCCGGAGCCGTGCTCCTGCCGATCGCCTGGGAGGCTAATGCCCGCGGCGCGGCGGATCTCTTCGATCGTCCCGCGCCCGGCCCATCGCCGCTTCCTCCCGCCGGCCGCCTGTTTCTGGCCGCTTCGGGGCTCCTGCCTCCGCGAAGCGCGGGAGCCTTCGTCGTGGCCGCGGCCGCTTTTGCCGGCGGAGTGCCGGAAGGCGCGGACGTGGTCCTGCCCCGCACGCTCTTCGCCGAGCAGGAGGGGACCTGGGTCAACCGTGAGGGGCGCGTCCAAAGGACCCGGCCTGTCGTTCCGGCGCCCGGCGAGGCCAGGCCGCTCTGGAGGATTGCGGCCGAGCTGGCCCGGGCCATGAAACGGCCCCTGCCCTGGCTGGTCTCCGCCGATGCGATCCTATCCCTGATCGAAAAGGAAAATCCGCGCTTCGCCGGCGCCCGTGAGGTCCGGCCGGACGGGCGGCCGGTCTTTTTGTCCGAAGCCCACCCGGCCCGGCCCGGATTCGTCCCGTTTCCCTCCGCGGCGTCCGAAGCCCCGACCGGGGCGGCCCTTCCCGATCCGGACGATATCCATGGCTTCCCTGCGGCCTCGGCCCTGAAGAGCCTGCGGGCGGTGCGGAGACGCTGATGACCGAAGTCCTGGTTCGGAGCCGGTTGGTCCCCAACATCCACCTGATCCGCCTCCGGGCGCCCGGGATCGCCCGGGCCTGCCGGCCGGGGCAATTCATCATGGTCATGGCCGATCCGGAGAGCGAGCGCATCCCCCTGTCCGTCGCCGACTGGGATGCGGACGAGGGATCCGTGACGGCCGTCTTCCAGATCGTCGGCACGTCGACCCGCAAGCTGTCGGGACTGGCGGCCGGCGACCGGCTGCACGCTTGTGCCGGGCCGCTCGGCCGGCCGAGCGAGATCGGCGCCTTCGGGACCGTCCTGCTCGTGGCCGGTTGCTACGGCTTGGCCGCCCTTCATCCCGCGGCCCGGGAGCTGCGCCGGCAGGGCAACCGGCTGATCCTGCTGGCCGACGTCAAGTCGCGGCCGCTTCTCTACTGGGAAGACCGCTACCGCCGATTCTGCGACCGGATCGTGCTCGCCTCCCGCGATCCCGGCGCCGCTTTCCAGACCTATGCCTCCGAAGCGGTCGCGGCCGTGGCGGCCGAGGAGGGCCGCTTGGACCGGGTCATGGTCTCCGGCTGCGCCTATCTGCTGGCCGCGGTCTCCGAAGCCACCCGGCCGCTCGGGATCCCGACCGTGGTCAGCCTCAACCCGATCATGGTTGACGGGACGGGGATGTGCGGCGCCTGCCGCTGCTCCGTCGGCGGGAGCACCCGCTTCGCCTGTGTGGACGGCCCCGATTTCGACGGCCACCAGGTCGATTGGCCGGAGCTTTTCCGCCGCCGGGCGGCCTATCTCGAGGAAGAAGTCCGCTCGCTGTGCCGCTTCGAGAAGGAGAGCCTGCCTTAGGCCCGGACCATGTCCAATGCCGGCAAGCTCCTCGATCCGGAGACCCGGGATCGTCTCCGGGCCGAATACGATCAAGATTGGCGCCGGATTCTGCGGCGGGAAACGTCCCCCAAGGACCGGGTCCGCATCCCGCGCCAAACGATGCCGGAGCGGGGCGCGTTCCTGCGAAGCTGCGACTTTTCCGAGGTCAACCTCGGCTTCGGCCCCGAGGCGGCCCGCCGCGAGGCCGGCCGCTGCCTCGACTGCGCCGTACCGGGCTGCGTGGCCGGCTGTCCGGTGGCCATCGACATCCCGACCTTCATCAAGCGGATCGAGACGGGGGATTTCGCCGCCGCCGGGCGGACGCTGCGGGAAACGAACTCCCTGCCCGCCGTTTGCGGCCGGGTCTGTCCCCAGGAGAC
>DFYJ01000106.1 GCA_002383325.1 Candidatus Aminicenantes bacterium UBA4085
ACATCGATCCCGAGGTCGGGCTGGCCGCCCAGCGCCGGCGGGCGGCGGAGGGAGCGGTCAACCTGATCGCCCTGAGCCCGGCCAACCTGGAGGGCGCCGTGGGGCGGGAGTTCCGCATGGGCGTCAACGTCCGCTCGGACCAGGACATCAACGCCCTGTCCCTGACCCTGACATTCGATCCGCGGGTCGTCGGGCTCAAGGACGCGACGGAGGGAGGCTTGAGCCGCCAGGCCGGCGGCGCACCCTCCTTCCTCAAGCACATTGATCCGAGCGGCATCTGCACCATTGGATTCACGGCTTCCCAGCCCGGCAAGGGGGTCAAGGGGGGCGGCACCCTGGCCACCCTGCTCTTCGAGGCCAAGGCTCCAGGCCTGGCGGTCATAGGCCTCACGGGCGTGACCGGCATGAGCGGGGCCGGGACCCCGATCGCCTTCCAGACCAACGAGGGCCGGATCACAGTTCGCTAGGGGGCGGCCGAAGCCCGCCCCGGGCCCGCGATTGCTTTCCCGCGACGGGCCGGGATAGAATGGGCCGGGCAGAGCGGATTCAAGTCACCCTCGCGGAGCGAACATGATCCTTATCCTGACGGGAGCCGTCGGCTCCGGAAAGACCGGCTTCCTGCGCAAGCTCATCACCTATCTGGGATCCGAGGGGATCGATGTGGCCGGCTTCTTCTGCCCGCGCGTCTTCCAGGAGGACGAGCTCATCGGCTACGACATCGTGGACGCGGCCAGCCTGAAAAAGCGGCCGTTCCTCCGCAAGGGCGGGGCGGAAGGCGGCGGAGAGACCATCGGCCCGTATGCCGTCCAGGGCGACGTGCAGGCGGCGGCCAACGCGATCCTCCGCTCCAGCGCGCCGGGGGCCCAGCTGATCGTGGACGAGCTCGGCCCGTTTGAGCTCGAGGGCCGTGGCCATTGGCCGGCCTTGGCTCCGCTGCTCGACGATCCGGCCCGGAATTTCCTCTTTGTTGTCCGCGACACCTGCCTGGATGATTTCGTCAAGCTCCTCTCCGGCCGTCCGATGAAGATCTTCTCCATGAAGGACCGGATCAACGTCTCGGAGGTGGTGCGCGAGATCCAGAGCCATGTCCATTCGGATTAGGTTCTTCGCCACCTACCGCGAGCTGTTCGGCTCCAAGGAAGCGGAGATGCCGGCGGGCGAAGCGCCCTCGATCGGCGCCCTCCTTGAACGGCTGGGCGATACGCCGTCCCGCCAGCGGGAGCTGTTCGCGGGGGCTTCCCTCAAGCCGCACGTGGTGATCATGGTCAACGGCGCCCCCGTGCCTCCCGCGGACTTCGCCGCCGTTCCCCTCAAGGACGGCGATGTCGTGGCGGTTTTCCCTCTCATGGGCGGGGGATAGGCCCCTCGCGCCTTGAGTCCCGGGCCGTCTTCCTGTATCCTTGTCCCTCCCTTTTCACGAGATTTTCCATGACATCCACCCCTTGCGGCTTCTTCGGCAGGTACGCCGAAATCGATCTGACCACGGGCGACGTCCGTGTCCTCCCTCTCGAGGCCGGGATGATCGCCTCCTATCTGGGCGGCCGCGGCCTGGCCACGCGGCTTCTCTATGACGCCATCGACCCGGCCTGCGATCCGCTGGGACCGGACAACGCCGTGGCCATCGCCGCCTCGCCCCTCATCGGCACCAATGCGCCCACGGCCGCCCGCGGCCACATGGTCTTCAAGTCGCCTCTGACCGGGGTCATCGGCACGGCCAATTCCGGCGGCTCCTGGGGGGCCTCGTTCAAGGGCGCGGGCTACGACGCTCTGGTCGTCAAGGGCCGGGCCGCCTCGCCCGTCTGGATCGACATCGACGCGAAGGGCATCCGGATCGAGCCGGCCCACCATCTCTGGGGCCGCGACATCCACGCCGTCACCGACGAGCTGATAGCCGGCATCGAGGGCCCCGACCGGCCGCGGGTTCTGTGCATCGGACCGGCGGGAGAGAACCTGGTCCGCTTCGCGGTGGTCGGCAACGACAAGAACCGCATGTACGGCCGCTGCGGGGCGGGCGCGGTCTGGGGCTCCAAGAACCTCAAGGCCATCCGAGTCCGGGGCCGGGAGAAGGCCCCCATGGCCGACAAAGAGCGCTTCCAGTCGGGCTACGACCAGGCTTTCTACCTCTTGCGCCAGGCGCCGGTGACCAAGCGGTTGATGCGCGAGATGGGTACGGCCGGCCTGGTCGAGCTGATCAACGTCATCGATATGCTGCCTCACCGCAACTTCCAGGACTGCACCCACGACGAGGCGTCTTTGGACCGCGTTTCGGGCGAGACGATCGCCCGGACCATCCTGGAGCGGGCTGCCGGGTGCTTTCTCTGTCCCATCGGCTGCCAGCGCCATACCCGAATCGAGGGGCCGGACGGCAGGGTCCAGAAGGGCGAAGGGCCCGAATACGAGACCGTCGTGCTGATGGGGCCTGACTGCGGCGTCTACGATCTGGCGGCTGTCACCACGGCCCAATACCGCTGCAACGAGCTGGGCCTCGACACGATGTCTTTCGGCGGCACGGTGGCCTGCGCCATGGAGCTGGCCGAGAAGGGGCTGCTGCCCGGGGACGTCGAAGGCGCGGCCGGCCTCCACTTCGGCGCCGCGGCGGCGATGGAGGAGCTGGCGGTCGCGACGGCCCATCGCCGCGGCCTAGGCGACTGGCTGGCCGAGGGCTCCTTCAGGCTGGCCGAGCGCTGCGGCCGGCCGGACCTGTCCATGACCGTGAAGAAGCTGGAGATCCCGGCTTACGATCCGCGGGCCTCCTTCACCCAGGCCCTCGGCTACATGACCTCGCCCTCCGGGGCCTGCCATCTGCGCGGCGGCTATGCCGTCTCGCTGGCCTTCTTCGGCGGGACCAAGGAGATTCCCCGATTCAGCCTGCTGCAGGCGCCCATTGCCGTCCGCAACATGCAGAATCACGGCATCCTACAGGACAGCGCGGGCATCTGCCGCTTTACCGGCTACGCCTTCGGCGCCGATCCCTGGGCCCGGATGCTCACTGGGGCGACCGGCTTGGATTTCTCGGTGGCCCAGCTGGAGCGGATTGAGAACCGGGTGGCCACCCTGGAGCGGATGTTCAACCTGGAAGCCGGGGCGACCGCGGCGGACGACGCCCTGCCGGCGCGCTTCGCCGAGGAGCCGATCCCGGTCGCCGGCGAGCCGCGGGCCGTGACCCGGGAAGCCCAGGAGCGGATGCGGAGCGACTACTACGCCGTGCGCGGCTGGGACGGGGAGGGCCGGCCGACGGAGGGTCTGATCGAGGAGCTGGACATCTCCCCGCGGGCCGGGAGGAAGCCTTGACCCACCGCGCCTGGAAGACCAGCGAAGAGACCCTGCGGATGTTCCGCTCGCTGGGGCGGGCCTGCCTGCTCTACGACATCCAGGACAGCCACAGCGGCAACATGGCCATCAAGATCAAGGACGAGGACGGCCGCGATCAAATCCTGATCACCGCCACCGGCAGCCAGAAAGGCGATCTCGATCCCAGCCAGATCTGCTTCCTGTCCGCCACCGAGACGGACTACGGCTACTACAAGGCCTCCTCCGAGACGGACATCCACCAGAAGATCCTGAGCATCCCGGGCGTGGGGGCTTCGATGCACGCCCACACCAAGGATTTGACCATTGCCACGATGGACGACCTGCCGAAGCCGGCCCAGCCGCCGGACTTCGAGCCGATCGATCCGCTGGGCCGCAGGTGCCTGGGCGATCACATCCATGTCGACTGGTTCGCCGTGCCCAGCGGCTCGCCCGAGATGACGGCCAGAATCCCCGAGCGGCTGCATGACCACCCGGCCACGACCATCCAGGGGCACGGCACTTTCGTCCGGGCCCGGACCCTGCCGGAGGCCTATTTCCTGCTGACCGTGGCCAACAACGCCGGCCAGGTGGTGCGCGGCGCCCGCAAGCTGGGGGTCGACGTCGAAGCGCTGCGGGCGGCCATCAAGGCCGCGCCGGGGGATCATTTCGCCGTCCCGCCCGATGACTACGACCTCGACGATGCGGAGGCCTGCGGCTTCCCCGAGGAGACGGAGATCCTGGCCGAGTTCCGCAAGGCCGGGGCCCGCATCTACGAGTCGCGGCTGTCGCCGTTCCATACCGGCTCGATGTCGGTGCGGGGCGTCGGCGACCTGCTCTACGCGCCGATGGCCTCCATGCCGCGCGAGGTCGGCGGCCCGCTGCGGAAGGTGCCTCTGCGGCCGGAGGCGGGCGACTCCGCCATCCTGCGGCTCCACAAGACGATCTACGCTGAGACGGATTTCCAGACGGTCATGCACTGCTGGCTGCCGGAGGCCGAGGCGCATTCCTATTTTAAGTACCCGGGGGAGGACGAGATCTCCGACCGCATCGTCCCGGTGGACGCCGAGGGCAGCTTCCTCTACCTGGTCATCCCGGTTCTGCCGGCCCGGGTGGATGCCGAGACGCTCATCCGCAGTCTCCATGACTACAAGGTCGCGGTGGTGCGCGGCGGCGGCGTCTGGGCCGTCGGCCAGCAGTCGCTGAGCGAAGTCCTCCACCACCCGTCCTCGCTGCGCGAGATCTGCCTCTACCGGATCGGGGCCTACGAGCAGGGCTTGGATCTGCGCAAGATGGAGCCGAAGAAGGCCAAGAAGTGGTGAAAACGGCTTCCCCCTAGGGTCCGTGCGGTTTTCCCGGAAGCTAGCACATCTTATCCCTGGCTCGGCTTTCGGGCTTCATTCCAACCGAAAAATGCCTTCCTGTCTCGAAACACCATAAGACAATCCAGGGAAAACCACGACATCTTCGGACAATCCAATCCACCTTCGTTGACAAACTCAGAGTTCCCCGTAATTTGCCCATCAAGCATGCGGCGCATGCGCATTTCTTAAAGGAGGCTTCTCTATGAGGCGTGTGGTATGGCTGGTGCTCTTGATGGCGGTTTTTTTGTGCGGCGGCTTTCGCCCAAAAGCCGAATCCGGCCGGCGTCGGCGGCCGGATCGTCTTCAAGTCGGATCGAAACGGGTATCAGAATTTGTACGTCCAGGATCTCAAGACGGGCCAAGTGACGCAACTGACGGACTTCCCTGGGGCCCTGGGGATTGTTCAAGTCCACACGGCCCGATGGTCTCCCGATGGAAAAAAGATCGCCTTCTCGGCTAGCTCGACCAATCCCAACGACAGTTGGGGCTTGGAGATCTACATCATTGATCCGGTCGGTCCCGTTATCCAGGGGATGACGAACATCCGAAAAATCACGAACTGCCCGGATTATGAATTTGCGTACTTGCCGGAATGGGATCCCAACGACTCGAATTTTGTGTATTACCTAAGAGAATCAAGCCACCTGACGGAAGCCTATGGGCTTGACCTCGCGACGGATCAGCAGATCCGGATCCCGAATTCGAGCGGCTCGGGCAATGAAGCTTATTGCGGCCGCCGAACCACAAGATGGTTCCGGTGACCGTGACTGTGAGCGCCGGCGACAACTGCTCGGACTTCGTCGCCAGCCGGATCATCGGGATCACGAGCAATGAGGCGGAGAATGGACTTGGCGACGGCGATACGGCTCCCGATTGGGAGGTTGTAGGCCCCTTGACGGTCAACCTGCGGGCCGAGCGATCAGGCGCCGGTGAGGACCGGATCTACACGATTCTGGTCGAATGCAAGGATGCCGTCGGTAATGTAAAAACCGGCTCGGTGCAAGTCGCCGTGCCCAAAAACAAGGGACGCTGAGACGAGGTCCGCCGGTATGCCGGCGGCATCTCTGTCGTGAGCAATAAGGGAGCGGTGATCGAGGGGCGGCTGCCCGCGGGCCGCCCCGGTTTTCCGCCCAGCCGGTCAGGTCAGCAATCCTCGAATGCAGCAGCCATCAGGGCGAAGGCAGTGGCCACGAAGAACCTTCCGAACAGGATCACGATGGGCCACGGCCTCCTCTGAGCGAAGTAGCCCAGGCTGGAGATGATGGAATAGGGGACCATCCCGCCGGAGACCAGGAAAAGATTTCGGCCCGGCCGGGGGGGNNGGGGGGGGGGGGGGTGGGGTGGTTTGACCCCTCCCGGCCCCTGTGATACATAATTCTTTTCCACTCTCCGCAGGAGGAACCGCATGGGCAAGAAGACGCTCCTCGTCCTGGCCGTCCTGGCCCTGATCGTCATCCCCGTCTGTAAGAAGGCACCCGCCATGAAATACCCCGCTACCGCCAAGGTTGAACAGGTCGACGACTACTTCGGCACCGCCGTGGCCGATCCCTACCGCTGGCTGGAGGACGACAAGTCCGCCGAGACCGCGGCCTGGGTCAAGGCCCAGAACGAGGTCACCTTCGGCTACCTGGGGAAGATCCCCTTCCGCGAGGCCCTCAAGAAGCGGCTGACCAACATCTTCAACTACGCCCGCTACTCCTCGCCCTTCCGGGTCGGGGAGCGCTACTTCTTCGCCAAGAACGACGGGCTCCAGAACCAGTCCGTCATCTATGTCCAGAAGGGCCTGGACGGGGCCCCCGAGGTCTTCATCGACCCCAACGCCCTCTCGCCCGACGGGACGATCCGGATCGGCCTGATGGGGCCGTCCGGCGACAAGAAGCTCATGGCCGTCTCCCGCGGCGAGGCCGGCTCGGACTGGTCCGAGATCCGGGTCATGGACATCGAGACCAAGAAGGAGCTGGCCGACCAGATCAAGTGGGTTAAGTTCTCCGGCGCGGCCTGGTGGAAGAACGGCTTCTTCTACAGCGGCTACGACAAGCCCGAGGCCGGCAAGGAGCTGACGGCCAAGAACGAGTTCCAGAAGATCTTCTATCACAAGATCGGCGACCCGCAGGAAAAGGACATCGTGGTCTTCGAGGACAAGGACCATCCCCTGCGCTACGTCAGCGCCGGCGTCACCGAGGACGAGAAGTTCGCCCTCGTCACCCTCAGCGAAGGCACCTCCGGCACGGAGCTCTACTGGCGCGACCTGACCAAGCCCGGCTCGGCCTTCGCCCTGCTGATGAAGGGCTTCGACCACGACAGCGCGGTCATCGACAACGTCGGCAGCAAGCTCCTGGTCCAGACCAATCTTGAGGCTCCCAACGGGAAGCTCATCCTGATCGATCCCCTGAAGCCGGCCAAGGAAAACTGGGCCGTCGTCATCCCCGAGAAGCCCGAAGTCCTGAACGGCGCGGCCACCGGCGGCGGCCAGCTGTTCTGCACCTACCTCAAGGATGCCAACACCAAGATCTTCCAGTATGGGCTGGACGGGAAGCCGGTCCGCGAGATCGCGCTCCCGGCCCTCGGCACCTCCGGCGGACTGGGCGGCTGGCGCGACGACACGACCCTCTTCTACGCCTTCACCTCGTTCACCTATCCGCCGACCATCTTCAAGTACGACATCGCCACCGGCGTGTCCGAGGTCTTCCGCAAGCCCGAGGTCAAGTTCGACCCCCAGGGCTATGAGACCAAGCAGGTCTTCTACGCCAGCAAGGACGGGACCAAGGTGCCGATGTTCATCGTCCACAAGAAGGGCCTGGTCCTGGACGGGACGAATCCCTGCTTCCTGACGGCCTACGGCGGCTTCAACATCAGCATCCAGCCCGGCTTCAGCCCGCTGCTGATCGCCCTGCTGGAGCAGGGCGTGGTTTTCGCCGAGCCCAACCTGCGCGGCGGCGGCGAGTACGGCGAGACCTGGCACAAGGCCGGGATGCTGGGCAAGAAGCAGAACGTCTTCGACGACTTCATCGCCGCGGCCGAGTATCTGATCGCGGAGAAGTACACCGCCAAGGACAAGCTGGGCATCGAGGGCGGATCCAACGGCGGCCTGCTGGTAGGCGCGGTCATGACCCAGAGGCCCGAGCTGTTCCGGGTGGCCCTGCCCGCGGTCGGGGTCATGGACATGCTCCGCTTCCACAAATTCACCGTGGGCTGGGGCTGGGCGGTGGAGTACGGCTCCAGCGACAACGAGGCCGACTTCAAGTGGCTCCAGGCCTACTCGCCGCTCCACAATCTCAAGGCCGGAACGGCCTACCCGGCCACCCTGGTGACGACGGCCGACCACGACGACCGGGTCGTGCCGGCCCATTCCTTCAAGTTCGCCGCCACGCTGCAAGAGAAGCACAAGGGGCCCAACCCGGTCCTGATCCGGATCGAGACCCGCTCCGGCCACGGCTCGGTCAATGTGACCAAGGCCATCGAGACGACGGCCGACGAGTACGCCTTCTTCCTCTATAACACGGGGGCCAAGGTCAGGCTGGACTGAGCATCGGGAAGCAACTCCAGCTTTCTCCGGATCCGATCTCCGCGCCGCAGGGTGCGTAAGCGACATTTATGTCGCGGGGCCGTCAGTCTCGTCGGGGACTTGGATGCGGCCTCCGGCTCCGGACGGGGGTGAGGCGGGTCATTCAGGCTCTAGGGCTTCAACCAGAAGAGCCTCGCCGCGGCCGGAAGGCGGGTGATCGCATCCCGCTGGCTCTGGAGCTCCGTCGGTTCGGCGCGGGCGGGGCGCAATCCGGGGCGTCGCCGGGGAGTCCGGAACAGGTCTCGACGGCCCCCCGGGGGCAAGCCTTGCGGCATTCCATGCAAGCCAGGCAGAGCTCGGGCCTGTGGACGGCTTCCACTCCCTCGCCGTTCTTGCGGATCGCCAGCGCTCCCGCGGGGCAGGCTTTGGCGCACAGCCGGCATGCCGTGCAACCCGCGCCGGCTTTGAGGCGGAACAGCCCCAGGGAGGCGACAGCACCCGCCAAAGCCCCAAACGGACAGAAGTAACGACAGAACGGACGGTAGAGGAAGATCGACGCGAAGAGGGTGAGGCCCAGGAAAACCAACAGGAGCGGTCCGCCGCGGAGGTTGAAGAGGGCCTTGAACGGATCCACTTTGTTGAAGAGCTTCTCATGGGCGATCAGGGGATAGATGAGGATGAGGGCCAGGAGGACCCAACGCGTCTGCCTCAGGATGGAATCCAGGCGTGCGGGCACCCGTACGGCCCAGCGCGGCCGGAAAAGGAACTCCTGGACGCCTCCCTTGTGGCAAACCCATCCGCAGTACAGGTTCCCGAAGACGAAGATCACCGCCAGGAGAACGGCGACCTCCAGGAGATAGATGCCGATCGCCCCCGCCTTCGATTGCGAAAGGAAAAGCGGGATGTTTTGCAGCGAGCCATTCGGGCAGAGGCAGCTCCCCTCGTAGAATCCGAGGTAGGCGATGGAGGCGATCAGCAGGGGGTAGCGGAGCCAGAACAGGCCCAGCCGCGAGGCCGCCGCCGCGATGAAGAGCAAGCCGAAGAGAACGACCAGCTTGGGCGGGAGGCTCCAGCCCGATTCGGCGGCGCTGAGGCTGATTCCGGCCAGGATGGCCAGGACGGCCAGCGCGGCGGCGGTGAAGACGCGGCGGATCATTGCGCGGATACTTTCAAGACGCCTTCGGAAACGCCCTTCTTGTCGCACTCCCGGGATACCCGGAGCTCGCCCTTGGGCCCGTTGAGGATGAAGGTGATTTCCAGGCTGTAGGTATCGGCTTTGACCCGCTGCCAGGAGCTCTGCTTGACCACGGTCAGGCCTTTGCCTTCGATCATCGTCTGCTCCATGGGCACGCGGCAGTTACGGTGCTCCAGAACGACCGTCACCACGGCCTGGATCTCGCGGCCGACGGCGGCCGTCGTCTTGGCCTGGGCGAAGTGGATCTCGCAGGGAAAAGCGGGCACGGCGGAGACCAAGAGGACGGCGGTCAAAACGAAGGGGGACATTCTTTTCATGACAGACTCCTTGAGTGAAATCAGAATGAGATTCGGGTCTCGAGGGCAAACTGATGGACGAGGCCGGTGCGGGTGACGGCCCGGGAATAGCCCAGATAAAGCCGGGCCCATTCGGCGCGAAAGGGGCTCCATTCCACCCCGGCGTCGAGCTCGTCGGTCGTCCAGTCGGTCCAGCCGGTGCCCGAGTTGACCCAATAGCTTCCGGCCAAAGTCAGCTGCTTGGTGAAATCGGGGGTCAGCTTGATCCCGAGCCCGAGCGTCCGGCCTTGGCGGACTGAATAGTGCTGTCGCTCGCCCAAGTGGATGTTGCCGAAGACGGGGGCGAAGACGAGGCTCCCGTCGGCGGACCCATAGAGGGCTTGAAAGCGGGCTTGCAGCGTGGCCAGGCCGCTGATCCGCCAAGTGCGGGCCAGGGCGGCGTGCCAGCCGAAAGCGGCGGCCTCATGAAGAGCTTGTTTCTGGATGGCCGCCTCGAAGCTGAGCCGCCAGCGCAGGGGCAGATTGAGGCTGGCGAAGAGGCCGGCCAGATCGGAGTCATAGGACGTCTCCGCGGCGGCGACCTTCTGGTAGAGAAGGCCGGCCGAGCCCGCCTTGCCGAGCGAGACGGACGCCTGAATGAATCCGGTCTTGAAGTCCCCATAGGCGGATTCCCCGAAGCCCTTCCAGCAGGAGCGGTATTCGAAGAACAGGCACTTAGCGCAGTAGAGGGCTTCCTTGGCGGCCGAAAGGGCCAGCCAGCCCGCTCCGGCCCGGATCTCGAAGGCGCCGAACCGGCCGCTGATCTGGGCCGCATCCAGGAACTCGTCCATGATCAGGCCGTCGGCGAGCTGAACTTCCTGGCGGCCCAAGCTGATGTCGAAGCGGCCGTCCGGGTCGCGGTAGCGGACCAGGGCCGTCTTCAGCTGGATCGGGCTCAGCTCGGGCCTCTCGTAGTCGAGATAGGCTTTCTCCTTGATCGAAGCTTCCAGATCGAAAGTCCACCTCTCCGAGGGTTCGTAGCGCAGCCAGGCGCCGAGGCCCGGGAAGACATAGGGAGTCCCGTCGACGCCGTAGTAGAAGCCGCGAAGCTCCAGGTTCCAAGACAGCCCCGTCGAGCCGAGGGCATTGAGGCCTGACGACAGCCGGGAGCGGCAGTCCTTGACCGCCCAGGCCGGTCCGGAAGCCAGAGCCAGGGCGATGAGAGCGGCGGCCGAGAGACGGAGCCGCATCATCGCCCTTCTATCCTGATGGCATCGTTAGGGCAAAGCGACAGACAGGCCGTGCACAGCCGGCAGCGGCTGTTGTCGACCTCGGGGACATGGATCTGTCCCAAGACGGCACCCGTCGGGCAGACCTGGCGGCACTTGCCGCAGGCCGTGCAGGCGGCCGGATCGATGCGGGCGGGAGAACCGCCGACGATGGCGTTGTAGCGGCATGCGGATTTGCACTCGCCGCAGGCCGTGCACTTGGCCGAGTCCAATATAGCTACGGGCTTGCGGATGGCCCCCTGGCGGCAAGCGGGGGGGCAGAGTCCGCAGCGGGTGCACTTGACGGTGTCGATAACGGCCTTGCCGCTCTGGATCGTGATGGCGCCGGCCGGGCAGACCCGAACGCAGTCGCCGCAGCCGTTGCAGCGGTTCCTCTGGACGCTGTAGGAGGGGGGATCGAGAGTCAAGGCCCCGGCCGGGCAGCGGGCGATGCAGTCCCCGCAGCCGACGCAGGCGCTTTCGATGATATCGTACCCCTTCTGTTCGATCAGGATGGCGCCGGATTCGCAGACATCGGCGCAGCGGCCGCAGCCCGTACAGAGGAGGGCATCGATCCGGAACTCCGTGCGCTCCTCCTGCAGGAGGGCTCCATAATGGCAAGCCTCTACGCACAACCCGCAGCCCGAGCACTTGGCGGCGTCGATGGCCACGCCCGTGCCGGGCCCCAAGGGGCTGGATTCCCGGAGGCAGGCAGGGATTGCGGCCAGGGTCAGGGGAACGGCTTTGAGAAAGTCCCTACGGCATATCGATGGCATCTATCTATAACCTCAGGCGCCCTTCTAAGCAAGTCCCGGGCCATAGAGATCCACAGCTGCTATGTTGCAGCAGACAAGAGAGATACATTGACATCTGGCCTGGAGATTCCGTGTCCCGGGTGAGGTGCTCGCCAAGCTTCTCGACGCAAATGTCGATATGACCGACGAAAATGTCGGAGCTGATTCGGTAAAGCATGGTCCTGCTTTACCCGGAGCACCGAATGCACTAGAATTCTTCCATCATCGGAAGGAGGGATCTCATGAGATCTGTGCGTCGCGGATTTATGATTTTCATGGCGGCCGGCTGCCTGGCTCTTATCGTCTCGGCGGCCTTGGCCCAGGCTCCGGCCGACCTACCCAAGCAGGATTACTATGGGACATGGAAGATGTCCCATGACGGCTGGGCGGGCACGCTGATCCTCAAGGCCAGCGGCCAGGCCAAGGTCCTGGAGGGCCAGTACAAGGGCCTGGACGGCCGCATCCACGCTGTCCTAGGCTCGGCCGAGGGCTACAAGATTACCTTCCAGATCGATCTCGACGACTCTAAGCGGATCAACGCCGAGGACCAGAGCTTCACCGGCTATCTCTTCACCCAGAGCCGAGCCGGCATGGCCGGGACGACCACCTGGCAGGGCGTGCCTTACGGATGGTACGCCGTCAAGGAGTCGACGTTTACCGCGTTTCCCACCGTGTCCGAAGATTTTCCCGATCCCTCGGGGCCGGTGAGCCAGACGGCCACGATCACCAGCTCCAGCGGGTCCTTTTCGGTCAAGTCCGGCAAGACCGAGTATGCCCGGGGCGAGACGGTAGACTTTCACATGGCCAACGAGCTCAACCGTGACGTCAACCTGGCCGGCATCGTCTATGTCATCAAGCGCAAGGACGGGGACGCCTGGAAAGAGTTCTTCACCAGCGCCCGGGACTTCCTGCCGGACCTGACCATGAACGACGGCAAGAAGAGGGACTGGACCTGGAACCAGTAGGACAACGAGCACCAGAACAAGGCTGTGCCCGGCAAATGGCGGATGCGGCTGCTTGTCCCGGGCGTCCGGACCGAGCCGTTCTTCGTCGAGTTCACCATCAAGAATTGATCATTGGGTGAAGGAGCGGCCGAGGAAAGCCAAGCCGGCCACAATGCCGGTCCGCCAATAAACCCAGGAGTGAGATCCGTCGCGGACCCGAAACTCGTGCGGGATTTTGCGCTCGGTCAGGGCGATATGCAGGGCGCAGTTGCCCTCGATGAGGAAGTCATCGTCCCCACAGTCGATGTAATAGCGGACTTTCTTCAGCTCGGCCTCGGGGATGGAGCGGGCCAGGTTGACGGGGTTGAGCTTCTTAAAGTGCTCCGTGACCTGCCCCTTCGGGGCAGGCTTGGGGCCGAACAGCCCGGCGAACATCCGCTCGTACATCTTGTCTTCCATAGCCCCCGCGGTCTCTTCGGTCCAGACGGCGGCGCTGAAAGCGGCCACGCCGGAGAATAGCTCCGGATGGCGCATGCCGATGGTCAGCGAGCCCCAGCCGCCCATGGACAGGCCCGAGATGCCGCGGTACTGGCGGTCCGGGCGAGTGCGGTAGGCCTTGTCGATATGGGGGATAAGCTCCTGGGTCAGCATATCCTCGTAGCGGACCTTGTTCTGGTAATCGTTGATATACCAGGTGGCCTTGGCGTCGGGCATGACGATAATCATCGGCGGCATCTCCCTCTCGGCGATGGCTCTGTCGGCGGCCAAGTTGATCTCGCCGAACTGGATCCACCCCGCGGCGTCGTCCCCCAATCCGTGAAGGAGATAGACGACCGGGTAGCGGCGGGTCGACTGGGCATAATCCGGCGGCAGGTAGACGGCGAAGTCCACGGCACGGCCAAGGATGGAGCTGGGCAGCTTCAGGCCTTCCAGCGCCTGGCCTTGGGCGACGGCGTCCTGGGCCGGGGCCGAGACGGCGGCCCAAGCGGCCAAGGCCATCAGGGCGAGGGCGATTGCGGCTTTCTTCATGGCTCGTACCTCCCGCGTTCAGAAATTGGGAATCGGAAAATAGGGGTACAGTATACGCAATCCCCCATTTTTCCGGAAAGCCCTTCCGGGGCCGGGCTGGATCACCAGCAGCGCATCAGATAGCTCTTCCTCCTGGAAATAGGGAATTACGTATACTGTCCCCCTATTTTGAGGGCGACAGCTGGGATGATATTGGGGGGCGGGAATTCGGGAATTATGTATGGTGTCCCCCAATTATTGATTCACCCGGCAAGGTTGAATAAGATGGTGCCCGATAAGGATGGTGCCCATGAGATCCACCCGCCTCGCCTTGGCCCTTCTCGCCTCCCTCCTGATCGCAGCCGCCCTCCCCGCCTGCCGCGGCTCGGCCGGCCCTTCCGGCGCCGCCACGATCAGCGAGAAGAATGAAGTCTTCAAGACCTACCCCTACGGCGACCCCGATCCCGTGCCGATCTTCGCCCGCTCGACCATGTGGGGCAACGGGGCCCGGCTCTATCCTTATTCCTTCTTCAACAAGTTCAGCGGCGCCGGGATGGACCAGGAATGGCCCGTGGTGCGCCTGGAGAACCCCTACATCTCGGTCGCCGTCCTGCCCAAGGTCGGCGGCAAGGTCTGGGGCGCCACGGACAAGACGACCGGCCGCGACTTCCTCTACACCAACCACGTCATGAAGTTCCGCGAAATCGCCCTGCGCGGACCCTGGACCTCCGGCGGCATCGAGTTCAACTTCGGCATCGTCGGCCATTCCCCCTCCACGGCCTCGCCGGTGGACTATGTCCTGCGCAACAACCCGGACGGCAGCGTCAGCTGCGTCGTCGGGGCCATGGACCTGCCCTCCCGGACCCGCTGGAGCGTCACCGTCCGCCTGCCCAAGGACAAGGCCTACTTCGAGACCAACGGGGCCTGGTACAACCCCACGCCCCTCAGCCAGTCCTATTACTACTGGTCCTGCGGCGCCGTCAAGACGGCCGACGACCTGCGCTACATCTTTCCCGGCCGCTGGCAGATCGGCCACGACTACGGCGTTCCGCTGGAGCCCTGGCCGGTCGATTTCCAGGGCCGCGACCTGTCCTGGTACCGCAACAACGCCACCCCCAACTCCAAGAGCTATTTCACGGTCGGCGAACGGGAAGACTTCTACGGCGCCTGGTACGAGAAGAGCGATGCCGGCTTCGGCCATTGGGCCCTCTACGACGACATGCCCGGCCGCAAGGTCTGGATCTGGGATCTGTCGCGATCCGGCGAGATCTGGGTCGACCTGCTCACGGACAGCGACGGCCAGTACACCGAGCCGCAGGCCGGCCGGCTGCTGAACCAATCGGACCACGAGTTCCTGGCTTCGGGCACGGCCGACCGCTGGCGCGAGCTATGGTTTCCCTATAACGGCATCGGCCCCATGGCTTCCTCCTCGCCCGATGGTGTCCTCAACGTCGCGGCCGGCGCGGACAAGCTGACCGTCGGCCTCTACCCGCTGCGGGCTGTCGACGATGATCTCATCGTGACATCGGGCGGCAAGGAGCTGCACCGCGAGCGGATCAAGGCCGGGCCGGCTCAGCCGCTCAAGCGCGACCTGCCGCTGGCTCTGGCCGGACAGGCCTTCGCCGTCCGCCTCGGAGCGTCGCTCGCCTACAGCTCCGATCCCGCGGCCAACGACCTGGAGCGGCCGCTGCGCTTCAAGCCCGTGGACGAATCTACGGCCGAGGGCCTCTATATCAGCGGGACTCGCAACGAGAAGGCCCGCTCGTTCGCGGCGGCCCTGGAGAAATACGACGCCTGCCTGGCCAAGGCGCCCGGGCACATGGGCGCCCTGGTCCGCAGCGCCGAGCTGCGCTTCCGGCGGGCCGAGTACGACAAGGCCCTGTCCCTGGCCGCCCGGGCCCTGGAACTCGACATGTACGATCCGGCCGCCAACTACGTCTACGGCGTTATAGCCCACCGCCTGGACAAGACGACCGATGCCAAGGAAACATTCGGCTGGGCCGCCCGCTCCAACGCCTACCGTTCGGCCGCCTACACCCGGCTGGCCGAGATCGCGCTCTCGGAAGCGAGATATGACCTGGCCGTCGACTACGCCCAGCGCTCCATCGACGCCAACGCCTACAACAGCGGCGGCTTCGAGATCATGGCTGCCGCCCACCGCCAAGCCGGCCGGGCCGAGGCCGCCCGGGCCGCCCTGGACCGGCTGCTCGACATCGATCCGCTGGACCATCTCGGCCGCTTCGAGCTCTACCTTCTCGACAAGGGCCCCAAGAGCCTGGCGGCCTTCCAGTCCATGATCCGCAACGAGACGCCGCACGAGACCTACCTCGAAGCGGCCCTGGCTTACAGGCGCTGGAATCTGGACGACGACGCGGCCGAGCTGCTCCTGCATGCTCCGGCCCACCCCACGGTCTACGCCATGCAGGCTTTTTTCAAACAGAAATCGGCCCCCGAAGAGAGTAAGGCCTGGCTGGACAAGGCCATGGCCCTCTCGCCGGCCCTGGTCTTTCCCTTCCGCGAGGAAGAGATCCCGCTTTACGAATGGGCCGTCGCGGAGCGCCCCGCGGATTGGAAGCCGCGGTATTACCTGGGCCTCATCCTCTGGTCCAAAGGCCGGGTGGAGGAGGCGCGGGATCTTTTCGCCAAGTGCGAGAGCGTCGATTTCGCCCCCTTCTTCCTATCCCGGGCCATGATCAATCGGCCGGTCGATTCGGCCGCGGCCTTGGCCGACTACGAGACCGCCGTCCGTGTCGACGAGAAGACCTGGCGCAACTGGCATGCCCTGATCAAGTTCCGGTCCCAGAGCGGGCAGCCCAAGGAAGCCTTGGTCGCGGCCCGCCAGGCCGCAGGCCTCTTCCCGACCGAGGTCCCGATTCAGATCGACCTGGTCCGCAGCCTGATGGCCGTCGGCAAGCACGAGGACGCGGCCGCGCTTCTAGACAAGATCGAGGCCCTGCCCTTCGAGGGGGCCTCCGAGATCCATGCCCTGTTCACCCGGACCCACCTCCAACTCGGCTTGAATGCCATCGGCAGGAAGGACTGGCCCGGGGCCGTCCGCTCCCTCGAGCATTCCAAGGAGTACCCGGAGAAGCTTGGGACCGGCAAGCCGTTCGATCCCGACTACCGGATCCAGGATTACCTGCTGGGCCTGATCCACAACCGCCTCGGGGACAAGGCCGCTTCCGCTGCCTCGTTCCAGTCCGTCGTCGACTATACGGGCAAGTTTCCCGACGCCCGCGGCGCCGGCTGGTGGTTCGGCGGCCAAGCCCTGAAGCGGGCCGGCCAGGCGGCCCCAGCGGCGAAGATCCTCAAGGACGCCCCCGCTCCAGCCAAGGATATCCTGGCAGCCCTCAAGAGCCTGGGCCAATGACGGCCGTCTAGAGAAAGGAAGGGACCATGCGCCTGCAGACCCTCGACATCATCGTCATCGTCGGCTCCATCCTCATCTGCTTCATCCCGGCCCTGTTCTACGGCCGCCGGGCCGGCAAGAACACGACCGAGTTCTTCGCCTCGGGCCGCTCGGTGCCCTGGTGGTTGGCCGGGATCTCGATGGTGGCCACGACTTTCTCCAGCGACACGCCCAACCTGGTCACCGACATCGTCCGCCGCACCGGTGTGGCCGGCAACTGGGTTTGGTGGGCATTCACCCTGACCGGCGTGGCCACGGTCTTCTTCTTCGCCCGTCTGTGGCGCCGCTCGGGCGTGCTGACCGATCTCGAGTTCTACGAGCTGCGCTACTCGGGAAAGGCGGCCGGCGTCGTGCGCGGATTCCGCTCGGTCTACCTGGGCCTGTTCTTCAATTGCATGATCATGGCTACGGTCAACCTGGCGGCCTGCAAGATCGCGGCCCTGCTCTTCGGCATGAGCCGGCTGGAAACCCTCCTCCTTGTCGGCGGGCTGAACCTCTTCTTCGCCGCTTTCTCCGGCCTGTGGGGCGTCCTGGTCATCGACCTGATCCAGTTCTTCGTCATGATGACCGCCGTCCTCGCGGTAGCCTATTTCGCCGTCAAGACCGTCGGCGGCCTGCCGGCCATGGTCGCGGCGGTCTCGGCCAAGACCGGGCCCGGCGGCTTGAAATTCCTGAACATGCTGCCCGACTTCAAGAACAACTGGGACATGGCCCTGGCCATCTTCGTCATGCCCATCGCCGTCCAGTGGTGGTCGGTCTGGTACCCCGGAGCCGAGCCGGGCGGCGGATCGTACATCGCCCAGCGCATGCTGGCCTCCAAGTCCGAGAAGGATTCCCTGGGCGCGGTCCTCTTCTTCAACCTGGCCCACTACGTCCTGCGGCCCTGGCCCTGGATCCTGGTGGCCCTCTGCTCGCTCGTCGTCTTCCCGGAGCTGTCGGACATCCAGAAAGCCTTCCCCGGCCTCAACCCGGCCCTTCTGGGGCACGACATCGCCTACCCGGCCATGTTCAAGTTCATGCCGGTCGGCTTCTTCGGCCTGATCATCGGCGGGCTGATCGCGGCCAACTCCTCGACCGTCCTGACCCATCTCAATTGGGGGGCCTCCTACCTGGTGCACGACTTCTACCGACGCTTCCTCAAGCGCGACGGGACCGAGAAGCACTACGTCCTGGTCGGCCGGCTGGTGACCATCGGCATCTTCTTCGTTGCCGGGGCCATGGTCTTCGTCCTGGACTCGGCCAAGGACAGCTTCGACATCATCCTCCAGGTCGGGGCGGGAACGGGGCTGATCTACCTGGTCCGTTGGTTCTGGTGGCGGGTCAACGCCTGGTGCGAGGTGGCGGCCATGGTCTCCTCGTTCCTGGTCTCCGCGGCCCTGCTGGTCCTGCGTAAATCGGGCCTCGTCGTGCCGACCCATTACGCCCTGATGATCACTATCGCGGTGACGACGATCTGCTGGGTGGCCACGGCCTTCCTGGGTCCGCAGACCGACCGGAAGACCCTAGTCGAGTTCTATAAGAAGGTGCGGCCGTTCGGCCCGGGCTGGAAGTCCGTGCGGGCCGAGGCTGGAATCACCGAGGCCCACGGGCGCGGGACCCACGAGAGCATGCCGCTGGCCCTGGTCGGCTGGAGCACGGGGGTGGCGACCATCTGGTCGGCCCTCTTCCTGGTCGGCAATATCCTCTACGGACGATGGAACTATGCGGCGATCCTGGCCGGCATCTTCGTTGTCTGCGGCCTGATCCTGATCAAGGTGGTCAACAGGCTCTGGACGGGCAAGGAAACAGCGATTACTTGACCTTCATGGCCTGGCGCATCTTGGCCTCGGACGCCGGGCTCCAATAGCCGCAGTCGAGGTCCAGGAAGACGGTTGTGTAGGGCAGCGTCAGGTTCGTCTTGATCATCAGGATCTTGAAGGTCTTGGCCGTCTGGTCCATGCGGGCGATGAGCTCCTCGTGCAGGACGGGTTGGACGTCCAGACCCGCCAGCCTCTCCTTGATCTTCTTCCGGCAGTCCTCGATGCCCGGGGCCAGCTCCTCGGAGACGAAGTCCAGCTCCTTGTCCAGGTAGACTTTAGGCCTCAAGTGCCGGCTTGAGGCCACGGCCTTGAGCACCTCGTCGAGGACGGCGAAGTGGTCCTCGCCCGAGACGATGACGTCCATCCCGGGGCTGATCTGGAGGGGGAAGGCGGCGTCGGCCACGACAATCCAATTGCGATGGCCCAGGATAGGCAGGTCCTCGAACAGGATCTCGCGCCACAACGGGGCGAATTCCTCCTGCGGCTCGTCGGCCGCGGCCGTGATCTCGGCCTCGGAGCCCGCCTTGGGAGTCTGGCGGCAGGCGGCCAAGGCCAGCAGGACCGAGGCGGCCAGGAGGAAGTTCAGGGCATTGCGCATGGCGGACTCCTTTCGCGGAGGACTCGCTTCGATATTAAGCGCCGGTCCGGGCCCTGTCAATCCGTGCTAGAATACGCCCGGGAGTCAGACATGAAATTGGAGCGTTTCTACAAGAAGGCCGTCGAGATCGGGATCGCCAATGACCTGCGCGGAGGGGACGAGATCCGCCGCCTCCTGGACGAGGAGGCCGAGTCCTTCAAAGCCCTCAAGGACGAGGATCGCGGCGTCTATGACAAGGATCGCCTTTTCAACCCCTATGCGGACACCCGCATCCTGCACGGCGACCCGGGCGCGGACGTGACCCGGATCATGGCCGGCATCGACATCGACACGGCCGAGCTCCTGCTGGCCCACACCCTGAACCGCGATACCAAGGCCGGCATCGACCTGGTCCTCGGTCATCACCCCATGGGCGAAGCCCTGGTCCGGCTGTTCGATGTCATGCGGCTGCAGGCCCGCCTGCTGGCCATTTCCGGGGTCAACATCAGTGTCGCCGAGCATCTCATGGACAAGCGGATCGGCGAGGTCGAACGCCGCCTCATGCCGATCAACGCCACCCGCGAGATCGATGCGGCCCGGCTCCTGGGCCTGCCCCTGATGTGCATCCACACGGCGGCCGATAACTGCGTCAACAAATACCTGACCGAGCTGTTCGAGCGGGAGAAGCCGGCCCGGCTCAAGGATCTGATCAAGCTCCTTCGGGCCATCCCGGAGTACGCCAAAGCGGCCGGGTTGCAGATGCCGCCCAAGATCATCAACGGCTCCGAGAGCTCGTCCTGCGGGAAGATCCTGCTGGAGATGACCGGCGGCACCGAGGGCTCCAAGGAGATCTACGACAAGATGGCCGCCGGCGGCATCAGCACCCTGGTCGAGATGCACATGAGCGAGGAGCACCTGACCAACGCCAAGAAGGCCGGCCTCAACGTGGTCATCGCCGGCCACATCGCCAGCGACGTCCTGGGGCTCAACCTTTTGCTGGATGGGATCGAGCGCGAAGAGCCGCTGGAGTTCGTCGGCCTGAGCGGCTTCGAGCGGATCCGGCGCTAGGCGGAACGTCTTGACATCGCCCGTGGGCCGGAATACCTTCGTTGCGAGGTCAGGATGGGGTTTCAAGCCGATTCCGCGCGCGCTCCAGGCTCCGGACGGAAAAGAAAACTCTTATCCTTTCTCCCGCTGAGCTCGAAAGTCGGGTGGACGCAGGGAGGTGCCGGTTCCAGGCCGTGGCTCGGCCCGGGTTCTCTGACGCCCACCTGACCCTGATGATTTTACGCTAGTTGGGCTTTGTAAGGCCGCACACAGACTTGACAAATAAGCGGATTATATGTAACTTATGGTTACATGATAATCCGATCTTTTTGGCAACGGCGCTTGGAAAACGCATGGCGGGAAGCGCCCATCGTCTGGCTGGCCGGAGTTCGCCGATCCGGAAAGACAACCCTCGCTGAGAGCTTGGGAGAAGACCGTACCCATTTCGTGAATTGCGACCTTCCGATCGTCGAAGACCAGATCGCCTCGCCGGATCATTTCTTCCGTGACATCCGAAAGCCTGTTGTCATCTTTGACGAGATTCATCAGCTCAAGGATCCTTCCCGGCTCCTGAAGATCGGCGCTGATATGTTCCCCCGACTCAAGATTCTGGCGACCGGGTCATCGAGCCTGGCCGCCGGCCGCAAGTTCAAGGATACACTGACCGGCCGGAAGAGAACGGTTCATCTCACGCCCGTCCTCGTGGACGAGCTCCCGTTCTTCAACGATGCGCCGCTCGCCAAGAGGATGCTGCACGGCGGTCTGCCGGAAATGCTCCTGGCTCCGGAAAAGAGCGCCTCGTTTTACCGGGAGTGGCTGGACTCTTTCTTCGCCCGGGATATCATGAATTTGTTTCCCGTCCGTTCCCCCGAGAAATTCAACGCCATGCTTGAATATTGTCTTCGCCAAAGCGGCGGCTTGATGGAAACGACGAAGATATCATCATCTTTGGGGATCTCGCGGCCTACGGTCGAGCGCCACTTGCGAGCCTTGGAAGCCGCTCAGGCGATCGTCCTCGTCCGTCCGTTCCACGGGGGGGGACAAAAAGAGATCGTCAAAATGCCCAAAGTCTACGCCTTCGACACCGGATTCGTGGCTTTTGCCCGGGGCTGGGATCCCTTGCGGCCGGATGATTTCGGCCTTCTTTGGGAACATCTGGTGCTCGACTATATGAGGGCCCATCTGCCCGACCTCAGCATCCGGTACTGGAGGGATGCCGCCGGAAGGGAAGTGGACTTCGTCCTGAGCCGCGGGCGCGACGCCGTCGACGCTGTGGAGTGCAAGTGGAACCCCGCGCATTTCGACGTCACGTCCATTAAGAAATTCCGGACGTTCTACCCTCGCGGACGCAATTTCGTCGTAGGTCCGGCGGTCAGGGAAGGCTACCTGAAGGAACAATCAGGCCTTTTGGTTGAGGTGGTCGGACCTTCCGGCCTTCTGGGCGGCGAGGGCGCGTTGTCCTCTAGCCGTTGAAGCGCAGCACACCCGGCATCCGAATGACACTCGGCTGGATGCCTTGTCTTGCCCAGCTTCAGTATTCTTTCGAAAGCTCGAGGGCCGTCTCGTAGGTCTCCAGCCTCACCGTCTTGGGGATCGAGTGGTCACTCATGAAGATGTAGGGGATCCTCTTCTCCCGGATGGCCCGAAGCTTGGGCAGGATCTCGGCCTCCAGGCCGGCCGGGTCGTTCGACTCGAAGGCCCGGATGTCCATGTTGCCGGCGAAGGCCATCTCGTCGCCCAATGCCCGGACGGCGTCCGAGAACTCGGCCACGTGCTGGCCGCCCTTGGCTTCCAGCGGGTGCAGCACGTCTACGCCGGCCTTGAGCAGGTCCGGAAGGAAAGGCCGGATAAACCCGCAGGCGTGCAGGATGAGCGGCAGGCCGTGGTCGTGGCAGAAACCGGCGATCTTTTTGTGGGAGGGGAAGATGAACTCACGGTACATGGCAGGGGAGAAGAACGGCGCCCTGGTGTAGCCCATATCGTCGTAGGTCCAGACGCCGTCGGGCTTTCCGACCTCGCGGATCATATAGTCCAGGTGCCTGATGATATGGTCCGTCATGACCGAACAGAAGTCATGGATCCATTCCGGGTCGAGGACCATCGATTCGAGAAAGACTATGTCGCCCATGGCCCGTCGCATGATCTCAACCACCAGCATCTGCTGGTAGACCGCGAAGCGGTCCTCGGCCATGGCGGCCCGGTAGGCTTGGCCCAAGCCATCCCAGTCGGGGAAGCGGTCCCTGTCCAGGACCAAGAGGCGATCCCGAAATTCGCGCTCCCACACGGCCCGGCTGGTCATCTCGAAGCCTCTGTGCTCCGGCACGCCGGGCTTGGCCTTCCATTCCCGGTGAAGCGCCCCCCAGCCGTTGCGCTTGACCACGGTCTCGGCGTCTTCGTCCACGACTGCGTCATCGACAGGGCGTCCGCTGACCCGGAACATCGAACCCTTGATCTCCCGGACGTCGTGGCCGAACTGCTCGACCAGGTCGGCACCGGGCGGCAGGCCCTGCCTCTCCCACTCGGCCTGAGTGTCCTGCCAGAACCACTCGAAAAGCCCCATCCTCTCGGGGCAGCGCTTGTCCCGGCAGATGGCCGTCATCACCTCGCGGCGGGTCATGCCGGGATTCAATAGGGGTCAGGTCTTAAGATTCAAGATATCTCCGCAAAAGGCCCGCCAAATTGACTTCCCGGGACTTTTCGCCTAGAATCTTGGGGCTTTGGCGGCGTAGCTCAGTCGGTCAGAGCATGCGGCTCATATCC
>DFYJ01000020.1:0-59969 GCA_002383325.1 Candidatus Aminicenantes bacterium UBA4085
GGACATCGCCATCCAGGCCAAGGAAATCCTGCGGATGCGGGAGTCCCTCTACCATATCCTGGTCAAGCACACCCGCCAGCCCAAGACTAAGATCCAAGCCGATATCGAGCGCGACTACATCCTGACCGCGGCCCAGGCCCGTGACTACGGCATCATCGACCAGATCTACACCAGCCGCGCGCCCGGTAAGAAGTAGGGAAGAGCCCTCCATGGACGAGATCAAAAGCGGCCGGACCGACAGCCAGGTCAAGTGCGCCTTCTGCGGACGCGGCCAGGCCCAGGTCCGCAAGCTCATCGCCGGCCCGGGCGGCATCTTCATCTGCGATCAATGCGTCGATGTGGCCCACTCCATCATCGAGGCCGACCGGCCCAAGCCGATCCCGGAGCGGGAGCCGGAGACGGAGACGGCGCCCGTCCCGGCCGCGATCAAGGCCGCCCTGGACGAGCATATGATCGGCCAGGAGCGGGCCAAGAGGAAGATCGCGGTCGCCGTCTACAATCACTACAAGCGCATCAACCAGCCCCGCGCGGCCGGGGACGTGGAGATCTCCAAGAGCAACATCCTGCTCATCGGGCCGACCGGAACGGGCAAGACCCTGACCGCCCAGATCCTGGCCAAGATCCTGTCGGTGCCCTTCGCCATTGCCGATGCCACCACTCTGACCGAAGCCGGCTATGTCGGCGAGGACGTCGAGAACGTCATCCTCAAGCTCTACCAGGCCGCCAAGGGCGATCTGCGGCGGGCCCAGAAGGGCATCATCTACATCGACGAGATCGACAAGATCAGCCGCAAGAGCGACAGCCCCTCGATCACCCGGGACGTCTCCGGCGAGGGCGTCCAGCAGGCTCTGCTCAAGATCATCGAAGGGACCTCGGCCAACATCCCGCCCCAGGGAGGGCGCAAGCATCCCCTCCAAGAGTTCATCCCGGTCGATACGACCGATATCCTGTTCATCTGCGGCGGGGCCTTCGTCGGTCTCGACCGCATCATCGCCCAGCGCCTGGGGCGGTCCGTGGTCGGCTTCAAAGCCGAGGCCAAGGTCGGCCCCGAGGCCGCCCCGGCTCTTCTGGTCGAGCTCATCCCGCAGGACCTCATCAAGTATGGGCTGATTCCCGAGCTGGTCGGCCGCATCCCGGTGGTCGCCGTCTTCGACGACCTGGGGGGGGACGAGCTGGTGGCCATCCTGACCAAGCCCCGCAACGCGATCGTCCGCCAGTACCAGAAGCTGTTCCAGATGGAGGGCGTCGAGCTGGAGTTCAGCGACGAGGCCCTGGCGGCCATTGCCCGCCGATCCCTGCAGCGCAAGCTGGGCGCCCGCGGCCTGCGGACGATCATCGAGGACCTCATGCTCGACCTGATGTTCGATCTGCCCTCGTCCCGCAAGCCCGGCCGGATCAAGATCACCAAGCGGATGGTCGAGGAGTCCGGGGCGGAGCGGGACAAGGCGGGGGGAGAGTGACATGGAGACCCGCGGCGACGGCCTGGAAACCCTGTTGACCCTGCCCCTGATCCCGCTGCGGGACCTAGTTGTCTTTCCGGCCACGCTGATCCCGTTCACCATCGGCCGGCCGTCCTCGATCCTGGCCCTGGAGCATTCGGCCGATACCGAACGGCTCATCGTCCTGGCCGCCCAGATGGATCCCAGCCTGGACAATCCCGCCCCCAAGGACATCTACACTCTGGGCGTGACGGCCAAGGTCATCCGGACGGCGCCCGTCGACGACAAGAACATCAAGGTCATCGTCGAGGGCAAGCGGCGCGTCCGGATCCTGGAGGTCGTCGCCCACCAGCCGTTCTTCCAGGTCCTGGTCAAGGAAGTCCGCGTCTACGACGACGCCGGCAAGGAAGCCGGCGATGAGCTGGGCCTGGTCCTGCCGCTGTTCGAGGAGTACCTCAAGTTCAATCCCAGCGCCAACGTCCAGGCCATCCTGCCGGCCCTGCGCGAGCACTCCCCGGATCGCATCGCCGACATCGTCTCGTCCCATCTCTTCCTGCCGGTGGACGAGAAGCAGAATCTGCTGGAGACGATCAACAGCCTGGAGCGCCTGCGCCGGCTGCGCTTCCTGCTGGAATCGGAGATCTACCGCCTGCAAGCCTCCCGGCGCAAAGACGGCCGGGCGGCGGCCGGGGCGGGCAAGCGCAAATCGATCTTCACTCCCGGGGCTCCGGCCGGTGGCAAGAAGGACGAACCGGCGGGGGAAGTCGAGGAGCTGCGCAAGAAGGTGGCAGCGGCCAAGATGCCGCCGGAAGCAGCCGAGAAGGCCCGCAAGGAGCTGGAGCGGCTGGAGAGCATGCCGCCGCTGTCCGCCGAGGCGACCGTCTGCCGCAACTACCTGGACTGGCTGATCGCCCTGCCCTGGGTCAAGAAATCGCGGGAAAAGAGGGATCTGGCGGCCGCGGAGCGGATCCTGAACGAGGATCACTACGGTCTGGACAAGGTCAAGGAGCGGATCCTGGAGTACCTGTCCATCCGCCAGCTGGTTAAGGATCCCAAGGGCGTCATCCTCGGCCTGGTCGGGCCGCCCGGCGTGGGCAAGAGCTCGCTGGCCAAGTCCATCGCCCGAGCTACCGGGCGCCGCTTCGTCCGCCTGTCGCTGGGCGGGGTCCGCGACGAGGCCGAGATCCGCGGCCACCGCCGGACCTACATCGGGGCCTATCCCGGCCGCATCATCCAAATGATCAAGCGGGCCGGGACCCGCAACCCGGTCTTCCTCCTTGACGAGGTCGACAAGATGAGCATGGACTTCCGAGGCGATCCGGCCTCGGCCCTGATGGAGGTTCTGGACCCGGAGCAGAACAGCGCCTTCCTGGATCATTACATCGACACGGACTACGACCTGTCCCAGGTCATGTTCGTGGTCACGGCCAACGCCCTGGAGCCCATCCCGCGCCCGCTCATCGACCGCATGGAAATCATCCGCATCCCCGGCTACACCGAGGAGGAGAAGATCCAGATCGCCCAGCGCTTCCTCTGGCCCAAGCAGCTGGCCGCCCACGGCCTGAAAGCCTCCAACTTGGCCGCCTCCGAAGCGGCCTTGGCCAAGCTCATTGACGACTACACCCGCGAGGCCGGGGTGCGGAACCTGGAGCGGGAGATCACCCGCATCTGCCGCAAGGTCGTCAAGCGGGTCGTCGAGAAGGGCCGGGACCGGCGGGAGAAGGTCAGCCTCAACAACCTCGAGAGCTATCTGGGCGTGCCCAAGTTCAGGCGCCCGGCCATGGATCGCGAGGACGAGATCGGCGTCGCCACCGGCATGGCTTGGACGGAGTTCGGCGGGGAGCTGCTGACCTTCGAAGCCATGCGGGTCCACGGCAAGGGCAGCTTCGTCCTGACCGGGCAGATGGGCGAGGTCATGCAGGAGTCGGCCAGGGCCGCCTTCAGCTACGTCCGGGCCAAGATCTTCGAGCTGAACGTGGCCAAGGACGTGACCAAGGACTTCGATATCCACATCCACGTCCCTGAAGGGGCCATCCCCAAGGAGGGACCTTCGGCCGGCATTACGATCGCCGTGGCCATTCTGTCGCTGCTGACGGAGATCCCGGTCAGCAAGCGCCTGGCCATGAGCGGCGAGATCACCCTGCGCGGCAGGGTCCTGCCGGTCGGCGGGATCAAAGAGAAGCTTCTGGCGGCCCACCGGGAGGGGATCCGGGAGGCCGTTCTGCCGCGGGACAACAAGGCCGACCTCAGGGACCTGCCCAAGACCCTGCAGCAGGCCATGACCATCCATCTGGTCGAGACCATGGACGACGTCCTCAAACTGGTCCTGACCAGGGACCTGCCGCTCATCCCGGGCCCGGCCCGGGCGGGCGGCGAGACGGAAACGATCCGGGCGGGGGAGACCCCGGCCGGGACCGTGGCCGGGGACAAGGACAGCCCCGAGCCGCCGGTCGCCCATTAGAGAACCACAAGGAGCTGAAGATGCCCAACCAAGGACAGCGCTATCGCCGGGGCCCCAAGCCGCACCCGCCCAAGGACATGCCGCCCGATCCCCGGCCCGACTACGAGGAATACGAGCCGTCGCGCGATCCCAACGCCCCGCACGACTTCGGTCTGATCGAGATGGAGGGCAAGGACCTCAAGGAGGTCCTCAAGATCGCGGCCGCTGCCGGTATGTCCGAGGCGGACATCGAGGCGGACAAATCCAACAAGCACAACCTGATCTTCAAGATCCTTGAGGCCCAGGCCAAGCGGCAGGGCCTGCTCTTCTCCGAGGGCGTCTTGGAATGCCTCGAGGACGGCTTCGGCTTCCTGCGGGCCCCTGAGTTCAGCTATCTGCCCAGCCAGGACGACATCTACGTCTCGCCCTCACAGATCCGCAAGTTCCAGCTGCGGACGGGGGACACGATCTCAGGCCTCGTCCGGCCGCCCAAGAACGGCGAGAAGTACTTCGCCCTGATCAAGATCGAGGCCATCAACTTCATGCTGCCGGACGTTCTCATCGATCAGCGCCGCAACGTCCATTTCGAGCAGCTGACGCCGCTCTACCCGCACGAGAAGCTCATTCTCCAGGACGGCAATCCCAAGAACCTTTGCGCCCGGATCATGGAGCTGCTGACGCCCATCGGCAAGGGGCAGCGCGGCCTGATCGTCTCGCCGCCCCGGGCCGGCAAGACAACCCTGCTCAAGACGATCGCCAAGTCGATCGAGAAGAACCATCCCGAGGTCTTCCTCATCGTCCTGCTGGTGGCCGAGCGGCCGGAAGAGGTCACCGACTTTCAGCGCAGCGTCGCCGGCGAGGTTGTGGCCTCGACTTTCGATGAGCCGCCGGCCCGCAACGCCCAGGTCGCCAACATCGTCCTGGAGAAGGCCAAGCGGCTGGTCGAGATCAAGCGCGACGTGGTCATCCTGCTCGACTCCATCACCCGGCTGGCTCGGGCCCATAACGCGATCATCCCGCCCTCCGGCAAGGTCCTCTCGGGCGGCATCGACGCCAATGCCCTGAACAAGCCCAAGAAGTTCTTCGGCTCGGCCCGCAAGATCGAGGAGGGCGGCAGCCTGACGATCATCGCCACGGCCCTCATCGACANNTGGAGATCAACCTCGACCGGCGCCTGGTTGACAAGCGAACCTTCCCGGCCATCGATATCAACCGCTCGGCCACCCGCAAGGAAGAGCTGCTGGTTGAAGAGCAGGAGCTCGGCCGGATCTGGATCCTGCGCAAGATCCTGTCCCAGCTGAATGAGGTCGAGGCCATGGAGCTGCTGATCGAGAAGCTGGGCAAAACCAAGACCAACCAGGACTTCCTCAACGCCATGAGCAAGGGGCTCTGAGCCCGGTCGGCGCGAAACGCCGCATTCCCCCAAGGGCCGCCTTCGGGCGGCCCTTTTTTGTTTCAACACCAGATTTCGGGGTGAGCGCTTCGGGGTACACCCTCGAGNNCTCGAGGGCGAGGGTGTACCCCAAATCGCTCAGTTTCCCCTAAATCTGGATATGACCCTTTTTTGGCTTAGAACAAGCCCAGGGAGATACCGGCCGTGACGGTCAGGAAGTGGAGCCAGTTGCGGACAAAGCCGTCGGTCGAGGGCCAATCCGGAGTGTCGTCCGTGCCGACGGCGCCGCCGCCGATGTAGCGGACGTTGAGGAAGGCCTCGACGTTCTTGTCCAGGCGGACGCCGCCCCGCAGGGAAGCGTCCAGAATGGCTCCGATGACCTCGTTGTCGCTGCCGTTGATGTAGCTGACGGGAGCGTAGAAGCCGTCCGCCTCAGCGCCCAGCCACCAGCGCGAGCGGTAGTCATGGCGCCAACGGAGCTTCAGGATGGGGACGGGGCCGACGTTGCGGTTGGAGCGGAAGAGGCTGCCGTCCAGGGATTCGAACTCAATGGTGCGTTGCGGATATGGAGGGACAGCCCGAGGGAGAGCTCGGTGGCCGGGTTTTTGGAAAAGTCATGGAGGTAGGATAAGCGGTAGAAGGGAAAAAGGTAGACGAAGCGGGTCGGCGTGCCGGCCGGGAAGTCGAGGCCGTCGACGCGAAGAGGGGCCTGGAGGATGGCCTTGGTCTCAAGGGCCAGAGGTTGATAAAGGAAGACAAGGGTGCCCCGGCGGGAGAGGCGAAGATCCAGGCTCATGCGGGTGACCGCGTAGATATTGTCCTGTCCGCCGCCAGCGGCGTAGTCGAAGTAAGTGCCGTCGTTGCCGAACTGGATCTTGTGGTCCAGAACGCTGAGCCATCCGATTTCGAAATGAGCCTTGAAGATAGGTTTTTTCTCGGAAGCCGAGGCAGACAAAGCCCCCATGGCCAAGAGGAGCGTCATGACGGCCGCTGCGGCGAAGAGTCGATTCTTCATGGTCAAAACTCCTTTATGTAATATATAGAAAAGATTATATAAAAACAATGTAATGATTGCAAGGGCACGGGGGAAAGGGGAGGATGACGTCGTTTCAACGGCTGCTTCAGCGCAGCAGGATGGACGGCTTGCCAGGATCGGAAGATCTATTTAAGATGGGCAAGCTGGGGCGATGAGACGCCGTTCTGGAGGCAAGCATGGAAGCAAGAAAGAGGATCAGGGTCACAGCCGATGGGCCGTATATCGTCGAAGGCGGGATACCGTTAGCTCATGAGACGGTGGTTCTCGGAATTGATGGGGAGCCTGAGAGCTGGGAGAAAGGCGAGAAAGTTCCGACACCCGAGACGTATGCTTTGTGCCGATGCGGGAAGACGGGTCGGGCGCCTTTCTGTGACGGGGCTCACAACAGGATGGCGTTCGAAGGCGAGGAGACGGCACCATTCGTGACGCTTCGAAAAGCAGAAGATATAACGGAAGGACCGGAGATGGCCTTGGTGGATGTCCCTTGCCGATGCTCAATCGCCAGATATTGCCATCGAGGTGGGGATGCTTGGACGCTGACGGAGCAATCCGAGGATCCAGTTAAGAAAAATATCGCTATCGAATCGGCTTGGAATTGCCCATCGGGACGGCTGTCGATTCGGGACAAGACAACGGGACGTGACATAGAGCCCATCCTCGAAACGGAGATCGGGGTGATCCATGACACGTATCATGAGGGCGAAGGGCCGCTATGGGTCAAAGGGGGAATTCCCGTGGAGAACTCGAAAGGAATCGTCTACGAATCACGAAATCGGGTGACTCTTTGCCGCTGCGGGGAGTCTAAGAACAAGCCTTTCTGCGACGGTGCCCATGTGAAAAGCCGATTTGGTCGCGGCCAAGCCGGAGAGAAATAGAGCCCGAATTTCCCTCCCGCAATTCAGGGAGACGCGAAATTCATTCTCAAGCGCGCTAGGGGTGGGGTTTCGATATCCACAGATGCACAAAATGTCGTCGATAGTGATATCCACAGTCGTTGAAAATCTCTAAATATATTATTATCTACGCAATAAGTTGAAATGACATGATGAGTCGCATAAGATATATTATGTCTACTAATAAACAGGGCAAGTGATTGAGTTCAGCGAAATGTCCCCCGCGATTCTAATTGCTTTGCTTCTGTTCTTTAATAGGCGTTGGCGTTTTGCGATTCCAATCATTGCCTACGAAAATTCTTTCGGCCCGGAAAACAGACAGCTTCCTTTTTGATTTCCATGGTTGACGCTGTGAAAACTCTAACGAGAAGATTTCAGCTTGGCGATGAGGTCTTCCAAGACCTTGATGATCTCGTTCCGGCTGACCGTGTCTTTCTTGAACTCGATCTTGACCTGATAGGAACGGTCTTCCTTGGGCCGGTAGTGGAAAATATAGTGCTTAGGCTTGGACGCCCCGTCCTTCCCTTTCATTTCCTTAGTCAGGTCCCGGGTATCTTCGCGGCGCAGGCCGCGCTCTCTGATCTGCCTGAGTAAAGTTTGCATCTCGTCGGTGGTCTTGAGCTTGGAAAGCTCTATCAGGAGGCTTCGATTCTTTTCCAAGCCGGACTCGGCGCAGACGGCTCTCACATCGGAAGGAACCCGGCTGATGTTGATGATCTCGGTAATCGTTGAACGGGCCTTGCCGATCTTTTCTGAGATCTGAGCATGGCTGTAGTCATAGATATCCATCAGAGCTTTGAGGCCGTCGGCTTCTTCGAAAAGGTCGAGGTCTTTGCGCTGGAGATTCTCAATGAGGGAGATCTCCATGGCCTCCGAGTCGTTGACGATCATCTCGATGGCCGGTATCTCGCTCAGGCCGACGTTCTTGGAGGCGATGTATCGTCTCTCTCCGGCAATAATCTCGTAGGTGTCCCCCTTCGGGCGAACAATGATCGGCTCCAGGACGCCTTTGGCTTTGATGGAGATCATCAGTTCCTGGATGTCCCCCAGCGACGAGCGGGCTTGGTGAGGGTTCGGCGAGATCTTGGTCAAAGGGATCATCCGGACCATGGGGGCAGCCGTCTTCTTGGAGATCCAATCGACGAAATGGGTGTCGTGGCGCATGCCGATCGATGACGGCAGACCCGAGCGCTTAGGATTTTGTCCGCTCAATGATCTCCTCCGCGACGAGACGATATTGCTGGGAGCCGATGGACGAGGCAGCGTACGTGAAGATGGATTCCTTGTAGGCCGGACATTCTTCGATCTTGACGCTCTTGGAAATGTGGGTTTTGAAGACCTTGTCTCCAAAGACGCTGACGATTCTCTCCACGACATCACGGGCCAGGTTCGTCCGCGTGTCATGGAGCGTGATAAGAACTCCCAGGATGATAAGGCCGGGATTGGCCACGCGCCTGACCTTGTCGATGGTCTCCAAGAGATCATCCGTCCCCTCCAGGCAAAGGTAGGAGCTTTGGATTGGTATGAGGAGATGGGAAGCGGCGACGAGAGCATTGAGGGTGATCAAGCCCAGAGTCGGCGGAGTGTCGATCAGAATGTAATCATAGCGCGGCCGTACGGAGGCCAGGGCATCTCGAAGCCGATAATGCCCGTCGATCTCCCCTATGAGCGAGGTTTCGATCTTGGCCATGGAGATGCGTGAGATGACGACGTCGAGGCCCGGTACCGTGGATTTGGCAATGGCGGCTTCGATCGGGGCCTTGGTCTGGCTCAGCACGTCATAGAGCGAAGACGGGAGCGCACCAGGTTCTCGAACGCACGAGATCGTGCTGTGGGCCTGCGGATCGGTATCGACAAGCAGCACATTCTTGCCGGCCAAGGCCAGCGCGGCGGCGCAGTTGACGGCCGTCGTTGTCTTGCCGACGCCGCCTTTCTGATTGGTGACGGTTATGACCACTGGGAGAATCCTTTGTCAGATTCTTTCCTACAATATTCTTATTGGCCGGCGAATGCAAGATCTTAGCGCCGGCATGTCGGCCGGCCGACACCATCCTAACATCAAGATATAAAAGTAAATACGCTGATATCGGATGGGATGAAAAAAGTTTCGTCCTTGTCATCAGAGCGGCGCTGGCGCCAGGCCGCAATGACCCTGATTCATGGCGATCATGATGCGACGGAAATATCCGCGGCGGGACTGGGCCGTCGATGAGCTGAGATCTGACCGCCGCGATGGGGACCGCTTCATACCACCAAGGTCGAGGAAAACAATTATAAGTTCGGCAGCAATTCGAGCGGCAGGAACTGTGGAGTCGGATTCCTCTACGCTGATTCGAAATCGCGATCGACATCGGCTCAAAACGGCTTCGTCGCCTTTGTCTCCGGAAGGGTGCGTGTGTCTTATTCGAATACGCGCTGGCGAATCCCCTGTCGCACAGCAAAGAGATCAAGGGAGCTGATCCAAGAAAAGAGAATCCATCCTCATCCGAGATTGATTTCGAGCCCAGGATTGCCGTAAGATGGCCGCGAAGCGAGGTGATAGATCGGCTTCGTAAGAACAGTTTATTTATATTATAATCAACGATATGCGAGAATATTGATGATCCTTCACCGTATCGCCATCGAGCCCGGCTCAATTCTGACCGAGTCCAAGACGGGCGCCTGTCTGGCCGATGCGCTGGCCGATGCAGGGTACCCCGTCCATCTCTACTGCCGCCGACGCGGCATCTGCGGCAAGTGCCTTATTCAGATCGTCGAGGGAGACTTCGGTCTGCCCGACGCCGACGAGGCCGCGCTGCTGGCCCGACGCAAGGCCCCGGCCGGAAGCCGCTTGGCCTGCCGAGTCACAGTAACCGGACCGCTCACGGTCCTGATTCCCGAGGCCTCCCGCCCGCCGTCCTTGGCCGTCGTCCCCGAGGCGGATTGGGATGGCTGGCGTTCGGTGCCCCTTGACCCGCCCTTGCACAAGTACTCCGTCCGTCCCGATCCGCCTTCGCTCGAGAATCCCGCGTCCGACCTCGACCGTTTACTGGCCTCCCTGCCGGAGGCGGCTTGGGAGCCCGCTCCGGCCGCCCTGCGCGGATTGGCCGCCGTGTCCCGTCCGGGCGGCGCTCCGTTCACTCTCACCGCCGTCGTCCACGACCGCCGCATCCTTGCGATCGAGCCGGGCGACACGTCCGGCCGGCAATTCGGTCTGGCGGTCGATTTGGGCACGACAACGGTCGCGGCCGAGCTGGTGGACCTCGAATCCGGAAGGACGGCGGCCTCGGCTGCCGCACTCAATGCCCAGTCCCGCTTCGGGGCGGATGTGGTCAGCCGGATCACGGCCGCCCGCCTCGACCCGGCCGCGGCCGAAGGCCTCCGCTCAGCGGCCTGGGAAACCGTCAATGGTCTCCTCAGCCGGCTCCTCGATCAGGCCGGCCTGCCCGCTTCGGCCGTCTACGAGACCGTGTTGGCCGGCAATACGGCCATGACGCACCTGGCTCTCGGGTTGTCCGTCGCCTCCCTGACCGAGGCGCCGTTTCATCCCCTGGTCGCCTCCCTGCCTCCCCTGCCTGCCGGCGGGACCGGATCGGCCGCCCATCCGGACGGCCTGGTCTATTTTGCTCCCGGGATTGGCAGCTTCGTCGGCGGCGACATCTCGGCCGGCCTGGCGGCCGCCGACATCGAGAGCGGACCGGAGCGTATCCTCTTCGTCGACCTGGGCACCAACGGCGAGATCGTCCTCAAGAACGGGGACGACTTGGCCTGCACGTCGACCGCCGCCGGTCCCGCCTTCGAGGGCATGTCGCTGTCCTGCGGCATGATCGCCGGACCCGGAGCCGTGCATGCCGCCCACTTCGCCGCCGGCCGCCTGGCTCTCGATGTCATCGGCGGCGGCGCTCCGATGGGCATCTGCGGCAGCGGGATCATCGACCTGCTGGCCATGGCCTTGGAACAGGGCGGGCTGGACGCTTCGGGCGCGATCCGCTCGGCCGCCGGGACGATCGAGGCGGCGCCCGGGCTGGGCCTGGACCGCCGTGACGTGCGGGAGGTCCAGCTGGCCGCGGCCGCCGTCAAGACGGGGATGCGCAGGCTGCTCGCGCGGGCCGGACTTGAGGCTGTCGATCTGGACGCGGTCTGGGTGGCGGGCGCCTTCGGCAGCACCCTGGATGTCCGCCACGCCGTCCGCCTGGGCCTGATCCCCGACGTCCCGCCGGACAGGATCCGATTCCTGGGCAACGCCTCGCTGGCCGGAGCCCGCCTCCTGCTGCTTTCGGCTGCCGAGAGGGATCGCTGCGAGGCCCTGGCCCGCCGCGTCCGCCACGTCTCTCTGGCCGGGGACGCCTTCCAGGCCGCCTTCGTCGACAGCCTGGCTTTCTCGCCCTGGCGCTGACCTCTCGGAAAGGAGCCGTCCATGACCGATTCGACGCTCTATGAACGCATGGCCCGCTCGCTCGTGGACGGAGACCGGGAAGCCGCCTCCCTTCTCGCCGCCGAGGGCCTGGCCGTCGGCTTGTCGGCCCAGGACATCATCTCCCGCGGCTTCCTGCCCGGATTGGGGAAAGTCGGCGAGCTGTGGGAGTGCGGCGAATACTTCCTGCCCGAGCTGATCCAGGGCGCCGAGGGCATGAAGGCGGCCATGGCCGTCCTGCGGCCGGCCCTGGAAGCCTCGGGCGGAGGCGCGCCATCGTCCATGGGCCGGGCCGTCATCGGCACCATCGAGGGCGACATCCACGACATCGGCAAGAACCTGGTCTCTTCCCTGCTCTCGGCCAACGGCTTCGAGGTCCTGGACCTGGGCGCGGACGTCAAGCTCGAGCGCTTCATCGACGCCGCAGTCGAGGCCGGGGCCGACATCATCTGCCTGTCGGCCCTCCTGACCACGACGATGCTGAACCAGCGCCGGTTCATGGACCTCCTCCGCGAGCGGGGGCTGCGGGATCGCTTCAAGGTCCTGGTCGGAGGGGCCCCCGTGACGGCCAAGTGGGCCGCGGAGATCGGGGCCGACGGCTACGGCGAGAACGCCGTGGCCGCGGTTCGGGCCGCCGCGGCGGCGCTGGGGAGGGCCTGATCATGTTCCCCGCCCTTCGCCCCAAAGCCAACTTGCTGTCGGCCGAGCTGGCCGATCGGATCATCGATGAGGGCTTCGCCGTTCTGGCCAAGGCCGGCGTCTTCGTCGAGAACGCCGAAGCCCGCCGCCTGCTGGCCGCGGCCGGGGCCGAGGTCGAGGAGACCCGCGAGCAGGTTCGCGTTCCGCGGGCGCTCATGGAAGACTTGCTTCGACATACCCCGGACACGGTCACCCTGTCCGACCGGGCCGGAAGCCGGGAATGCGTTTTGGGCGGCGACGAGGTCCACTTCGATCCCGGATCGGCCGGCGTCCGGGTCCTCGACGGCGCCACCCGGCGGGAGAGGGCGCCGACGACGGCCGACCTGGTCGACTTCGTCCGGGTGACCGACGCTTGCCTCCATATCGACATCCAGAGCACCGGCCTGGTGCCGCGCGACATCCCGGATATCCTGGCCGATGCCTTCCGCCTCTATGCCGGGCTCCTTCTATCGACGAAGCCGATCGTGACCGGCACCTTCCGCAAAGCCGGATTCGAGCCGATGCGGGAGATGCTGGCCGCGGTCCGGGGCGGCTCCGAGGAGCTTCGCCGGCGTCCCCTGGCCGTCTTCGACGCCTGCCCCTCCCCTCCCCTCAAGTGGAGCGATCTGACGGCCCAGAGCCTGATCGACTGCGCCCGGGCCGGCATCCCCTCGGAGCTCATCTCCATGGGCATGACCGGGGCCGCCTCCCCGGCCACCATCTCGGGCACTCTCGTCCAGCACGTGGTCGAGAACCTGGCCGGAGTGGCCATCGCCCAGGCCGCTTCCCCCGGAGCCCCGGTCATCTTCGGCGGCTCGCCCTCCAGCTTCGACATGCGCAAGGGCACCACCCCGATGGGGGCCATGGAGACCATGATGATCGACATGGCCTATGCCCAGATCGGCAAGCGTCTGGAGCTCCCGACCCACGCCTACATGGCCCTCAGCGACGCCAAGACCAACGACGCCCAAGCCGGCTACGAGACCGGGATGGGCGCCGTCTTGGCCGCCCTGGCCGGGATCAACGTCGTCTCCGGTCCGGGCATGATGGATTACGAGACGACCATCAGCCTGGAAAAGCTGCTCATCGACGACGAGATCTGCGGGATGGCCCTGCGGCTGATCAAGGGGATCGTCCAGCGCGAAGATCCGATCGCCCTCCACCTGTTCGAGGACTTCGACCCCGCCACGTCCTTCCTGACTCTGGCCCATACCCGCAAGTGGTACCGGCAGGACCATTCGACGGTCAAGCTGGCCGACCGCGACACCTACGAAGCTTGGCTTCAAGCCGGCGGCAAGACGATCGACGACCGGGCCCGCGAAGAGGTCCAAAGGATCCTGGCCAAGCCGGCCGCCGCGGTGGACGGGAGGCTTCGGACCGAGCTGGAGGGGATCATGCGCGCTTACGCCGCCCGCGACGGCCTGGCGGGGTTTTCCCCATCCCTCCCCTGAGAGCGGAGCCGGTTCCAGCGGCTCCGCCCCGGGCGTCATTCGCCGCCGATCTGCAGGCTCTTGACCCGGAAGGTCGGAGCCGTCCGGCCGCGGTTGAAGTCGAGATCGTCGGCCACGGCGTCGATGCCCAGCAGGATCTCTTCGGCCGTGCCCGCCACGGTCAGCCCCTGGACCGGGAAGGCGATCTTGCCGTTTTCGATCCAAAATCCCGCGGCGCCGCCGCTGAACTGCCCGTTGACCGGGTTGATGCCGTAGCCCGTCACTTCCTTGAGCCAGAGGCCCGACTTGGTCGAGGCCAGGATGTCGGCCGCTTGGGCCGAGCCGGCCGCAGCGTAGAAATTGTGCGCCCCGATGCCCGGCAGGCTGGAGAAGCCGCCGCGGGCGGCATTGCCCGTGCTCTTGGTCCCCGCCCGCTTGGCCACCGCGGCGTTATAGAGGAAGCCCTTCAGGACGCCCTTGTCGATGATCAGCCGGGTTTGGCAGGCCGTGCCCTCTCCGTCGAACGGGGCGCTGGCCGGCCCCTTGGCCCGCAGGCCGTCGTCGATAATGGACAGAAGCTCCGAGGCGATCGTACGGCCCAGCTTGTCGGCCAGAAAGCTGGCTTTCTGCAGGACGCGCTCGCCGTGGATGGCCCCCAGGATGCCGCCCAGGAGCGCTCCGGCCGCATCGGGATCGAAGACGACCGGCGCGCGCTGCGTCCTGACCGGCCGCGGGTCCAGCATCCCGACCGCGTCCCGGGCCGCCTTGGCCGCGACCTCGGCCGGCGTCTTCAGGTCGGCGAAGAAGCGGCGGCCGCAGCTTTCGCCGCCCGTTGTCTTCTGCTCGCCCTTCTCGGCCACGACCGAGACGCTGAAGCCGCAGGAGGAGGAGCGGGACCCCTTGAGCAGGCCCAGGGAATTGGCGATGACGACCTCGTCCTCCCCTTCCGACCAGCCCGCGCCGGCGCTTTTCGACACGCCGGAAACGGCCAAGGCCCTCTTCTCGGCCTCCAGGGCCAGCCCGATCTTGCGCTCGAGCGGGACCGAGGCGATCGCGGGGTCGTAGAGCCCGTCGACTTCGGCCGACCCGGGATCGTCCGGCAGGACGTTGTTCGGGTCCGCCGTCGTGATCTTGGCGAAGCCGACGGCCCGGTCCACCGCCGCCCGCAGAGACGCCTCGGCCAGGTCGTTGGAATAAGCGAAGGCCATGCGTCCCCCGAGAAAGACGCGGATGCCGACTCCCTGGGAGGCGGCCTCCTCGACCGTCTCAATTTCACCGTTCCGCACCTCGACGCTCAGGCTGCGCCCGGATTCGATATAGACCTCGGCCGCGTCCGCGCCCTTCCGGAGGCACTCTTTGACCGTCGCTTGCGACAGGCTCTTGATATCCATGATGCTTCTCCCTCGCGCCTACCGGGCCGCCCGCGTGCCGCCGACGTTGATGCCCCTCAGCCGGACAGTCGGCTGTCCGGCCGTAACCTCGGCCGCTTGGCCTTTGCCGCAGATGCCCGGCCCGAAGTCGAGGTCGTTGCCCACGGCGTCCACGCTCTGGATGACGTCCAGACAGGAGCCGATGAGGGTGGCCCCCCTGACTGGCTGGGTCTTGCGTCCGTTTTCGATCAGGTAGGCCTCGCGGCAGGTGAAGTTGAAGACCCCGGTGACCGGGTTGACGCTGCCGCCGCTGAGGGCTTGGACATAGAGGCCGCTCTTGGTCGAGGTCAGAATGTCCGCCGGCGCATCCCGGCCCGCGTCGATGAAGGTGTTGGTCATGCGCGGGATCGGCAGGTAGCGGAAGCTTTCGCGCCGCCCGTTGCCCGTCCGCTCGGCCTTGATCTGGCGGGCCGAGAGGATGTCGGTCATGTACTTCCGCAGGACGCCCTTCTCGATCAGGACATTGCGCTTCATCGGTGTGCCCTCGTCGTCGACGCTGGTCGTGCCCCGGAAGCCCGGCAGAGTCCCGTCGTCGATCATGGTGAAAACGGGCGAGGCGACCTTCGAGCCCAGCTTGCCGGTGAAAGCGCCGATGTTCTTGGCGATGTTGTCGGCCTCCAGGGGGTGGCCGACGGCCTCATGGACGAGCACGCCGCCCCAGCCGTTCTGCATGACCACGTCCATCTTGCCGGCCGGGGCGTCCCTGGCCTCGAGCATGGCCACGGCCTCGCGGGCGCAGGCTCGGGCCGCTTTTTCCGCCGCCCCGCCGTCGAACATCTCGAAGCCGGAATGGGCCGAGATCCGCTCCCGGCCCATATGCGAGGCGCCGCCCGAACGGCTGAGGGCCTGGATGATGAAGAACAGGAGCGGCAGCTCGTCCGTGAAGAGCAGCCCCTCGGAGTTGGCGATCGTCCGGCCGCGGATCTCGTCGTAATAGTCGATCGAGGCCATGGCGATGCGCGGGTCGTAGTCCAGCGCGGCTTGATGGGCGCGCCGCATGACATCCAGGCGCTTTTCGTCGGTTACGTCCTGAAGAGCGATCCGGACCGTGACATGGGACGGGTGCCGGACCGCCTTCAAGCCGATCGAAGCGGTCGCGCTTCCGGACTTGGCGATGGCCGAGGCCGTCTCTGCGGCCCGCAGGATCTTGTCCTCGGTCGGCTCGTCCGTGTAGGCGTAGCCCGTCCGGTCGCCGGACAGGACGCGCACGCCCGCCCCTTGGCTGATGCCGAAGACCGCGCTCTTGAATTTGCCCTCCTCCAGGAGGATGGAGCGGCTGATCCTCTTCTCCAGATAGACTTCGGCGAAGTCGCCGCCCCGGGCCATGCCCTTGCGGAGGACCTTGTCCAGGAGGCCGGGATCGATGGCCGTGGCAACGCCGGATCCGGCGCCCTGGGCCGCGCCCAGGTCCTTCAGCCAGACCGGCGCCGCCGCCAGAGCCAAGCCCCCCTTGAGACCGAGCTCGAGGAACCGGCGCCGGGGAATGTCGCGGACAAAGGGGTGATGGATCATGGAAACCTCCTTGGACTCATTCTGCCATACGAGGGAGCGATTCGTGGCCGCCGCGGCCCGCCGGGCCGGACGGCTCAGTCGTCTTGGTCGCGGTCGATGATGTCGTCGATGCGGATGCCCTTGGTCCGCAGGCTGGTGCCCAGGGACCTCTCCAGCGAGGACAGCGACAGGTTGTAGTCGATGAGGGCCTTCAGCTCGTTGGTCTTGGCCGTGGCCAGGTCGCGCTGGTTGAGCAGGACCAGGTAGTTGGTCGTCAGCCCGACCTTGAGCTTTTTCTCCTCGGCCTGCAGGCGCCTCTCGGCCAGCTCGCGGGCCAGCCGGTAGGCCTGGACCCGCTTGAAATTGGTCTCCACGTCGCGAACGGCGTTGCGGATCTCCAGGTAGACCTGCTGCTCCAGGTTCTCCAGCCGCAGCAGAGCCTGGTCGCGGCTGATCTGGATCTGGGTGAAGTGGTTACGACTGATGTAGTAATTGACCGGGATGCTCAAGCTCAGGCTGACCGACCAGTTGCGGTAGCTCATGCGGAAGGCGTCCCGCAGGCTGCCCGAGGCTCCGCCCGGAACCGTCCCGACGACCATGTTGGTCAGCGGGTCGTCGTCCTGATAGAGGATCTGAGTGCCGGAGATGCCGGGGCTCCAGTAGGATGCGGTCAGCGACAGGTCGGGCAGCAGCTGATTGCGCAGATAGCCGTAGGTCAGCTCCTTGTTCTGCAGGTCGAGCCGGGTGGTTTGCAGATCGGCCCGATTCTCCATGGCCGTCTGCAGGCTGGCCTCGAAGTCGAGCGGCCGGGCCTCGAAGGCCGGCTGGTCGGTCGGCACGATGCGGGCCAGGCGGGGCTGGCCCTCCTCCCGGGGCAGGTTCAGGATGGTGGCCAGGCCGTCCTGGCCGGAGGCGACCTGGGCCTCGGCCTGCAGGATGTCGGCCTCCCGGGTGGCCACCTCGGCCTCGGCGTTGAGGACCTCGATGGGAGCGATCGTGCCGACTTCGGCCTCGCGGGTGTTCTTGGCCAGCAGGTCCTTGGCCAGATCCAGGGATTGCCGCCGGACCTTGAGGTTCTCCACGGCGTAGACCAGGTTCCAGTAGGACTGCTCGACGTTGTAGATGGTGTTCTGCAGGACGGACCGGAAGCTGATCTCCGAGATATCCAGGTTGTTGCGGCTGATGACGATGTCGCGCTTGTTCAGGTTCAGGCCGAAGTTGCGCAGAAGCGGCTGCCAGTAGGTGAAGGTCAGGGTGCTGCCGAAGCGCGGGTTGATGGTCAGGTAGCTGCGGTTGCTCTCGCTCTTGTAGGAGGACAGGGTGGCGTAGAAGCGCCCTCCCAGCGGGACGAACTGGGAGACCTGGGCCGAGTAGTTCTGGTCCTGGGAGGTGACTTGGGCGGCCGCCTCGATCCAGGAGAAGGAGGCCGAGCTGGTGTTGGACGAGCTCAGGCCCATGGACACCGAGGGGATGTACTTCTCCTTGACGAAGGCCAGAGACAGGGCCGAGAGCCGGGGATTGATGACCTCGATGGCCACGCCCAGGTTGTTACGCAGGGCTTCCAGGATGCAGGCCTCCAGAGACATGGCCGCGGTCCGCTCCTGGGCGGCCGCGGGGAGCACGGCGCACAAGCCGGCCAGGAGCCCGCGGGAGAGGAGGCGGAGCGGTCGGATCATGGCGGTCGAGGGGGCCCTTACTTGTCCTTGAGGGAGACCTTGTCCCGGCCGCCGAAGGCGGCCACCGACGAGGTCACGACCCGATCGCCGGCCTTGAGGCCTTTGACCACCTCGATGGCGTCGGCGTTCTGGCGTCCGGTCCGGATGGCCTGACGGACCGCGGTCCCGGCGGCCTCGTCGATGCGATAGACCCAGTCGCCGCCGGAGGCCTTCAAGTACTCGCCCCGCGGCAGCAGCAGGGCTTGGGAGACCTCGCCCAGGCCGATCCGGATATGCAGGGTCTGGCCGCGCTTGATGCCCTTGGGCCGCTCGCCCCGGAACTCCATCTCGGCCTGGAAGCGGCCGCCCTGCACTTCGGGCATGATCTTGCGCACATCGAGGCGATAGATCCTCCCGTCGTAGTCGAACTCGGCGGCGGCGCCGACCTCGACCCGGGGCAAGTGCTCCTCTTCGATGGTGGCTACCGCCTTGAAGCCGTTGAGGACGTCGATCTGGCCGAGGCGCTGCCCGGCTGTCTTGGTCTGGCCGGTCTCCACGGCCAGGTTGGTGACGATGCCGGCCAGAGGGGCCTTGATGACCAGGGCGTCCTGCTTCCGGCGGATCGCTTCCAGGTTGGCCTGCATGCGCTCCAGGGACTGCTCCAGGGACTCCAGCTGCGAGATGCGCAAGGCCAGCTCGCTTCTCTGGCTCTTCTCCATCAGCTCCTTGCGCTTGAGCAGATAGTCGTACTGGTCGCGGGCCTGCTCGATGCTCTGCTTGGAGATGAGGTTGTCCTTGTCCAGCTCGGCGTAGCGGTCGTAGAGCTTCTTCTGCTGCAGAATCTGGTTGTCCAGGTCGGTCTGCTGCTGGCTGAGCTGGAGCTTGAACTGCTCCATCGACAAGCGGGTGTTGCGGAGGTTGTTGGACTGCTGGGCCAGCTCCGCCTCACGGTTCATGATGTCCATCAGCAGGGAGGTGTTTTCCAGCTGGACGATGGGATCGCCGGCCTTGACGACCGAGCCGATCTCGACGAAGATGCGCTCGACCCGGCCGCCCTCGACGGCGTCCAGGGCGATGGTGGCCAGGGGCTGGACCGCGGCTTCCACGGCCAGGGTCTCCCGGATCGGGCCCAGGCGGGCCTCGGTCACGGTGATGTCCGACCAGCGAATGACCGGCTCGGCTTCGCCGTCGCCCAGCAGGTGGAAGCGGAAAATCAAGACGCCGAGCAGGACGATCAGGACGGCCGAGAGGCAGATCTCGACGATGCGGAGGGTTCGGCCCGTGCGGTGCCGGGCCGGAGGAGTTGTCGCGGGGGCCTGATTCATGAGCGACCTCTTATCGATCCACCGTATTCTACTCGCCCGGACGCGCCGCGCGCAAGGCCTTTCCGGCCAGGGCGCGGCCTAGAACTCGAAGACATCGCCGAAGGACGGAATGATCGGCTTCCAGCCCAGCTCGCGGCGGATGTCCGCGGCCAGGGCGTCGGCCGCCTCGTCCTCGCCGTGGATCAGGAAGAGACGCCGGGGGGGATGGTGGAAGGCCCGCAGCCAGTCCATCAAGTCGGCCTGCCCGGCGTGGCCGGAGAAGCCGTCGATCCGCTCGATCCGGGCCTTGACCGCCACCGTGCGGCCGTTGATGCGGACCTCGGGCCGGCCCTCGACGATCAGGCGGCCGAGCGTGCCGCGGGACTGGTAGCCGACGAAAAGGATCGTCGACTCGGGGCGCTCGATGTTGGCCAGCAGATGATGCTTGATCCGCCCGGCCGTGGCCATGCCCGAGCCGGCCATGATGATGCAGGTGCCGCGGATGGAGTTGACCGTCTTGGATTCCTCGACGGTCCGGAAAAGCTTCAGCCCCGGGAAGTCCAGAGGCGCCCGGCCGGAGCGGTAGAGCGATCTGGCCTCCTCGTCCAGAATAGCCCGGTGGCGGCTGAACAGCCCGGTGACTTCGACCGCCATCGGGCTGTCGAGCACGGTCATCAGACGCGGAATGCGCCGGCCGGCTTGCAGCCGGCCGAGGACGTAGATGACCTCCTGGGCCCGCTCGACGGCGAAGACCGGAATGACCAGGTTGCCGCGCCGCTCGACGGTCTCGTTGACGATCCTGGCCAGCTCGTCCTCGACGGCCCCGGGATCGGAATGATCGCGGTCGCCGTAGGTCGACTCCATGACCACCGCATCGGCCTCCCCGAACCGGCTTGGATCGCGGACCAGGGGCTTGTCCGGCTGCCCGATGTCGCCGGAGAAAACGATCCGGCGCGCGCTCCGGCCCTTCCCGGCCAGGACCTCGATCATGCTCGAGCCCAGGATGTGGCCGGCGTCACGGAAGGTTGCCGTCGCCGAGCCGCCCAGGGCCACGGGTTCATCGTAACCGGCCGGGGCGAAGAGCGGGAGCGTCTCCTGGGCGTCGGCCACGGTGTACAGGGGCACTTCGGGATGGGGGCCCGTCCGGCCCTCCCGGGCGTGGCGCTTCTTCTTGTAGGCCGCGTCTTCTTCCTGGATGTGGGCGGCGTCGAGAAGGACGATCCGGGCCACGTCGGCGGTGGCAGCCGTCGAGCGGATCGGACCGGCGAAGCCCTCCTTGACCAGACTGGGCAGGCGCCCGCAGTGATCGAGATGGGCGTGAGTCAGCAGGCAAGCGTCCAGCTCCTCCGGAGCGAACGGAAAGGGGGCCCAATTGCGCTCCAGGAAGGGGCGCTCTTGATAGAGGCCGCAATCGATGAGCAGGCGAAGCCCTCCCGCCTCCAGGAGAGTGCTGGAGCCGGTGACTTGATGGTTGGCTCCCAGAAAAGTCAGCTTCATGGTCACCTCACAGCGGACAGGTCCGGCCGGGACCGGCGCGTCGTGCCTCCCAAACCGAGGCCCGCGGAAAGTACATGAACAGAAGGATGAGCGAAACGAGCAAAAGCGCATAGAAATCGCGGTTATAGCCGCCCAGGAGAAAGTGCAGGAGGCCCAGCAGGACCGGGACTTCGGCCAGGGCCAAGCTGAGGATCGAAACGGAGGAAACCCGATCGAGCCAGGGCGCTTCGGCCTCCCCCGCCCGCCGGCCGAGGCGGACCCCGTTGAGGGCGCTGACGGCCAGGACGACCGCGGCGGCGGCCATGAAGACGCCGTAGCGGACAGCCGTCCTAGCTCCGCCGAGGGCGGCCAGCCCGAAAAAGGGCCGGATGATCGTCCGGACGGCTTCCACCGCCGCCAGGCAGACGATCAGGCCGGCCAGTTGAGCCCAAGCCACGGCCTTGGCGGTCCTCAGGCGGGAAGAAAAGGCGTCGCGGCCGGATCCGGGAGATTCCGGCTCTTGCGCAGGCCCTTTTTCATTCACGTCAATCGACATGCAGAATCAATCCTTTCAGATAATCGCTCTCGGGATGGTAGACGCTGACGGGGTGATCAAGGGCCTGGTGGTGGCGCTGCAGGATGCGCACCCGGCGTCCGGCTTCCAGGGCGGCCTGGAAGATGACCTGGCCGAAGAGCGTCTCGTCGACGAAGCGCGAGCAGGAGAAGGTCATGACCAGAGCCCCCGCGGGGGCCTTTTCGAAGGTCACGCGATGAAGGTCCTTGTAGCCCCGGCAGGCCGCCATGACCTCCGACTTGTGCTTGGCGAAAGCCGGCGGGTCCAGGATGATCAGGTCATAGTCCAGGGGCCGGCCCCGCAGGAATTCGAAGACGTCCGCCTCATGGAAGCCGAGCCCTTCCTCCGGAAATCCGTTGCGCAGGCAATTGTCCCGGGCCAGGGCGACAGCCTTGGCCGAGGCGTCCACGCTGTCGGCCGAAACGGCGCCGCCGGCCAGGGCGGCCACGGTGAAGGAGCCGCTGTAGGCGAAGGCATTGAGGACGCGGCGTCCGGCGGCCAGCCGGCGGGCCATCCGCCGCATCTCCCGCTGGTCGAGATAGAAGCCGGTCTTCTGCCCGCCCGGAATGTCGACCATGAGCTTCAGGCCGTCCTCCAGGATCTCCAGAGGATCGGGGGCCGGGCCCCGCAGCGGGCCCTCGGCGGGCGGAAGCCCCTCCTCGCGTCGCGAAGGCAGGCTCGACTTCTCATAGATGGATCGCGGCGAGAAGAGGCCTTCGAGCTCGTCGAGGACAAAATCTTTGAGCCGCTCCATGCCCAAGGTCGAGATTTGAACGACCAGGACATCGGCGAATCGGTCGACGATCAATCCGGGGCAGTCGTCTCCCTCCCCGTTGACGATTCGGCAGGCTCCCGAGCGGTCCTCCCCCATCAACCGCCGCCGCAGGGCCGAGGCGCGCCGCAGGGCGTCGCGCAGGGCGTCCAGGGGTGGAGTGCGGTCGAAAGTCAGCATCCGCCCGACGATCGAGGCCCGAGGATTGAAGTAGGCGGAGCCCAGGAAGGATCCGTCGGCCGCTTGGACGGTCCGGATCTCGCCCGGCTCGAGAGCCGGGAGCCGGCGAACCGCACCGGAGAAGATCCAGGGATGGCGGTTGCGGACGGCCTTGTCCTTGCCGGGGTGGAGGATGACGGCGGACTCATCCATAGGCAGCTCCTTCCGCCAGCCGCCGGACCAAGGGCCGGTCCGGCAGGGCGAAGTCGTAGCCCGACAGCTCGGACGGCAGGACCCAAGCGATCTCGGAGTGGTCGCTGAGACGCATAACGCCTTCGCGGATAGCGGCCCGGAAGGCGATCAGGATCAAGGTCAAGGTCTCGGATGCGAAGGGAAACTCGCCCAGGGCCGGGCCGACGTCGATGTCCAGGTCGAGCTCCTCGCGGATCTCCCGCCGCAGCCCATCCCGTGGCTCCTCGCCCGACTCCACTTTCCCGCCCGGGAACTCCCAGACGCCGCCGAAACGGCCGCCGGCCCGGCGGCGGGCGATCAGGAGGCGTCCGTCCCGCTCGATCACCGCTGCCGTGACGCGCATCATCTCCTTGTCATCTTAGCGGGTCGGCGTTGATTTCGCAACCAGGCCGGATGATCCCCCCGTCCCGTTGTGCTAGAATACCAAGCCATGAAGATCGCTTTCCTGGCTTCCGAAGTCGCCCCTTACGCCAAGACGGGCGGCCTGGCCGATGTGGCCCAGGCTCTGCCGGCCGCTCTAGCCGGGGCCGGACTGGACATCGCCGTGTTCATGCCCTTCTACCGGAGCGTCCGCGCCGCCGGATTGACCCTGGTCAGGGCGCTGGACAATCTGCCCATGGCCTGGCGCGGCGGATCGACGGGTCTCACGGTTTGGGCCGATCCCTCCCACCCCTACCCCGTGTGCTTCATCGAGCATCCCGGCTACTTCGAGCGCTCCGATGGCGCCGGGCTGTACGGAACGCCGTCCGGCGACTATCCGGACAACGGCGAGCGGTTTGCCTTCTTCGCCAGGGCGGTCCTGGCCGCTCTCAAGGCCCTGCCTTTTGAAGCCGAAATCCTCCACGCCAATGACTGGCAGACGGCGCTCGCCCCCGCTTACCTTCGCCATATCCTGGCGGAGGATCCCTTCTACGCCCGGATCCGATCCGTCTATACCATCCACAACCTGGCCTACCAGGGGCTGTTCCCGCCTTCGATCCTGACCGATGCCGGCCTGCCCGATCGCCTCTTCCGGATGGAGGATATGGAATTCTGGGGCCAGGCCAGCTTCATGAAAGCCGGCATCCTTTATGCCGATGCCGTTACGACCGTCAGTCCCCGCTACAGCCGCGAGATCCTGACGCCCGAGTTCGGCCAAGGATTGGACGGCCTGCTGCGGGCCCGCGCGGGAGCTCTCTCAGGGATTCGAAACGGCATCGACAAAGACGCCTGGAATCCGGCCTTAGGCCAAGCCATCGCGGCGCCCTTCTCGGCGGCCGATCCATCCGGAAAGGCAGCCTGTCGAAGCGATCTCCTGGCCGCGTTCGGGCTTCCACCCGCCCGCCGGGAGGAGCCGATCGCGGGGCTGGTGGCCCGTCTGGCCGAACAAAAGGGCGTCGACATATTGATCGAAGCCTTGGATGGAATCATGGCCTTGGGTGTGAAGCTGATAGTCCTCGGCACCGGCGATCCCAAGCTGGAAGCGGCTTTAAGAGCCGCTCGCGACCGCTATCCCTCGTTCCTCGGGCTTCGGCTCGGCTTCGACGAAGCCCTGGCCCGCAAGGTCTACGCCGGCAGCGACCTCTTCCTCATCCCCTCTCGCTACGAGCCGTGCGGACTGACCCAGATGATCGCCATGGCCTACGGAGCGGCTCCCGTCGCCAGGGCGACCGGCGGTCTCGACGACACCGTGCGGGCTTATGAAGCGGCGACGAAGACGGGGACGGGAATCAAGTTCGAGGCGCCTACAGCCGAGGCTCTTCTCGATGCCGTTCGCCGGGCCGTACGCATTCTGCGCTCCAAGCCCGACCGGGAGGCTCTGGTCCGCAACGCCATGACGGCCGACTTCTCCTGGCGAGAGCCGGCCGCGGAATACGAAGCTCTCTACCGGAAGCTCACCAAGGCGGACTCCGAGATTCTGTAAAGATAGGGACCGAAAAACCCCCGCACTCAGAAAAGACGGATTCTGATCCCGACGGTCGCGGTCAAACCCGTCAGATCGATGCGAGCCTCTCGGGCGTTGGACACGGCGCTTCCCTCCGGCAAGCCGGATTGGATGACGATTTGCCGATAGGTGGCGCCCCCCGTCGTCCAATCGTAGGAATAGAGCGTGCCGCGGCCGCTTTCCGTGAAGCTCCACAGATCTCCGCTTCCCGTCTCGGTCCAGCCGCCCTCGAAGCCGGAGATGCGGGCGAAGCGTCCGCGGGCGTTGAGGATCAGGCTCAGGCCGGATGAAAGCGGCCATTCCAGGCTCAGTCCGGCCTGGGCGCCGAATCCCAACCGGCTGCTGCTGAAAGAGAAATCGTCCGTGCCTTCATAGCCCAGGACTGAAAGGACATATCTCGAGCGCCAGTCGAGACTGGCGAAATAGGCTCCCAGGCCGGCCTGGATATCCAGCTTCATCTTATTACCGACGGGAAGAAAGAGATGGATCATCCCGGTCACGGGAATCGCTCCGACGACCGGCGTCAGGGTCTCGCTCACTTGGACGGCGCCGAAGCCGTAGGAGACCAGGCTTTCCCGGCCGTGGCGCTCGTAGCCGGCGCCCAGCCCCAGGGCCCAGCGGGGACCGAGATGCAGGAGCACTTCGCCGCCGGCCGCCCAGCCCAAAGCCGGGAAGGCATGACGGCCCGATAAGTCGGAATACTCGGTGGAGTAGTAATCCATCAGGCCGCGAAGTCCGCCGGCCAGATCCCCTCCCCCTGCGTACGCCGCGCCACCGCGAAGGCTCAACGACAGGGTTTTGGGAAAGGCGGCGGCCGCCATGATAGCGACTGCCGCCGCGATGATCGCGAACCTCTTCAAGATCAGGCTTCTCCGGACGCGCGCCTCCGCGCTCTTACATCAGCCGGATCTTGAATCCGAAGGCCAGCTGGAGGAACGAGGGATTGATCTCCACTCCGGTGATCAGTTCGTTCTCGTAAAGGTAATCGATGTCCGCCGAGTCGAAGGGGTAGATGAAGTTGCCGAACAACCCGTCGTAGGTGTCCTCATAGTAGGCCCAGTCAAAGACCTTCTTGCCGCTCAGATAGTAGCGGCCGTCGAAGAAGATGCCGAAGGAGGGGGCCAGCCAGAAGGTGAACCCGGCGCCGAAGTCGGCGCCGAAGGATTGCCAAGATTCCCTGATTTCGGTCGGGACCATGATCACGTCGACGGCGAAGTAGCCCCAGTTCCCTCCCAGCAGGCTGTAGGCAATCTCCGACTCTACGAACAGCTTGTTCATGTAGAGCGTCGGGCCGGCCGAGAAATAGCCCTGGAAGCGCTCCGTGCCGAAGCGCCCGATGAAATTCAGGCTCAGCGGGATGGTCTGGAAGTAATTGTCCATCCCGGTGAAGGTAAGAGGATCGTCCAGGATATCATCGTAGGCATAGTACGTGCTGGAGGTCGAGGTCCAACTCCACCACATGTTCGAATCGGTTACCGACGTGACGGCGGTCTTGAAGTACCCAAAATTGAAGCCGATGCCGATATTGGGGTGGAAGTAGAAGGCCAGGCCGCCGCCGAAGTTCAGGCCGCCCTTCGACGTGGCCGCGAAGTAGGATTCGCTTCCGATGGAATCCAAGTAGTAGTAGGACCCCGTCCAGGCGTCATAATACTCCGAGCCCGTGTTGACGTTCTTGATCCCGTAGCCGCCGTAGAGGCTCAGCTCGAAGCGGGGCAGATTCTGGGCCAGACCGGCCGTCGCCAGAACGAGAACAAGCGCCGAAAGAAACACGAACTTTTTCATTCGCATCCTCCTCCTTGCAAAACTTCTTCCGCTCTTGGGTAAGGTTTCAGCATTTCCCTTCGCCGCCATCAGCGGATGGCTAGATCATAGATCTGAAAAGTCCGCTCGTCAAGTACCATCTGCGGATTTCGACGGGGCTGCCGGCCGGCGCAGGCGCACCGCCGCTCTCTCCGGAGGGATGGGATTGATGTGGACTCCGGTTCCCCATTCGAAGCCGGCCGTCCGGACGAGCACCGGGAGGACGTCGAGATGCCAATGGAAAAGAGCTGATCGGACTGGAGCCTGGATGAAAACTAAATTGTAGGGCGGATTGTCAGCCGAGCGCCGGAGCGCTCCCAGAACGCCGCGCAGGCAGGCCGCCAGGTCCTCGGTCTCACGATCGTCCATGGCCGAGAAAGAGCCGGAATGGTGGAGGGGAACAATCCGTGTCTCCAGGGGGAAGGCCGATCCGAAAGGGGCCACGGCGGCAAAAGAGCGGTCAAGGCGGACCAGGCGCTCACCCGAGAGGATCTCCTCCTCCACGAGCCGGCAGAGAAGACAACCGCCCGGCCCGGCCGCCCAAGCCTCGAACCGGGCCTCTTCTTCCTCCACCCTCGGAGGGACGAACGGCAAGGCGGTGATCTGGGTGTGCGGGTGGCGGAGGGAAGCGCCGGCTTCACGGCCCCTGTTCTTGAAGACCTGGATATAGGCGTGTCGGCCCGAAGCTTCCAGGTCCCGGGCTCGGCCCCGGATCGCCCGCAAGGTCAGGACCGCATCCTCAGGGGGGATCTCATCGATCTCGAGGTCATGCCGCGGGGAATCGATGACGACTTCGTGAGCGCCGGCGGCGGGCCTGCGCTCGGTGAAAGCCCCCCCTCCCCCTCCCTACCGCCCGGAGCCTCGACTAAGGCGGGAAATTTATTGGGCACGACCCGGACGCGCCAGCCCGGGGTGTCAGGCCTGCTAATGGGATCCCGGACGGCGGAAATCTCGGGCGGCGTTCGATTCTCGTGCCCCGGGCAGAAAGAGCATTCCCGGGCCTCATCGGCCGTTTCCGGCGGCTGCTCCGCCCGGGTGAGGAAGCAGCCGGGACGAGCCACACGGCCGGGCGCGATCAGGGCCCATCTCCCGCTCAGCGAATCGCGCCGCAGCTCCGGCCCGCGCATCTCAGCCGCCGCGGTTCTCCCGCATGTGGATGCGCACCGTCACCGAAGCCCCCGACGCAAGCCGCAGCCGCCACAGGGGCAGCAGGCAGTATCCCTGATGGATGACGTCGAAGCCTTGTTCCGATTGGGACAGGGTCAGGAGCGGGAAGTGCCACATCTCCTGGACCGGTTCGAAGGAAAAGCGGATCCGGCCGCCGGCCAGTTCCGCGCCTGCCCCATCGCAAGCGAACTCTTCGGGGATCTGGTAGAAGCTCCATTCCTGGCCGAAGAGCAATCCGATTTCCCGGTCATCCAGATTGGTGATCGAGGTCAAGATGTGGAAGCCATCCTCCCCCGGGCGAATCTCTTTCTGGACGGAGATCGGCACCCTCCGCCCGTCCGACCGGACCATTCCCTTGCGGTTGAGGAACAGGCGGTCTTGGACGATGGACCAGGCATAAGGCTGGGTGAGGAAATCCCCCTGCTCTTCAAAGGACGAGCCCTGGAAGCCTGCCGAAGTCGTATCGGGATGCAGAAAATGATCCAGTCCCGACCAGCGCGGATGTCCGTCGTATCGGAGCAGTCCCTCCGCGCCCGGGGGCAGAGCCTTGGCCAGATCGTGGATGCTGCGTCCCTCTCCATCGCCGCCCGTTTGCTCCGGGCGGTGATACGTCTCGGGCCGCCGGGAGAGGACGTCGCCAAGGTTCCGGCTCTGCGGGAAATAGTCGATCTCCGTCAGAGCGCCTCCCTTGGCCGGCTTGACGTGGAGGCCGAAACGGTCGTCCCGCCGCGAGATCGTGAGCAGCCCGTCGGCTTCCCCGTCCAGCGCCTGCCAGGCGGTTTCGCCAGGCGTCAGGCTCTCGGCCCTGAGGAGATGGTAATAAGCGGCCTCGCGCAGATGTGGCAGGTAGAGCCCGCCGAAGACCCCATGCCAGTAGGGATCATTGCCCTGGGCTTGGTACAGCTCCCGGCGGGCCGCATCGTCCCCGGAAGCCAAAACCCTGCGGGACACCGCCAGCATGCGCTTGTGCAGATGGTTCGACTCCGGATACTTGAGGAAGAACTCGCGGAAAAAGCCGCCGCGCAGGAAGCGGCGGGATGGGCCCGTCACCCCCTTTTTCAAAAGGGCGAAGGCCCGGGCCTCGTCGGGCTCCAGGACCCACTCCATCATCTCTTCGTAGGAACCCGGCGGCAGGTAGATCCGTCCCCCGGAAGGGGCGCCCTCAAGGGCCTCGGAGAAAGTCTTGGTGTCGATCCGGGAGTCCGACTCCAGGTAAGCAAAGAACCGCTCCAGCCAGCCCTCGTCATAGACCCAGGCCTTGGTTCCCGGCCACATGCCGAACTTCTCCCCATCGTCGCCGAGGATAGCCAGGCCGCCCTGCCGGCGGATTTCCTCAAGGTAGGCGGCCGTCTCCTCGACCGGACGGAAGGGGACGAGATAGCGGAGCTTCTTGTCGATCGGGAAGAGACGCAGGGGGCGGCCCTCATCCTCGGTCACATAGACGCAGTGGATGTTCTCAGCCCCGGCATACCGGAAGTGCTCCTCGTCGAGGAGCGTGTATTCGATCCCCGCCGCGGCCAGGGTCTTGGCCAGGTGGGGCTCCCAGACCCTCTCGGTCAGCCAGAGGCCGCGCGGCCGGCGGCCGAAGCTCTCCTCGAGGAAATCGCCCATCATTCTGATCTGGCCCTGGCGGTCGGCTTCGGGGATGACGGCCAAGATGGGCTCATAGAAGCCCCCGCCCAGCAACTCGATCTGGCCGCGGCCGGCCAGACCGGAAATCAGCTCAAAGGCGGACTGCTCCGTGGCCTTCATCGCTTCCCAAAGAGGGCCGGAGAAATGGACGCTCAGCTTGATCCGCGGGTGGCGCTCCAGGAGCCTGAAAAACGGCAGATAGCAGTCCCGGAAAGCCCGCTCGAAGACCGAGACGAAGTTTCCGACCGGCTGGTGATTATGGACGGCCAGGAGAAGGGTCAGCCGGTCGCTCATCGCCGCTCCCGGCCCGCCTGGCGGTAGGCGTCGTCGATATAGAGCCGGAAGAGCCGGCCGAAGGCCGGGTGCGGCTCCTCGCCGAACCACCAGAACCAGTCCGACCCTTCGGCCACATAGATCGAAGGGACCGGACCGCAATCAAGTCGGGCTTTAGCCAGGGCTTCCCAGCCGGCGTTCTTGGCCGGTGAGCCGGTCCATTGGCCGAAATGTCCCAGCCAGGTTCCGGGCTGAAGGTCGATCGGCTCGGCCGGAAGTGAAGCGGCCGCCCGGCCGAAGAAGATCGGGCGAAGGGAAGGCTCGGCGTCCAGGCCGTCATAGAGATAGCGTAAAAAAGGCACGGCGTTGTCCCGGTAAGCTCCCCAGGGGTTCTCGCCATCCAGGGCCAGGGTCAGAACCGCATTCTCCCCCGCCGCTCGGGCCCGCTCGGCCAGCCGCCGGACCAGATCAGCAGCCGCGTCACGCGGTTCCCAGCGGGCATACGTGAAGCCGATAAGATCCGAGAGCTCCCTGTCCCGGAAGAACACGGTCATGTCCTCGCAGGCGTAAGGACGGGTCAGGGCGGCCGGATCGGGACCTCGACCCAGGCTCTTCCACAGGACGCTTTCGTCCGTAACAGCGAAGCGGAAACCGGCTTCCGCAGCCAGGCGCAGAGCTTCCCGGCTGACCGCCCCTTCGGACGGCCACAGGCCGCGGGGCGCATGGCCGAAGACCTCGGTAAAGAGATCGGCTCCCCGGCGCAGATGGTAGGACGCATCCAGGGGATGACGGAAGTCCAGGCCGGGAGGACTCTGCTCCCCGGCTGAGCGGGCATCGCAGATCATCGGCAGGATGGGGTGGTAATAGGCCGAGGCGGTCAGCTCGACACGGTCGTCCGTCTCCAGCTTCCGGCAGGCCGGAAGGAGCCGGCGGCGGATGTCCGCCTGGATCGCCAGAAGACCCTGCCTGTCGGCTGGAAGCGGGTCGAGCGGGTTGAAGACCTCCCGCAGCGCCTTCTCCTGCCATTCGGATGGGTCGGAGCCGGGCGGCATATGAAGGCGGGCCAACTCCCGCTCTGCGTCATTGCGATCCGAGGCATCCTTCTCCAGGGCCGTCTGCCAGGGATCGTCGGCCCGCCCTTCCTCGTAGTCGAGAAGCTGCTCCAGCAGGGAGGGGACGAAGTTGAAGGTGCAGGGCCAACCGCCCTCCTGAGCCAGACGGATCATTTGCCAGTAGTTGCGGCTGGTGTGATAGTTGACCCAGGGCAGAACGTAGGGGCCGCCGCCGGGAGCCTTGTAGATCGGCTGATGGAAATGCCAGAGGATGGCCAGATGCATGTCAGATCCCTTCCTGGGCTAAAACGTAGGCCATGACCGCCTGGACGATCGCTCCGAGCTCGATCTCGCGCGGATGGACGGATGCCAGAACGTCGAGGGCGGAATGATGGACATCAAAGTATCGCTGGCTGTCCGGGATATAGCTCATGGTCACCGTGCCCCGCTCGGCCAGGGGGCCGATGTCCGATCCGCCGCCGCCCGGCCGGACCCACTCGATGCCGCAGGCCCGCAGGAGCGGCTCCCAGACCTTGAGCTTCGCGAAGCTTTCGGCGCTTCCCAGCCCGAAGCCGATCGGCAGGAAGCCGCCCCGGTCGGATTCCATGGCCGCCAGGATCGTCTCGCCCTTCCGGGCCGTGGACGCGGCGTAGGCCCTCCCCGCTGAAGCGCCGTACTCCTCGTCGGGATAGAGGACCACCCGCAGCGATCGTCGCGGCTTAAGATCGAGGACCTTGAGGATGCGGATGGCTTCCATGGCCTGGGCGCATCCGGCTCCGTCGTCGTGAGCTCCCGGGCCGAGGTCCCAGGAGTCCAGGTGCCCGGCCATAAGGATGATCTCGCCGGGACGCTCCGTGCCGTCCCATTGTCCGACGACGATAGGTGCCTTGCTGGGAGGCTCGTTGCGGCAATCCCAGCGAAGGCGGAGGCGAAGCACGGGGCCGGCTTTCAGCCGGGCGCTGAGGGCCTCGGCCGAAGCCGTTGAAACGGCGGCCGCGGGGATCCGGGGATGGGCCGGGTCATAGGCGACCATGCCTGTGTGCGGGGCGTTGTCCAGCCGCAGCGTCAGCGAACGGACCAGGACGGCGACGGCGCCGAGCCGGGCGGCTTCCGAAGCGCCGCGGGTCCGGAAGATTGCGGCCTCGCCGTACGCGGAGAAGGTCTCCATCTTGGTCCGGTCCATGGGATGGTTGAAGAAGATGATGGCGCCCCTGGCTCTCTCCCCCAGGGCGGAAAGCTCTTCGAACGAGCGGGCTTCGAGGACGGGCGCCTCGAGCCCTTCGGGAGGCGTCGGCTCGCTCAATCCCAGGGCGGCCGCTTCGAGGGGCCGTCGATCGCCCGACATCGGCCCGATCATGACGGCTTCGGCCGGACCGCCCCGGACCCAGTGCGGCACAACCGCCGGCTCGGTCCAAGTCCGCAGGCCGAGCCTGCGCATCTCTTCCAAGCAGGCTCGGGCCGCCTCTTCGTAGCCCGGCGAGCCGGGCAGCCGTCGCGGCGCCAACTCCAGGATTCGGGTCAGGATGGCCATGGCCCCCTCATCGGAGAGGCCGCGGCTCCGGATGGTCTCGACAATCGGGAGGTAGTCGGCGGCGGGAGACGCCTGCCGCGTCAAGAGCGGTGCGGCTCCGCTCCCGCCCGCGACAAGGAGGAGTGCCGCCGGGAGGAGCCGGTTCAACGGTGCAGGAAGCAACGCTCGCAGTCCGTTTCCCCCGGTCGGCGCGTCACGATCATGGCCAACCCCAGCTCATCGGCCTTGGCGATGACCTCGGCATCCTTGACGGATCCCAGCGGGTAGATGAGCGCGGTGATGCCGCTGCGGCCGGCCAGCTCGACCACGTCCGGGAAGGGCATATAGGCGTCCGAGGCCAGGACGCATCCGAGAGGCCCGTAGCCGCGCTGCGAGAGCCGTATGGCGCTCTCGGCCGAATCGATGCGGCTGCGCTGGCCGGAGCCGATGCCGTGGATCCTATCGGCGGTTCCGATGACGACGGCGTTCGAGCGGGTGAAGGCGGCCACGTTCCAACAGAGGATGGCCGCCTGGATCTCCTCCCCGGTGGGACGCCGGCGGGAGACGACGTCGACGGAGTCGGCCGAGACGATGTGGGATTCGAAGCGCTTCTGGACGAGCAGGCCGCCCGCAACCCGCTTGAACTCCAGGCCGTTGTCGACGGCCGGCTCGGCCAGGGAGGCTCCCATGCGGACGACGCGCAGGGGCTTGCGCCCGGCCAGGATCTCCAAGGCGCCGGGGGCGAAGTCCGGGGCGTAGACCACCTCGATGTTGCGGGGGCTTTCCACCAGCAGGCGGGCCAGCGGCTCGTCGACCCCGAAGTTGAAGACATCGACGGAGCCGAAGCTGGACAGAGGGTCCGTGCCCCAGGCCTTCTCGAAGGCCGCCAAGGGCGTCTCTCCCAAGGCCACTCCGCTGGGCATCTCATGCTTGATCAGGACGGCGATCTTTTTGTCCGGGCGGATGGCGGTCAGCTTGGCGGCCAAGCGCTGGCCGAGGTCCATGTCCCCGACGTTGATGTAGCCCAGGCCCTTGGAGCCCTCCTGCAGCACGGCCATGGTCGCCATGTTGGGGCCGGAGGCCTTCTCTTCGATGTAGAAGGCGGCCGGGTAGCCAGGGTTTTCGCCGTAGCGCATGGACAGCCGCTTGAGAAAGCTCTGCTCCCCGAAGGCCAAGATCTCCGGAAAATCCTCCTGGACTTTGGTAAAATACTGCTTGCGGGCGGCCTTGTCGTCCATCGGTTGGCTCATGTCAGGTCCTTTCGTGCCGGTTGATGACGGCCATCCGGCGCTCGGCCGGCGCGTCCCTTCGGGCGTAGACGCAGACCAAGGCGACCCGGTAGTCCGATCCACCCTGACGAGGGCCGAGAGCAGCGTAAGCTGCCCCGGCCGTCTCCTCGGGGGTTGTACCCTCCAGACCGACGTCCAGGGGCTCGCCGGCCGACGCCTCCAGGGGCTCGCGATTGTCCCCGGCGTATGTGGCCAACATCGACCCCCGGCCCGGCCGGTCGGCCAGATCGAAGAAGGACCGCACCGGGTAGCCGTCGGGACCCCGCTTGATGATGCTCAAGGCCGCCCGGCCGGAGGGCAGGATGCAGCCGGTGATGCGGGGTGTGTAAATCGGTGCGTCCGGCTCATAGGTCCAGGGCCCCAGGCCGGCATCCAGGACCGCCACGGCGCTTCCGGCCGCGTCGGTGTCGATGTCCACGGTCTGGCGCCCGTTGCTGGCGGCGATGCCGCGGCCGAAGATGACGGCCGGATAGACCAGGAGCTCGGGATTGCCCTTTTTGAGGATCTCGGGATCCGTCGGCTTGGTCCAAACCGCTTGGTCCTCCGGCTCGAGCATGCGGGCTTGGCTGGAGGGGGAACGGCCGGTAATGGCGTAGATCAGGACATGATGGACGCCCGCGGCGTCGCCGCCAAGGATCAGCAGGCGTCCCGGGTAGATCATGCGGGCCAAGGATTCCCAAGGGGCGTTCATGTCGGCTCCTGGATCGGATTCGGAACATCTCAATACCACACGGACGGTTTGATGTCAAAGCCGCTTTGGGCTATGATTCGGCCTTCGCGAGGACCCCATGAACCGACCGGAACCGCGGGCGAAAGCCTACCAAAACCAGGACTTTCTGGCCTCTCCGGATGCCCGCTCCCTGCGCATCCTGAGCGAATACGTCGAGCCCACGGTCCGCCTCGATCAGAGCAAGGTCAACTCCACAATCCTCTTCCTCGGCTCGTCCCGCATCGACCCGGAGGACGTCCGGGCGCCGCTGCACCACTACTACCGCGAGGCGGAGGAGCTGGCCTTCCGCCTGGCCCGCTGGGCCATCCCCCTGCGCCCTAAAGGCAAGAACTTCGTCATCTGCACGGGGGCCGGCCCGGGCATCATGGAAGCCGCCAACCGGGGCTCCGTCCGGGCCGGGGGCAAGACCATCGGCATGAACATCTCCCTGCCGCACGAGCAGGCTCCCAACGCCTACATCACCCCCGAGCTGGCCTTCGTCTTCCACTATTTCTTCATGCGCAAGTTCTTTCTGGTTTCGCGGGCCAAAGCCGTGATCGCCTTCCCCGGGGGCTACGGCACCCTGGACGAGTTCTTCGAGATCATGACCCTCATCCAGACCGGCAAGATCGACCGCCGCAAAGTGGTCGTCATCCTCTACGGCGAGGACTACTGGAAAGAGGCGCTGGACTTCAAAGCTTTGGTCAGAGCCGGGACGATCGCGCCCGAGGACGTCGGGCTCTTCTCGATCTTCTCCGATCCCGGCCGGGCCTTCGCCTTCCTCAAGCGGCGGCTGACGAAGATGTGCGGCTGCGAGGACGGCGACTGCGACCGCGACGGATTCCGCTGAACCCGCCTTCCGCCCTGCGGCTTCTGCCTTATCGATCCGGGGCGCCCGGATCGGAGACCCTTCTCGTCCGCCCCGCGGAGGGGATCCTTTCGCGGCGGCGCCGGAGATAGGCCGCCGCTCCCACCGCCGCCAGGATCCCGATCAAGTCGGCCGCGACGTCCCAGACATCCGCGTTCCGAAGGGGAACGAACATCTGATGGACTTCGTCCAGGACCGCCCCGACCGTTCCGGCCAGGATCGCGGCCAAGGCCGCGGCCTTCGGCCTCTCGGCCAGAAAGCGGCCGAAACCCCAGAAAAGCAAAGCCCCGAGCCCGGCGAAGGTCAGGGCATGGATGAGCTTGTCCGAAAAGCGGAACGAAACGACAGCCGGCAGGCGGCTGCGCGAGGACAGCAGGTAGATGCCGGCATAATAGACGACGGCGGGGACTAGAGGGGACCAGCGACGAAGCGGCGGCCTGAGGCTCATGTCCGGCATGATACCCCAATCCTCCGGCTGCGCCCAGTCCTTGCGGACCCGTCACGACAGGCCCCCCCTGATCACCTTTCGGGGTGAGGCGGCGCCGGTCCAAATTCAACGCCGGAATCCCCCGCTGCGGGCATGGCCGGGATACGGCGGACCTGTCAGAATGAGCCCGGAATGATCGAACGCACGCGTCATCAAGAGACGGCCCGCTTCGGCTCCTGGCTGATCCTGGCCGGCTTGGGTGTTCTCGGCTTCGGCTGCGCCCGCGTCGCCGCTCCCGCCATGGCGCCGGCCGCGGCGTGCGTCTACGAGACCGGAGTCGCCTCTTGGTACGGCCCGGGATTCCAGGGCCGCCCGACCTCGAACCGCGAGACCTATGACATGGAGGCCATGACGGCGGCCCATCGCAGCCTGCCCTTTCAGACTCGCGTGCTGGTCACCAATGTGGAGAACGGCCTTTCGACCGAAGTCCGCATCAACGACCGAGGCCCCTTCGTCGACAACCGCATCATCGATCTGTCCCTAGCCGCCGCCCGCAGGCTGAATATGATCGGTCCGGGCACGGCCCGGGTCAGCCTGAGAATCCTGGACGGACCCGACGCTCCGGCTCCCTCCCGCTTCGCGGTCCAGGCCGGCGCTTTCCTGGTCAGAGACAACGCCGAGGCCTGCGCCGAGAGGCTGACGGAGGATTATCCGGAGACCGAGATCCAGCGCTGCGATGGCCGGGGAAGCCCACTCTACCGCGTCCGCATCCCGGCCCGGGATCGGGAGAACGCTGGGCGGATCGCCGCCGAGCTGGACGCCCGCGGCCTGGCCGCCCTCGTCCTGGAGATTCCGCCTACGCCTTGAACAAGTAGGCGGCGTCCCTCATTCCGTTGGCCGTTCCATCGTGGACGGCGAACTTGGCCGGCCCCGTCATCATGGCCGCCCCGAACTCACCTTTCTTGTTGAGGGCGTAGTAGCTCATCCCGAAATTGGGCTTGCCGTCGGGCCCGTGCAGCCTGGGGTTAAGACGGGCCTTGTCGGCCACCCGCTCCATCTGCTTGAGGCAGGCCTGCTCCGGCGACATGCCCTGGCCCATGAGCTGGACGATATGGAAGCTGCTGAGATTCAGGATATTGACCTCGCCAAAGCCGGTCGAGCCGGCGGCCCCGATGGCGTTGTCGACGTAAAGCCCGGCCCCGATGATCGGCGAGTCCCCCACCCGGCCGGGCCGCTTCCAGGAAAGCCCGCTGGTCGTGGTCACGCCGCCGAGATCGCCCTTGGCGTCCAGGCCCAGGCAGTTGATCGTTCCGTAGGTCGAGAGCGCCTCCCGAACACCCGTCGGGAAATCCTTGGCCGGCGCCTCGTACCAGGCGTCCTTGTCAGACAGGCTTTCCTTCCAGCGCAGCCAGGCCTCGCGGGACTTCTCGGTCAGCAGATCCTCCTTGTGGAAGCCGTAAGCCAGGGCGAATTTCAGGGCCCCTTCGCCCGCGATCAGGCAGTGATTGGTCCGTTCCATGACCAGCTTGGCCACTTTAGACGGGTTCCGGATGTGCTTGATGGCAGCCACCGCTCCGCTGGCGTGGGTCGGCCCGTGCATGACCGAGGCGTCCAGCTCGACCTCGCCTTCCTCGTTGGGCAGCCCGCCGTACCCGACCGACATGTCGTTGGGATCGTCCTCGACGATGTTGACCCCGGCGATGACGGCGTCCAGAGGATCAGCCCCGGCCCGGAGAAGCTCCATGGCCTTGTCCGTGGCCCGGAGGCCGTTGCCCGAGGCGATCGCCCTCAGGCCCGGCGCTCCGACGGCGGAGGGCGCTCCGGCACGCAGGGACGGAATCCCGGCCAGGGCCGCCGTCCCCAGAACGGCTCCCGATCTGAGAAAATCGCGTCGCGTTGTTTTCAAGCTCATGATTCCGGCCTCCTTGTCTTGGCATGGGGCGGCTTTTCCGGCCGCCGGAATTCGTATATTATCCTCCCTCCCCAGCGAGGTAAAGGCCGATGGGCGGATTGAAAGGAATCTTCACCGATGTCGCGCCCCGCTACGAGCTGGTCAATCGGATCCTGACCTTGGGCCTGGACGGCGGCTGGCGCAGGACAGCCGCCCGCACCGCGGCGGCCGCGGGCGGACGGATGTGGCTGGATGTCTGCAGCGGGACCGGGGACATGGCCCGGGCGCTGCGGCGTCTGGCGCCGCCGGAGACGCGGGTGACGGCCCTCGACTTCTGCCGCCCCATGCTGTCCCGGGCGGCCGCTCGGGACGGGAGCGGAGACATCTCCTCCACCCTGGCCGAGGCCCAAGCTCTGCCCTTCCCCGACGCCGCCTTCGACGTCCTGGTCGTCTCCTTCGCCACGCGCAACCTCAATAGCTCTAGGGCCGCCCTGGAGGCGACGTTCCGAGAGTTCCGGAGGGTTCTGCGGCCCGGCGGGGTGTTCGTGAACGTGGAGACAAGCCAGCCCCCGCGGCGGATCATCCGGGCCGGCTTTCGGGCTTATGTACGGCTCCTGGTGCGCCCCCTGAGCCGCCTCGTCTCGGGCTCGGCCGGGGAAGCGGGCTATGCTTACCTGGCGGCCAGCATCCGCCGATTCTACTCCGCCGAGGAGCTGGCCGAAATACTTCTCAAGGCCGGCTTCGCTGAGACTTCCTTCCGGAGGCTCCTGGGGGGAGCGGCCGCCATCCATCGATCGGTCCGCTGAGAGGCTTGCGCCCATCCAGCCCGGACCTCACATACTGATACTCATGCTCATGCCGCCGTCTCCGGAGCCGAAGCGGGGATTGATCACATTGCTGAAGATGGACCCGAAGCGGTAGCTGAAGCCGACCGAGAAGCTGTAGTCGTAGCCGGTGGCCAGCTGCTTGCGCTGCAGCAGAACCTCCTCGTAGGTGGCTCCGCCCTTGGCCAGGGCCAGCTGGTCGTGGATGCGCGAGCCGCTGCCGCTGAAGCTCAGGTTGAAGCCCTTGAACAGACGGATCTCGACGCCGGCCTCCAGCTCGATCCGGTACTTGCTCAGATCGTGGAAGTAGTGCTGGCCGGTCAACGAGGCCTCGACATCGCCCCAGGGCTGCTTGACCTCCAGGCTGGCCCCCAGGGACTGGCCCAGCAGCGTCCCGCGGGTCTTGTCGTAGATGGTCAGGTCCTCGTAGCGGACAAAGGTCGGGCCGATGGTGTACATGATCCTCAGCTGGCGCTTGGTCGACTCGGAGTAGGGATAAATGTTGTACTCGATAGCCGGGCGCGGGATGACGCTCCAGCGGGTGTTGTCAAAAGTGCTGCGGTAGAGCTGGAGATAGACTCCGGCCGACCAGTGCTCGCCCAGGCTCTTGGCGGCCAGAACGCTGAAGCTGGTGCTGTTGGATTCGCTGGTGTAGTCGTAGTCGTTGTAAGTGAATCGGTTGTGGGACAGCGACAGCCCGCCCGATATCTGGATCTTCCAGTCCGGAGTGACCCGCTTGGCCGACAGCGAACCGAACCAGCTGCTTTGGCCGTACGACTCCTGGCCGCTGAGGAAGGCGTTTCCGGAGAGGCTGAAGACCCAGAAATGCCAGGGGTCGACGACCGAGGTTGGCTTGACCTCGTCCAACAGGCGGATGCCGATCCTCCCAGCGTCCGGGGATTTGGAGACGTAGCGCAGAAGCCCAAGGCGCAGGGTTTGCACGATCCGGGCCCGGAAGAGATCGGGCGTCTCTCCGGCTTCGGGCCGCAGGGGGTAATCGGCCTGGAAAAGCCCCATCTCGCCCAGCCCGGTAAATCGCATGCGCTCGGGCTCGATCGTGACCAGGACCTGGGCCTGGGTCCGGTCGGTGACGAACCGGACATACGGGATGTCGGGCGCCAAGGAAGCCGGAGCGCGGTCGAAACCCTCCAGGAAAACGCGGAGCGGGCCGCTGGAGCTGGCCGGCGGCTTGTCGCTGACCTGGGCTGCACCCGGGAGGGACAGAGCTAAAAGGCTGACGGCCAGGAGCAGGACCGAACGCCGGAGCGAAAGTCGCGGGAGAGAGTTGTTCATACCGGTGCTCCTCAGTTCATCTCGATGTGGATCCCGCCGCTGCTGCTGCCGCCGAAGCGCGGATTAACGACATTGGTGTAGATGGATCCGAAGGTGAAGCTGACCCCGGCCATGACGAAGTAGTTGTAGCCGGTCTCCAGCTGGCGGCGCTGCAGGAGGACCTCCTCCAGGCTGGCTTCTCCCCGGATGAGGCCGAGCTGGTTTCGGATCTGCCCTCCGCCGCCGGCCACGTACATGCTCAAGCCCTTGAGCAGATTGACGTTGACCATGCCGAAGATGTTCAGCTCGTACTTGGACAAGTCGTGAAGGTACTGCTCCCCCGAGAGCGAAGTGGAGATGGAGCCCCATTTCTCCTTCAGCTCGAGGCTCACCGACAGCGAGTGCTTAAACAGGCTTTCGCGGGTTTTGAAGTAGATCGTCTCCTGGCGGTAGCGGACCCCTTCGAAGCCGAGCTTATAGAGGAAGCGCAGCTGGCGGCGCGAGGATTGGGCGTAGGGAAAGGCATTGTATTCGACGGCCGGCGCGGGCTCGATCCGCAGGCGGGTGTTGTCGTAGCTGGACGACTCCACGTCCAGGGCCAGGCCGGCCGACCAGTGGTCGCCCAGGGCGGTCACGTAGAGGCCGTTGAACTCGTAGCTCTCCTGGCTGCTCCGGATCGAGACCCCTTCGTACTCGTATCGGTCCGCGTCGAAATCGGCCGTCAGACCCAGGCGGAGCTTGCTGCGCTCGGTAATTCGGTTGGCCGATGCGTTGGCTTCCCAATTGGACGAGCCGTGGGACTGCTCGCCGTTGAAATAGCCGCCGGAGCTGAAGCTGAAGACCCAGCTGTTCCAGCGATCCGGTCCGGACTTGCCCGGCTCCGGCGGGGTGAACTGGACCGACAGCCGGGCCGCGATGGGGGTCCGGGCGGCGTACCCGGCCAGGCCGAGCTTGAGGGCCTTGACCAGGCCGCGGCGGATCTCGTCATCGGTGTCGGTCGAGTTGGAGAAGTAGCGGACCGTGTCGTCGAGGCCCCGGAACTCGTTCTGGCCCAGAAAGGACAACAAGTACTCGCGTCCGCCGCTGCCGGTGGCCTGGGTGGTGATGAGGATGTGGACCTGGGCCTCGGTCCGGTCGCGGACATAGTTGACGAAGGTGACCTCGGTCTTGATGTACTCGATGTCGCAGCTGCTGCAGTCGAGATAAACCCGCGGCGCGGCTTTCTTGAGGGCTTCGATGTCGGGGACCTGCCCCGCGGCCGCCGCCGCGGCGGCCAGGATGAAGAAGGCGCAAAAAGCCGCCTTGGCTCGGCTCCGTTCGAACATGTTCGCTCCTTGGGCAGGCGCCCGGCCGCATCCCGGCCGGGCTTGCCTAGTAATACGCCGGGAAGGGCGGAAAGGTTACAGCGGCTCGAGAAGCTGGAAATGGACCCGGTGGCCGCCGGCCGGAATCTCCAGCTTGAAGTCGGCGCCGCGGAAGACTTCGCGCGGGGCTTCATCNNAGGAAGCGGACGCGGACTTCCCGCGCCCGCAGGCTCGTCAGCTCGAAAGAGACCTCGTTCTCGGAGTAGAGGAAGTGCCGGACGACGCATCCGCCGTCGGCGCTGAAGATCTCCCGGTCATCCTCCAGCAGGCGCAGCCGCTTGGGACCCGCCTCGATGTCGTAGGAGCGGCCCTGGATCATCAGCCGGGAAAGGGTTTGCTTGCTCTCGGGCCGCAGGAGCCCGAAGCGGAAGCCTTCCCAGGGGGTGAAGTCCAGAAACTCCTCCAGGCCGATCAAGGCGAACAACGGCCCCCAGCTCTGGAACCGCTGCCCGGCCGCCTCGCCGGTCCGGGCGTCGAAGTTCTCCGGACAGAGCTGAAAGCTGGTCCAGGTCCGAAGGAAGAGCGCCGCGCTGCGGGAGGCGAACTCGGAAGCCTCGATGTCGAAGCCGTAGGCCTTGAGCCCCTGGTAGACAAGGTAGTTGGTGGGCGGCCAGATCGAGCCGCGCCAGTATTGCTGGTCCTTGAAGGCCGGATCGTCGCGGGAGATCGTCGGCAGGACGGACTCGCCCCAGAACTGCTTGGGGTCGAGCAGGCGGCGGAGCATCAGCCGGGCCCGGCTTTCGTCGGGAATGCGGGCCAGGAGCGGGTAGAAGTTGGAGGCAGCCTTGCGGGTCGAGAACTTCCCGTCCCAGTGGCGGTCGAAATAGAAGCTCTCTCTGGGATTCCAGAGTTGGTCGTTGATAAGCTCGCGCAGCTTTTCGTACTCGGCCCGGTACGCCTCGCCCTCGTCCTTGCGGCCCAGCAGGTCGGCCAGCTGGGCGAGGCAGGAGGCGTCCAGGGCGTAGAGACAATTGAGGTCGAGGCAATTCATGGTCAGCGTGCCGGCCGCGGCGTCGAAAGGCACATCGTCCCAGTTGGGCAGGTCGTCCTGGCCCGACTCCCACTTGGCCCTCTGCTCGCCCGTGGCCCCTTGCTCCCAGGGAGGGACGAGGGACTTGTCGGCCAGCAGGGCTGTGTCCGACCCCCACTCCAGCAGGCCGTCCCCGTTGCCGTCCCGTCGCGGCTGGCCGTTGGGCCGGCGCGACTTCCAGAAGGCATGCCAGCGGCGCAGGACGGGATAGGCCGTACGGATCAAGTCCATATCCCCCAGCCGCTGGAAGAGCTTCAGCGTGCAGTAGGCGCCGACGGGGGGCTGGGATCGGTCGGCCGTCCCGCCGTAGCGGCCCCGCCAATTGGGCATGTTGCCGTTGGGATACTGGGTCTCGAGTACGGCTCGGACGGCGTCGGCGGCCAGCTTGGGGCTCTCCACGGCCAGCTCCAGGGAGTTGAAAAAAGAGTCCCAGGCGAAGATCGTCCAATGGTCGGGGCTTCCATCAGGCCGGGGGAAGATCCAGCGGCGACCGGCCGGCGTGTAGAGGCGATGCGAGCCGGGCTGGTAGAGGATCATCCAGAACAGGTTGTTGACGATCGATTCGGGCGCTCCGGCGAAGGCACCGCCCTTGATGCGGACCCGCTTGCGGTCGTAGCGGTCGGCTTCCTCCTCCAGGATGCGGTCGATCGACTTGCGGCGGCCGTAGGGCTCCAAGCGCGCCCGGACGGCTTCCGCCTCCTCGCCCACGCCCGCGGCGAAACGGATGATCCGTTCCCGGCCGGAGTCGAAGATCCGCTCGGCCTGTTCGGCCTCAGCCGTCCGGCCGGGCTCGCCGGGCCGGTCGGTCCAGAGCAGGAAGCGGGAAGGCCGGGCCGACTTGGCTTCGCCCTGGATCAGGCCGTCCGGCCGGACCCGATAGGCGCCCTTGAAGTCCCAGGGCCAATAGGCCAGAAGCCGGACCCGGACTCCCTGGGGCGCCGTCAGACGGCCGACAACGGTATGCTCGTCCTGCCGCGACCACTCCAGGGTCAGCGTCTCCCGCGGCGGCGCGGGCTTGATCAGGATCGGCGTGTCCTTGCGGGAGTCGGCCGGGAGAACGGGCAGGCTGAGGTCGAAGCGGACCCGGGCGTAGAGCCCGTCGGGCGAATGGGGGCCGACCTCGGAAACCATATAAAAGAGGTTGTCGCCGTCTATGATTTGTCCATCCTTCTCGATCAGGAAGCGGAAGGCGTACCCGGCGTCCTTGGCCGGGATGAGGGTCAGGCCGCACCAGCCCCGACCCTCCAGGCTCCCGATCCGGACGTCCTTCCAGGGATAGTAGACCTGGGACCGCAGGAGTAGGACGGAAAGGAAAAAGAGGGCGGCGGCCCACCCGCGGACGGCGTGATGTCGGAAACTCCTCATGGTACGCCGATAATGTAGGGGAAAAAGGGAAAAAAGTAAATCACGGACGCGGGGGAAGGCGTTGTCGTTCCACCGACCGCCGCAGATGTGATAGATTGGGGACAGCGTCAGGAGGCGGCATGGACTATCGGCTTTACTTCAAGTCGCGCCAGGGGGAGCTCGTCGGTCTGCTCAAGGAGCTCGTCCAGCTGGAATCACCCACTTCGGACAAGAAGGCCGTCGATGCCTGCTCGGCCCGGGCGGTCGAACGCTTCCGGGCCCTGGGAGCCAAGGTGAGCCGAAAGCCGCAGCGGGACGTCGGCGACTTCCACATCGTGGAATGGCCGGCGAAGTCCGAGGCGGGCCGGGAGAGGGCCCTCGTTCTGACGCACGTTGATACGGTCTGGCCGGTCGGCCGCCTGGCCCGGATGCCTTTCTACATCCAGGGCGACCGCATCTACGGTCCGGGTGTCCTGGACATGAAGGCCGGCCTGGTCATCGCCTACGCCGCGCTGAAGGCCCTGCGGGATCTGAACCGGATGCCCCGCCGACGCGTGGCCGTATTCCTCAATTCCTCCGAGGAAGCCGGGTGCCCGGCCGCCAACGAGCTCATCCGGGCCGAAGCCCGCCGCTCCGCGGTCGTCTACTGCCTGGAGCCGGCTCTTCCAGGCGGGGCTCTCAAGATGCAGCGCAAAGGCCGACTGGTCCTCCGCCTGGACTCCGGCGGCCGGGCGGCCCACGCCGCCCAGCCGGATAAGGGCGTTAACGCCATCGAGGAGCTGATCGGCCAGCTTCGCGGTCTGGCCGGCCTGCGGAGCAAGGACATCAGCCTCAACATCGGCCGCATCGGCGGCGGCGACAAGGCCAATGTCGTGCCGGAGGCGGCCTGGGCCGAGCTCGACTTCCGCTTCTGGACCACGGCCCAGAGGAAGAAGATTCTGGCCGCGGCCCGGGAGGCGGGCCCGTCCCTGCGCGGGGCCAAAACCCGAATCTCAGTCGTCAGCGAAACGCCGCCTCTGGAGAGGAGCGCCGCCTCGGAGCGTCTCCTGGCCGAGGCCCGGGCTGCGGCCTCCAGGCTCGGCCTGAGCTNNGCTCGGTGGCGGCCGCGGCCGGGGTCCCGGTCCTGGACGGGCTCGGCCCGGACGGCGACGGCATCCATGCCGCCGATGAGCACTGCCTGCTGTCCTCGATGATCGAGCGGGCGGCCCTGATGACGGCCCTTCTGGCCCGGGACGCGGGTTGACAAACGTTTCCAATTCATCCAAGATAAAGCGTCAAATGTCTCATCCGGGCTGGTTCAAAAACACTTTTGAATCTCCCGGAGCGGAATCCTAACTGGGGAGGAGCCATGATCAAGAAGTACTACCTGCTCTCGCCGGGCCCCACACCGGTGCCGGAGAACGTCCTGGCCGCGGCGGCGGAGCCCGTCATCCACCATCGGACTCCGGAGTTCTCCAAGATCTTCATGGACACGACCGAGATGCTCAAGATGGTCTTCGGGACCAAGGAGGACCTCTTCATCCTGACCTCCTCGGGCACCGGGGCCATGGAGACCGCGGTCGTCAACACCCTGTCCCCCGGCGACAAGGTTCTGACCATCAATGCGGGCAAGTTCGGCGAGCGTTGGGGCAACATCTGCAAGGCTTACGGCATCGCCTACAAGGAGGTCGTCGTCGAGTGGGGCAAGGACTTCCCCAAGGAGCGGCTGGAGGCCGAGCTGAAGGCCATGCCCGACTGCAAGGCCGTCTTCTGCCAGCTGTCCGAGACTTCGACCGGCGCCNNCCAGGGCTTCGGCGAGGTGGTCGCCAAGACCGACGCCATCCTGGTCGTCGACGGCATCTCGGGCACCGGGGCCACCTCCTGTCCCATGGATGACTGGAAGGTCGATCTGATGGTTTCGGGCTGCCAGAAGTCGTTCATGATCCCGCCCGGCCTGGCTTACATCGCCTTCGGACCCAAGGCCTGGAAGATGGTCGAAACGGCCAAATGCCCCAAGTTCTACTTCGACGCCAAGAAGGCCAAGAAGAACCTGGCCGACAAGACGACCCCCTGGACCCCCGCCATCTCGCTCGTCATTCAGCAGAAGAAGGCCCTGGACATCATCGCCGCCATGGGCTTGGATAAGCTCTTCGCCCACCACCGCCTGCTGGGCGATGCGACCCGGGCCGGCGTCAAGGCCCTGGGACTGGAGCTGCTGAGCGAGAAGCCCGGCAACATCCTGACCGCGGTCAGGACGCCGGCCGGCCTCGAGGGAGGCAAGATCGTCAAGACCATGCAGAACAAGTACATGGCCTACATCGCCGGCGCCCAGGACCCGATGAAGGGCAAGTTCTTCCGCATCGCCCACCTCGGGTACATGGGCGGCTTCGACATCATCACGGCCCTGACCGCCCTGGAGATGACCCTGGCCGATCTCGGCTACGCTTTCGAGCCCGGTGTCGCCGTCAAGGCGGCCGAGCCGATTCTGCGGGAGGGCTGGTCATGAAGAAGATTCTCATCGCCGACGCCCTGGACAAGGAAGCCGTCGAGCTGCTCCAAGCTGTGCCGGGCTTCGAGGTCACGGTCAAAACCGGTCTGGACGAGGCGGCCCTCGTCCAGACTATACCGGGCTTCAACGCCGTGGTCGTCCGCAGCGCGACCAAGATCACCAAGCCGGTCCTCGACGCCTCATCCGGACTCCAGATCGTCGTCCGGGCCGGCATCGGGCTGGACAATATCGATGCCGCGACCGCCAAGGCCAAGGGCGTCGCGGTCGCCAACACGCCTTCGGCCACCACGATCTCGGTGGCCGAATACACCTTCGGCCTGATGCTGGCCGCGGTCCGCCAGCAAGGACGGGCCAATGTCGGCATGAAGCAGCACAAATGGGAGAAGAAGGTCCTGCACGGGACCGAGCTGTACGGCAAGACGCTGGGCCTCGTCGGAGCCGGCCGCATCGGACTGGCCGTGGCCCAGCGGGCCTTGGCCTTCGGCATGACCGTCCTGGCCTACGATGTGGTCCCGGTCAAGACCGATCTGGCCGTCAAGCAGGTCGCCTTGGATGAGCTGCTGGCTTCGGCCGATGTCATCACCCTGCACGTTCCCAAGACCCAGGGGGCGCTTCTCGGCCCGGCCGAGTTCGCCCGGATGAAGGACGGCGTCATCCTGATCAACGCGGCCCGCGGCGGCGTCATCGACGAGGCCGCCCTGCTGGCCGCCCTCAACAGCGGCAAGGTCCGGGCCGCGGCGCTCGACGTCTACGCCAAGGAGCCGCCCGAGGACTGGACGCTCGTCGATCACCCCAACGTGACGGCAGCCCCTCACATCGCCTCCCAGGCCGAAGAAGGGCAAAAGCGGGCCGGCCTCGAAGTCGTCCGCATTCTCAAGGAGAAGCTGGCCTGACCGCCGGCTAGTCCATCGCCGTCCCGGCGGCGGGACGACGGAGCCGTTTCTCCGTCCTCCCGCCGCCTTTTTTTTTATCGGGCTTCTTCCTATCGGAATAGTATTTTTTAACCGTTTTCGGCTATAATGGGGACCCGGCTTCCGCGGCCGCGAAAGCGAGAACGAGATGGTTTACTTCGACAATAACGCCACGACGCCCCTGGATCCCCAGGTGATCGAGCGGATGGCCGCCTTCATGCGGGATCAGTTCGGGAACCCCTCTTCGCTCTATCCTCTCGGCCGCCAGGCCAAGGAAAGCCTCCACGAAGCGCGCCAGCATGTGGCCAGGGCCCTTGGCGCGGCGGTCGGCGACATCACCTTCACCGGCTCCGGGACCGAGGCCGACAACCAAGCCCTCCTGGGCGTTCTGGACGCCCGGCCCGACCGGCCCGAACTCGTCATCTCGGCCATTGAGCATCCGGCCGTCCAGGAGACCGCCGTCTATTGCGAGCGGAGGGGGGTCAAGGTGACCGTCATCCCGGTCGACCGTTACGGCTCGATCGACATGGATGCGTTGGACCGGGCCGTCACCGAGCGGACCGCTCTGGTCTCCGTCATGCATGCCAACAACGAGATCGGAACCATCCAGCCGATCCCGGAGATCGCCGCCCTGGCCCGGGCCCGGGGCGCGCTCGCTCATACCGATGCCGTCCAGTCTTTCGGCAAAATCGACGTCGACGTCAACGTCCTGGGCATCGACCTTCTGACGGTTTCGAGCCACAAGATCTACGGACCCAAGGGCGTCGGGGCCCTCTACGTCCGCAAGGGCACGCCCCTGGCGCCCTTCGTCCACGGCGGCCACCAGGAGCGCGGCCTGCGGGCCGGGACCGAGAACACCATCGGCATCGTCGGCTTCGGGGAAGCGGCCCGCATCCTGCCGGACCGGATGGTCCAGGACAAGCCGCGCCTGGCCGCTCTGGCCGCCCGGCTGCGGGCCGGCCTGGAGCAGCGCATCCCCAAGATCCATCTCAACGGCCACCCGGCGAACCGCGTCCCCACAACCCTGAGCTACTCCATCCTGGGCCTGGAGGCCGAGGCTGTCCTGCTCGGCTTGGCCACCAAGGGCATCAGCGTCTCGACCGGCTCCGCCTGCAGCGAGGATTCCGACGACGTCTCCCACGTCCTTAAGGCCATCGGTTTGCGCCCGGAATTCGCCCGCTCGACGGTCCGCATCTCCCTCGGCCGCTTCAATACGGACGGCGACATCGACACGGCCCTGGACGTCATTCCCGGGATGGTCGAGAAGCTGCGCCGCATCTCCGCCTGGGACCCCGAGGAGATCGAGCCGTGAGCGCGCCGATTCTGGATCTGGCCCGGACCCGGACCGTGCTGCTGGACGGCGGGATGGGGACCGAGCTGATGAAGCGGGGCATCCCGCAGGGATACTGCCCCGAGCTCTGGAACATCGAGAACGCCGCGGCCGTGCGGGACATGCATGCCGGCTACTTCGCCGCCGGATCGGATGCCGTCACCAGCAACTCCTTCGGCGGCCATCCTCTCAAGCTGGAAGCTTTCGGGCTGCGGGAACGAACGGCCGAGCTCAACGCCGCCGCCGCGGCCCATGTCGCGGCCGCCCGTCCCGAGGGGCGCTTCGTCGCCGGGAGCATGGGGCCGACCGGCAAGCTGCTCAAGCCGCAGGGCGAGTTCACCGAGGCCGAATTTGAGACCGGCTTCGCCGAGCAGGCGTCGGCCCTGGCCGCCGGGGGGGCCGATGTCCTGATCGTCGAGACGATGTTCGACCTGCGCGAAGCCCTGACCGCGATTCGCGGGGCCCGGGCGGCCTCGCCGGGCCTTCCAGTCTTCGCCACCCTGACTTTCAACAAGACCCGGCGCGGCTATTTCACCATGATGGGCGATCCGCTGGCCGCATCGATCGCCGAGTTGGATAAGGCCGGGGCCGCCGCGGTCGGGGCCAACTGCACCCTGACTTCCGCCGACATGATCGGCCTGGCCCGCGAGCTGCGGGCGGCCACGACCCTGCCCCTGATCGTCCAGCCGAACGCGGGCAGGCCCGGCGTCGACGGAGAAGGGAGCATGATCTACCCCCAGAGTCCCGATGAGTTCGCCGGCGACATGATGGCAATCGCCTCGGCCGGGGTGGCCTTCCTGGGCGGCTGCTGCGGCACGACGCCGGATTCGATCCGCTGCCTGGCCGCCCTTCTTGGCCGTTGAGAAGCGCTCTCGATCCCCCCCGCTTTACGTTAACTACAAAAAACGAAGTCGGACATCCTATGGTGGCCGTTGGCCCCACTCAAGATGGTGAGAGTAAAGGCTCTTCTCCCATCTCCGGGAGGAAGGGGCGGNNGGTGTACCCCGAACCGCCCCCCCGGGGATGGCTAGGGATGTCGTCCTAAATTCTTCAATTCCGCGAGGTAGGCGCGTCGGACGGCTAGGAAAAAATCGCGGTAGCCCTCCTGGTCGTAGTCCGGATAGGTCCAATCCAAGCGGCGGATGCCGGTCCGGGTGAAGAGGAGCTCCAGATGGGCGTAGATGCCGTCGGCCAAGGGGATGCGGTGCGAGAAATCCTTGGCCGTGGCCATGACCAGGGCCGCTCGGGTCAAATATCCGGGATCGATGTTGACGGCCCGTCGCTCCGAATCCAAGAGGGTCCGGATCCGCCCCTCCAGAGCGTTGCTCCGGATCTTCAGCGCCGCCAGCCTCTCGGGCTCGATCAGCCCGGCGAAGCTGAGAAACTGGCGCTTCAATCCCGGCCCCATCTCGGGAACGTAGTAGTCCGTGGCGGTGAAGTCGAAGCGGGAGCTTCGCGCCTCGACCGCCCCAAGATGCTCGATCATGCCCGCTTCGGCCGCCCGGAAGGCCTCTTCCGTAGCGGCGATCAGGCCGCAAACGGGCTTGACCGGGAGGAAGGGCTGCGGGATGGCCATGTCCCCACGGTAAACCAACTCCGCCCGCCGGTCAAACCCGTCCGTATCGCCGCCGCCGGCGATTGCGCAGCGGCGCCGGATTGCCTATAATGGACTGACTTTCCCCCAAGGAATCATGCCATGAAATGGGTCTATGTCGAGGACATCGCCGCTTACAAGGACCAGGACGTCGAGATCCGCGGCTGGGTCTACAACAAGACATCCATGGGCAAGGTCCGCTTCATCCTGGTCCGCGACGGCACCGGGATCATCCAAGCCACGGCCTTCAGCAAGGACGAGAACAGCCCTCTCTTCGCCCAATTCGACGCCTTGACCCAGGAGTCTTCGCTCATCGTCCGCGGCCGGGTCCGCGAGGACAAACGGGCTCCGGGCGGGTACGAGATGAGCCTGGCCGAGATCCAAGTCCTCCAGATAGCCCAGGACTACCCCATCACTCCCAAAGACCATACCACCCCGTTCCTGATGGAGCACCGCCACCTGTGGCTCCGCTCGCGCAAGCAGCACGCCGTCCTCCAGGTCCGGGCCGAGGTGATCAAGGCCATCCGCAACTTCTTCGACGACCGCGGCTTCCGGCTTATGGATACGCCCATCCTGACCCCCAGCGCCTGCGAGGGCACGACGACGCTCTTCGAGACCAAATATTTCGATCAGGCCGCCTACCTCAGCCAGAGCGGGCAGCTCTATAATGAAGCTACGGCGGCCGCCTTCGGCAAGGTCTACTGTTTCGGGCCGGCCTTCCGGGCTGAGAAATCCAAGACCCGCCGCCACCTGATCGAGTTCTGGATGGTCGAGCCGGAAGTCGCCTTCGCCGACCTGAACGACACGATCGGCCTGGGCACCGACTTGATCCTCTTCATCATCGAGCGGGTACTGGCTCGACGCCGGTCCGAGTTGGAGGTCCTGGAGCGCGACCCCAAGCTGCTCGGGGCGGTGGCCGGGCCTTTTCCCCGTTTCACCTACGACGAGATTGTGCCCCGGCTGCAGGAGAAGGGTTCGGCCATGGTCTACGGCGACGACTTCGGCGCTCCCGAGGAGACGATCCTCTCGGGCCTCTCGGCCAACCCCGTTCTGATCACCCACTTCCCGGCCGCCATCAAGGCCTTCTACATGCAGCCGGACGAGGCCCGGCCCGACCTGGCCCTGGGGGTGGATTTCATGGCTCCCGAGGGCTACGGCGAGATCATCGGCGGCGGCCAGCGCATCCACGACCTGGAGCTCCTGGAGCGGCGGATCCGCGAGCACAACCTGCCCCGCGAAGCCTACCAGTGGTACATCGACCTGCGCAAGTTCGGCTCCTGCCCCCACTCCGGTTTCGGACTGGGTGTGGAGCGGGTTGTCTCCTGGATGTGCGGCATCCGCCATATCCGCGAGACCATCCCCTTCCCGCGCCTTCTCTACCGGATTTACCCTTGAGCGCCCCGGCCCCGGCGGTCCCGGGCGGCACCGTCGCCCTGATCACCTTCGGCTGCGCCAAGAACCTGGTCGACAGCGAGATCATGCTCGGCCTGCTGGCCCGGACCGGCTACCGGCCGGTCCCCGATCCCGAGAGGGCCGATGTCGTCGTCCTCAATACTTGCGGCTTTCTCGGCCTCTCCCGGGCAGAGGCCGAGTCCGCCATTGCCGAGGCCCTGGAGAGGAAGGCCCGCAGGGGCGGCCGGGTGATCGCGGCCGGCTGCTGTGTCCAAAGATTCGGGGATGACCTGCGGCGCCTTTTCCCGGGCGTGGACGCCTGGCTCGGTGTGGCCGATTTCGACAAGATCGCGGCCGCGGTCCGGGCCGAGCCTTTTCGCCCCGGCCGCCGCGCCTTCCTGGGCGGCTCCGAATCCCCGCGCCTGCTCTCGACGCCTCCCGCCTGGGCCTATCTCAAGGTCTCCGAAGGCTGCTCGCACGCCTGCGCCTTCTGCGCCATTCCGGGGATCAAGGGCCCGTACCGCTCCCGAACGCCCGCGTCCATCGTGCAGGAGGCCGAGAGCCTGGCCGCACGGGGTGTGCGCGAGATCATCCTCGTCTCCCAGGATACCACGTACTTCGGCCGTGACCGCGGCCTTCGGGGAGGGCTGGCTGCCCTTCTTCGGCGCCTGAACCGGATCGAGGACCTGGCCTGGATCCGCTTCCTCTACGGCTACCCCGAGGAAATCGACGACGAGCTTCTGGAAGCCATGGCTCTGCCCCGGATCTGCCGCTACCTGGACATCCCCTTCCAGCACGCCGCGCCGGAGATCGTCAGAAAGATGGGGCGGACCTTCCCGGCCGAGAGGGCCCTGAGGAAGATCGAGCGAATCCGCCGCCGCCTGCCGGGCGTCTCGATACGCACCTCGCTCATCGTCGGCTTCCCCGGTGAGGGTCGCCGAGAGTTCGACCTCTTGCGGTCCTTCGTCCGCGACGCCGCCTTCGACCATCTGGGCGTGTTTACCTACTCGCGTGAGGCGGGCACCCGGGCCTGGGCCCTGGGGAACCCGGTGCCGGCGCCCGTCAAAAAGCGCCGGCTCGAGAGCATTCTCGAGCTCCAGGCCGGCATCTCAGCCGCCGCCACGGCCCGCCTGGTCGGACGGACCGTTGAAGCGCTCGTCGAAGGCCCCTGGTCTTCCGGACCGGGCCTCCTGGTGGGCCGGACCCGCGGGCAGGCGCCCGAAGTGGACGGCGTTGTCCTCGTGAGGCGGCCGTCTTCCTGGACGCCTTCCGAAGATCCCCTGGTCGAGGTTGAAATCACCCATTCGGACGTGTATGATCTGCACGGTCGGATCGCCGCCAAGAGGCCTACCCGCTAAGCGCCGGGCGCCGTGCTACGTCTCAAGATCCAAGGATGGGAATGGACATAAGCCGCATCGCCGCCACGTTCCTGGGGACCGGGTTCTTTCCCTTGGCTCCCGGCACCTTGGCCAGCCTCCTGGCGGCCCTGATCCACGCCTTCCTTCTCGTCCGGCTGCCTCTCTTCGCAAGAATAGCCATCGTCGCCGGGACCTTCCTCCTGGGCGTAGCCGTCTCCTCCTCCGCCGCCCGCTCTTTCGGCCTGAAGGACCCCCGGCCCATCGTCATCGATGAGGTGGCCGGTCAGTGGGCGGCCCTTCTCCTGGCTCCCGCCTCCTGGCTCCCCATCCTGGCCGGCTTCCTTCTCTTCCGTCTCTTCGACATCTTCAAGCCCCTGGGCATCAGGAAAATCGAATCCCTGCCCTCAGGCTGGGGCATCATGGCCGACGACATGGCGGCGGGGCTCGTCTCACTCGGTTTCCTCCAGGTCATTCTGGCCCTGCTATGAACATCGAGATCATCGCCGTCGGCACCGAGCTTCTCTCGACGCGCTTCAAGGACACCAATTCCCTCTATCTGACCGAGCGTCTGGACGAGCTGGGCCTCCCGGTCACGAGGAGGACCATCGTCGGCGATCAGGGTCCCGGCTTGGAGGCCAGCCTGAGACAAGCTCTGGATTTCGCCGATCTGACCCTGGTCGGAGGGGGGCTGGGCCCGACCGGGGACGACCTGACCCGGGAAGCGGCCGCCTCCGCCCTGGGCCGGGCCCTGGTCTTCCGCCCCGAAATTTTAGCCTCGATCGAGGGCCGCTTCCGCCTGCGCGGCCGGCCGATGCCCGAGCCCAACCGCCGCCAAGCCTGGATCGTGGAGGGAGCCGAGATCCTGGCCAACGCCGAAGGCACCGCTCCAGGCCAATGGATTGAAGCCGGCAACAGGAGTCTCGTCCTCCTGCCCGGCCCGCCCAACGAGATGAAGAGCGTCTTCGAATCCGGCGTCCTCCCCCGCCTCTCCGGCTGGGCCCGCCCGGGCCTTGTGCGGACGGTGATCCGCTCAACCGGGCTGACCGAATCCGAGCTCGAGTCGAGGATCGAAGATCTCTACCCGGAATCGGAGGATCGCGTTCTGACGGTCCTCGCCTCGCCGGGACGGGTCGATCTCCATCTGGCCGCAGTCTCCCCCGTCCTTCTCGAGGATTTGGCGGGCCATCTCCGCGAGCGGCTGGGTGCGGCGGTCTACGGGGGCGACGGAGATGATCTGGAAGCCGTCGTCGTCGGGCTGCTCCGGGACGCGGGATCGACCCTGGCCACGGCCGAATCGTGCACGGGCGGGCTGCTCGCTCACCGGTTGACCAATGTGCCCGGAAGCTCCAGGGTCTTCCTGGGCGGGTACGTGACCTACGGCAACGAGGCCAAGGTTCGTGATCTGGGAGTGGACCCGGCTCTGATCGAAAGCCGCGGGGCGGTCAGTGAGGAAGCAGCCCGAGCCATGGCTTCCGGAGCCAGGGCCCGCATGGGCTCGGATTGGGGCCTGGCCCTGACGGGAATCGCCGGACCGGGCGGAGGAACGTCGGACAAGCCGGTCGGACTCGTCTACATCGCGCTGGCCGGCCCCGAGGGGGTGACGGCCGAGCGGTGGGTTTTCAGCGGCCGCCGGGATTCGGTCAAGATGCAATCCAGCCAGCGGGCCCTCGACATGCTCCGCTTGCGGCTGCGGGGAACCGCCTAAGGAGTGTCACGCCATGCGCGCCTTCATCGCCATCGACCTCGACCCGGCCATCAAGGCTACCCTGGCGGACTTCATTCGCAGACTTCGTAAGATCAACGACCGCGACGTCAGCTGGTCGGGCCCCGAGGGCCTCCACTTGACGCTCAAGTTCCTGGGCGAGATCTCCGAGGCCAAGGCGGCCGAAGTGCGCCGGGCTGTCGCCTCCATCACCGCCCCCGCCGGCCGCTTTCCGCTGGTCCTGAAGGGAACCGGCGTCTTTCCATCCAACTCCAAGTTCATCCGGGTGCTGTGGGCCGGCATTTTCGAGCAGCCGACCCTGATGAACCTACACCGCGAGATCGACTTCGCCATGGGCCGGCTGTCGTTCATCACGGAGAGCCACCCTTTCCATCCCCATCTGACCCTGGGCCGGGTCCGTACGGCCCTCCGGCTGCATGATGTCCTGGACGAGATGGATCGCCACAAGTACTCCGATTTCGGCCAGATGACCGCCGCCAAGGTGACCCTGTTCGAGAGCCGGCTGCAGCCGACCGGAGCCGTCTATAGGATCGTCGAGGAGTTCCCCCTGGCATGAGCCCGATCGTCTCCCGCCTGGTCTTGGCCGCGGCAAGCTATTTGCTGGGAGCCTTCCCCACCGGCTATGTGGCCGTCCGCCTGCGCAGCGGCCGCGACGTCCGCTCGCAGGGCAGCGGCGGCACCGGGGCCACCAATGTCATACGGGCCAGCGGATGGGCCACGGCCTTGGTCGTCGCCTTCTTGGATATCCTCAAGGGGGCCGCTCCGGCTTGGCTGGCCCTGCGCTGGTTCGCCGATCCTGTTTACGCCGCCCTGGCCGGATCGCTGGCCGTCCTGGGCCACTGCTATCCGGTCTTCATCGGCTTCCGCGGCGGCAAAGGCGTGGCCGCCGCCGCCGGTGCGATGATCGTCCTGGCCCCCCTGCCGACCGCGGCGGCGCTGGGCGTCTTCCTGGCCGTGACGGCCGCCTTCCGCTTTGTCTCGTTGGGCTCCATCCTGGCCGCCGCCGCCTTCCCCGCTTTCGTGGGAGCCTTCGGGCCGGACCGGATCGTCGCCCTCGCCAGCCTTCCGATCGTTCTGCTCATCCTCCTTCGCCATGCCGCCAATATCCGCCGGCTTCTGGCCGGGCAGGAGCCGAAGCTGGGGGCCAAGGCGGGAGGCCGGGGATGAAGGCCTGCGTTATCGGCGGTGGAGCCTGGGGCTCGGCCTTCGCCATCCACCTCGGCCGTCTCGGCCTTCCGACCCGTCTCTGGATCCGGGAGCCCGAGATCTTCGAGGCGGCCCGCCGCGACCGGGAGAATTCCGTCTTCCTGCCCGGCTGCGAGTTCCCGGCCGCCGTCACGATCCACGATGATCCGACGGAGGCCGTGGACGGCGCATCGTCCGTCTTCGTGGCCGTTCCTTCGCAGCATTGCCGGAAGATCTACGGCCGTCTGGCCGGATGCCTGGCCCCTGAGCAGGCCGTGGTCAGCTTGACCAAGGGCATCGAGAAGTCGACCCTCAAACGGATGACGGAGCTGATGGCCGAGCTCTTTCCCCCTGGACCGCGGACTCTGGCCGTCCTGTCCGGGCCCAGCTTCTCCCGCGAAGTCGCCGAGGGCCATCCCACGGCCCTGGTCCTGGCCTCGTCCGAAGCCGACTGGGCCCGGCGCTGGCAGCGGCTGATCTCCGGCCCGAGCCTGCGCGTCTACGCCAGCCGGGATGTGATCGGTGTGGAACTGGCTGGAGCCCTCAAGAACGTCATCGCCGTCGCGGCAGGGATATCCGACGGGCTCGGCTTCGGCCATAACGCCCGCGCCTCCCTGCTGACCCGCGGGCTGGCCGAGATCGCCAGGCTCGGCCAGCGGCTGGGAGCCAAGCCCGGGACGTTCGCCGGGTTGGCCGGGATGGGCGATCTCGTCCTGACCTGCACGGGGCACCTCAGCCGCAACCGCAGGGTCGGGCTGGAGCTGGGAGCCGGCCGCCGGCTGGGCGACATCGTCGGCGAGATGAAGGCCGTGGCCGAGGGCCTGCCAACCACGGTCTCGGCCTACCATCTGGCCCGTCGGGAAGGGGTCGAGGTGCCGATTATCGAACAGGTCTATGCCGTGCTGTACCGCGGCAAGGATCCGCGCCGCGCCCTGGCCGACCTGATGGCCCGCGTCCTCAAGGACGAGTAACGAATTTCATTTATTTATATCGGACGATTTTGAATTGACTCACTATATACGTCATGTTAAGGTTAATTATCTTTAACCTAAGATTAGTAAGACGTTTATTGAAGATTAATGCGTCATTTATGAGAATTGGCTTCGCATCCGGATAAGAGCTTTTCTCTAAATAAGCTTTTTTGGAGGCTGAAATTGAAAAAAACCGTACTTTACATATTCTTGATCGCAGTTTTTACTGGATGCGCCACGACCAAAACGAAGCCTCATCAAGAAACACCCGCACAAGCCGAGTTGGAGAAAGCGCTACTAAGCATAAAATATGGTCTTGTGGAACGATCCATTACTTTTTCTAAAGAAGCGATTAATCTCGATCCCAGAATGATAGAAGCTTACAATACGCTTGGTTACGCATATATGACATTACGTAATTTTAATGATGCGATTTATACTTTTAACAGGTGCATCGAAATAAATCCGAATTATTCTGAGGCATATAACAATTTAGGCGTTTGTTATAAGGAAATCGGCAAAGAATTTGAAGCCGAGAGCAGTTTTAAAAAAGCGATTGCAATAGATTCAAACCCAAATTCAGCAATTAATTTAGCCGAAATTTACTTTAAAAAAGGTGATTATGATTCATCTTTAGAATATTTAGAGAATGCGTTAATAAAGAACCCAATTTCCGCCCAAGCGTTAAACGATAAAGCACTCATCTATATCCAGAAAGGGCGGACTGAAGAGGCTATCGCTCTTCACAAACAAGCCCTTCTTCAATTGCCTCAAGATTTAAATCTACAGTTTAATTTAGCCGAGGCATATTTTAGGAATAGTGATTTCCAATTATCAAAAGGAATTCTTTTAAGAATAAAACCGCAGGCTAAGTCAGAAGAATTGAAAAACAAAATTGAGAGCCTGCTTAAGCTACTCGATCGAGAGTATTCAGGTCCCTTCCTGCCACTCGGCTAGGTACTTCTTCTGCTCCGGCGTCAGCTTGTCGATCCTAATGCCCATCGTAGCCAGCTTGAGCCGGGCGATCTCGGCATCGATCTCCTTGGGCACGGAGTAGACGGCCTTGGCCAGCTTGGCCGCGTGCCTGACCAGGTGGAGGACGGCCAGAGCCTGGTTGGCGAAGCTCATATCCATGACCATGGCCGGGTGTCCCTCGGCCGCGGCCAGGTTGATCAGCCGGCCTTCGCCCAGGACAAAGACCTTGCGGCGGCTGGGCAGAGTGTATTCCATGACGAAGTCACGGACCTGGCGTTTGGCCTTGGCCAGGGCTTCCAGAGACTGCAGATCGACCTCGACATTGAAGTGCCCGGAGTTGGCCACCACGGCTCCGTCCTTCATGGCCTTGAAGTGGCGGGCGGCGATGACCGACTTGTTGCCGGTGACGGTGACGAAGATGTCGCCGATCTTGGCCGCCTCGTCCATGGGCAGGACGTCATAGCCGTCCATGATGGCTTCGATGGCCTTGACCGGGTTGACCTCGGTGACGACGACCCGGGCGCCCGCGCCCTGGGCCCGCATGGCCAGGCCTCGCCCGCACCAGCCGTAGCCGGCGATGACGAAGTTCTGGCCGGCCAGCAGGACATTGGTGGCGCGCAGGATGCCGTCGAGGGTGCTCTGGCCGGTGCCGTAGCGGTTGTCGAAGAAGTGCTTGGTCTCGGCGTCGTTGACGGCGACGATCGGGTAGCGCAGGATGCCCTGCTTGGCCATGCTTTTCAGCCGGATGACCCCCGTGGTCGTCTCCTCGGTGCCGCCGATGATGTGCTTGAGAAGCTCCTGCCGCTTGGTGTGGAGGATGGTCACCAGGTCGGCCCCATCGTCCATGGTGATGTGGGGGGCGTGACCCAGCGACTGATGGATGTGCTTGTAATAGGTCTTGTGATCCTCGCCCTTGACGGCGAAGACGGGGACTTTATGATGCTTGACCAGGGTAGCGGCCAGGTCGTCCTGGGTGCTGAGCGGGTTGGAGGCGGTCAGCCGGACGTCGGCCCCGCCCGCGACCAGGGTTTCGATGAGGTTGCCCGTCTCGGTCGTCACGTGGAGGCAGGCCGCGATGCGGATGCCCTTGAGGGGCTTATCCTTGGCGAAGCGGGCCTTGATGGACCGCAGAACGGGCATGAACCGGGCCGACCATTCCATCCGCAACCGGCCCTTATCGGCCAGCTTCAGGTCCTTGACGTCGTATTCCATGCGAGAACTCCTTGTTGTCCTGCCGCAGGGCGCCGGGGGCTGCCTTAAAGGCCGGCCTCGCGCTTGAGGACGGGGGCCAGGTCGGTCCGCTCCCAGGTGAACTCGGGCTCGGTCCGGCCGAAGTGGCCGAAGGCGGCGGTCTTGCGGTAGATGGGCCGCTTCAATTCGAGGTGCTTGATCATGCCCTTGGGCGTCAGCGGGAAGTGGGCCCGGATGAGCTCCTTGATCTTGTCTTCGGACACCTTGGCGGTGCCGAACGTGTCGAGCATCAGGGAGACGGGCTCGGCGATCCCGATGGCGTAGGCGACCTGGATCTCGACCTTGTCGGCCAAGCCGGCGGCGACGACGTTCTTGGCCACGTAGCGGGCCATATAGGAGCCGGAGCGGTCGACCTTGGAAGGATCCTTGCCGGAGAAGCAGCCGCCGCCGTGGCTGCCGACGCCGCCGTAGGTGTCGACGATGATCTTGCGCCCGGTCAGTCCGGTATCGGCGATGGGGCCTCCCTGCTCGAAGCGGCCGGTGCCGTTGATGAAGATCTTGGTCCCCTTGTCGACCATCGAAGCCGGGATGATCTCGTCGATGATCAGGCGGCGGACGTCGTGCCGCAGGTCCTCCATCCGGACCTCGGCGTCGTGCTGGGCGGCGATGACCACGGCCTCGATCCGGCGCGGGACGTCGCCATCGTACTCCACGGTCACCTGGGACTTGCCGTCCGGCCGCAGGTATTTGAGGATATCCTGGCGGCGGACGTCGCTCAGGCGCCGGACGAGCTTGTGGGCCAGAAGGATGGGCAGGGGCATCAGCTCGGGCGTCTCGCGGCAGGCGAAGCCGAACATCAGGCCCTGATCGCCCGCCCCTTGCTCGTGGCCCTTGCTCTCGTCGACGCCCATGGCGATGTCGGGCGACTGCTCGTGAATGGAGGACAAAACGCAGCAGGTTTCGTGGTCGAAGCCGTAATGAGCCCTGGTGTATCCGATCTCGCGGACGGTTTCGCGGACCACCTTCTGGAAATCGCAGTATCCGAGGGTGGTGATCTCGCCGGCGATGAGGACCATGCCGGTCGTGGCCAGCGTCTCGCAAGCCACGCGGCTGTTGGGGTCCTGGGCCAGCAGGTCGTCCAGGATGGCGTCGGAAACCTGGTCGCAGACTTTGTCGGGGTGGCCGTTGGTCACCGACTCCGAGGTGAAGAGATGGCTGCCGTTTTTGCTCATGAGAATCCTTCCTCCGGGACGTCCTAAAAATAAAGTGACGAACAAGATAGCACAAGAGGCAACCGTGTGCAACGGATTTTTGGCGCCGACGGCCGGGCCCACCCGGCCGACCTTAAAATTGACAACTCGGCCGCCTTTCTGCTAAATATGGACAATGGTCAAGCGTCTTTTCAACAAGATATTCGGCACGGACAACGATCGGGCCCTGAAGAGGCTTCTTCCGGTCGTGCCGGCCGCCGCCGCGTTCGAGCCGGCCTTGCAGGCCCTGTCCGATGAAGCCCTGAGGGCCAAGACGGCCGATTTCCGCTCCCGCCTGGAAGGGGGCGCTTCCCTGGACGACCTGCTGCCCGAGGCCTTCGCCGTCGTCCGCGAGACGTCGCGCCGCGTCCTGGGAATGCGGCACTTCGACGTCCAGCTCATCGGCGGCG